>DASWZK010000093.1:0-36312 GCA_036404515.1 Candidatus Limnocylindrales bacterium
GTGACGTTGTCACCCAGTGACAAGCTCGTCACTGGGTGGCTGGCCTCTTCCACGGCCAACAAGTGATCCACGACCTAGCCTGAACAGCGCCCCGCAACCTGCAAGCCGCCTGTGGTCTGCGGGCGGCTTGCCTTATCCGACCGCCACGACCAGGCCGCCATCTAGCATTCGCCCCGGCTTCCGCTCCGCGAGTCGTTGACGACGCCGGCGTTGACACCGGTCAGTTCGAGTGGCTGAGTCGTGGGCCTCCTGCTTCCTGAGGAGGACCGAGAGCGCACAAACCATGGGCTTGATCGTGAATGATCGGTCAGAAGGAGCGCCCGGGCAGCGGGTGACCCGGATCTTCATCGGGCATCATTGAGGCATGAAGTCGCAGTTCAACACCGGCCGCGTTCTGATTCGTCCGGCGTCCGCCGCAGATCAGGCCACTCTGGTCGAGTTTCGGCTGGCGATGTTCGCAGATATGGCGGCCCGTAGGCCCCGCGCGGAGGCCGTGTCACCGACCGATCCGGCAGCTGTGCGAGAAGCGAACGAGCGATGGCTGGATGAGCACTTCGGGCGCGACTTCATCTCCTGGATCGCCGAGCTCGACGGCCGGCCCGTCGCCAGCGCCGGACTACTGTGGTTCGCGCATCCGCCAGGGCCTGTCAATCCGGGCGGTCTCGAAGCCTACATCCTCAATGTCTACACCCGGCCGGAGGCTCGGCGGATGGGGCTGGCTGGGGCGCTCATGGAACGACTCGTCGAGGAGGCGAGAGCCGCGGGCGTGCGCCGCATCTGGCTCCGCACCAGCGAGGAGGGGCGGCCACTGTACGAGGCCATGGGCTTTCGAACCGGGGACTACCTGGAGCTGACGCCGGAGTAGGCTGGAGCTCGCCTTCATGCAAACCATTCTTTTCGACTGGGACGGGACGATCGTCGACTCGATGCCGGCGATCCTCGAGACCGAAGCGGCCATCTGCCGGCATTTCGGCCTGCCATTCGATCAGTCGATCTTCCGACGCACCTTTTCCCCGAACTGGCGACTGATGTACCACTCGCTCGGCATTCCCGACGACCGAATTCAGGAGGCCAACGAGATCTGGGCGGCCACGTTCCACAGCGACCAGATGCGGCCGTTTCCCGGAATCGAGGACGCGCTTGCTCGACTGGCCGCGGTGGGCTACACGCTCGGGCTCGTGACCAGCGCCGATCGAGCCGAAATCGAGCCTGGGCTGACACGGCTCGGCCTCGACGAACTAATGAAGGTGCGCGTCTGTGCCGACGACACAGCGGCAGGCAAGCCCGATCCCCGGCCACTGCAGCTGGCGCTGGAGTTGGCCTGCGTCGCTCAACCCGAGGATGCCCTCTACGTCGGGGACGCGCTCGACGACATGCGGATGGCCGCTGCCGCCGGCGTTCGAGGGATCGGCATCGTTTCCATGCTGGCCACCACCGACGATCTCCTCGCAGCCGGCGCGGTCGAGTCGGCTGGCTCGGTCGTCGAATGGGCCGATCGATTCCTGGGGCAGTCGACCTCCAAGGCATAGCCGATCGCGAACGGCTGTTTCGCGATCGGAAACGGCATCCGGTGGCCCACTCACGTCTCCCCAGCACGATGACCTGAGTGTCGTGTTCGGGACCGTTACGAGAGACAGTCGCCGCCTGATACTGAGGCCGGGAGCCTCGACGTTTCGCCACGCCGTCCGCTGACCGAGCGACCTGTTCGGAAAGCAAGCTCCTCGACATCCATTCGGCAGCTGCCTCACGCCACTCTCTCGCGCGGGCCTCCTCTCGGGGGTCGGGCCTCCCCGGCCAGGCGTAGTTTGGAGTCGGGTGAATAGTCGTGATCTTGTGCGCCTAGACCCGGAAGCCACGGCCTCCTCTCGCGGCCCGGGCGTGCGCTCGCCCCTAGGAGCGATCCTCGCTCCTCGTTGGTAGATTCCGTTCGTAGCGGAGGCAGAGGCGGATGCGACAGATAGGGCCTGTTCGCTCGCTGGCCGTGCTGGCGACGGTTTGGATGCTCGCTGCGTGCGCGGCGACGCCGCCATCCGGTGCCACGGAGACGACGACGTTCCCGTCCCCGATCGCGCCTGTCAAGACGGGCGATCGCTGGCTCGCGGCCAGAGTGGAACAACCGGCGGCCATCGAAGCAGCGCCGACGGATGCGCCGGTCTTCTGTTCGCCGTGCCATCCGTCCGTAGGCACGTACATCGACTCCATCGTTGCGTTCCACGGGGGCTTCCTCGCCCTCGGTCACGATCAGCCGCCCTCGCAGGCGGCAGCCTGGGCCTCCGGCGACGCGTCCACGTGGCGACGGGTGGCGACACTGCCTGCGCCGGACGCGAGCATCATCTCGGCCGCCGTGACGGAGGGCGACGGGACGGTTCTGGCAGTCGGCGAGAGCGGGGGGGTCGCGGCCGTGTGGCGGAGTGACGACGGGGCCACCTGGACGCTTACGACGTTGCCCGCTCCGGGGGCCGGGGCCACGGAATGGCTGACGTCGGTAGCTGCCTCAAGCGATGGGTTAGTAGCTGGCGGGTACGAGGAGTCGGCCACCGCTCAACGAACGGCATCGTTCTGGCATTCTTCGGACGGCGTCACCTGGGTCCGCGGCACTGCCCAGATCCCGGCTGGGGTGAGCGAAGTCACGGGCATCGCGGCGATCGGGACGGCGACTTTCATCGCCGTAGGCATTGTCGGCGACGAGCGGAGTGGGACGGCCGCGGTCTGGCGGTCAACGGATGGGGGCACGAGCTGGCAGACTCTCTCGAGCCCGGCCTTCGCTGCTGGACGAATACTCGCCGTTGTCGCGGCGGGCAATGGTGCGGTCGGTGTCGGTGAACGGGCCGATCAAACGGGAGCCGCGGCCTGGTACTCGCCGGACGGATCAACCTGGGTCTCAGCCTCGGGGGCCGGCCTGGACAACTACGGGCTCGAGATGGTCATGATCGCGGTCGCATCGGACGGTTCTGGTTTCGTCGCGGCCGGCTGGCGGGCGGATGCGGGCAACGGCTCAGCGGTCGTGTGGCAGTCGGTTGACGGAATAGCCTGGGTTCACGTCCCGCAAGCGGCCTCCTTCTCGGGCGCGGGCCTGACGTGCGTGCTCGGTGCGCCTCGGCTTCTGGTCGGCGGAACCACTGGCTTGCCGGACACGCACGCCGCCGAGGTCTGGGTGGCGCAGCCGGGCTGAGCCTCGGTCGCGCGTGAACTGATTCGCCAGGGCGACGCAGAAGGGCAAGGTCGCGGGGGTAGTTTGCCCCCACGGGCCGTCGCTTTCGATCCTGGCGGTGGCGCAGTGGTGGGCCACGGACCCTGTCACGTACGCGAATCAAGACCCTGGCGGTTCGGCTCAGCCATTCTCGGTAGCGGACCATCGGGGCGATCGCTTCGACTCCCGTGCTGGCAGGATGCGTGCGGATGGTCTCGCGGCAGGGAGCTTGCCTTCCGGCCGCAACGCGAGGACGCTCGTCCTGTACACTCGCGCGGTCCTGCTCGGGAGGCGCGGCCGAGGACCGAATGGGCCGCGAGCTTGGCGGGATGGCCGACCCTGATGACTGCCGACGTGGCGAATGTGGCTTAGCGCCCGTGTGGGCAGAACGCGGGTATGGCCGGCGATCCCTGGCGACCAGTCTTACCGACAGTTGAGGCGAAGCCGATGACCAGCAACTCGATCGACGACGGTGCCCTTGCCGGGGAGGCCGCGGGGGTTCAAGAGTACGCCCCCTTCAAGGTCGAGCAGCGGGGCATCGACCTGATCCCCGACGCCGAACGGAAGATGACGCCGGCGGGACTGTTCTGGCTCTGGGCCGGCGCTGTCTTCAACGTGGAGTTCTTCTTCTACGGGTTCCTGATCTCGAGCTTCGGCCTGTCCTTCGGCCAGTGCCTGCTCGCCATCGTTGTGGGGAACCTCTTCTACGCCTTTCTCGGGCTCGCCAGCCTGCAGGGGCCCGCGGTGGGCACGACCGCGTTCGTGGTGAGTCGAGCGCCGTTCGGGCGTAACGGCAACCGGGTCGTGGCGCTCTTCAACTGGATCACCCAGGTGGGCTTCGAGGTCGAGGGCGTCTTCCTCGTAGTGGCCACCGTGCTGTTCCTCTTCTCCCGATACGGCGCTGCCCTGCCGGACACGGGCAAGGTCGCGGTGGTCATCCTGGCGGCTGCGGTGCAGCTGGTCGTGCCGTTGTTCGGGCACGCCACGCTGACCAAGGTGCTGCGCTACCTGTCCTACGTCTTCATCGTCCTGTTCGCGGTGCTGGCCGTCCTGGTCATTCAGGGCCTGCACAGCCTTTCGTTCGACGCCACGGCGTCTTGGGGCGATTGGACCACCGCGCTCGTCGTCATCATCTCGGTGGGTGGTCTCGGGTGGACTGAGAACGGCAACGACTACTCGCGCTATCTACCCGCCAGCACCCCGAAGTGGCAGACCTTCTGGGCGGCGACCCTGGGCCCCGGTATCCCGTCGGTCCTCCTCGAGATCCTCGGCGCCCTGGCGGCCACGGTTACCACCAAGACGCTCGACATCCAGGGACTCGGAATCCCCCAGGCGTTTCCCGACTGGTTTGTACTGCCATTCCTGCTCCTGGCGATCGTGCAGCTATTTGCCATCAACACCATCGATCTGTATTCGTCCGGCGTCACCCTTCAGGCGCTCGGGGTGCCCGTCAAGCGCTGGGGTGCGGTAGTCATCGACACGGTGATCGTGGCCATCGTGACGGGCCTGGTGCTCTTCCAGGGCGACTTCTACCACGACCTCACCGGGTTCTTCCTTTACATCGTCGTCTGGCTCGGCCCCTGGTTCGGCATCCTCATCGTCGATTACTGGCTCCGTCGCGGGCGGTACGATCCAGCCTCCCTTGCGGCTCCGCGGGGTGGGCTGTACTGGCGAAATGGCGGGATCCACTGGCCGGCCCTGATTGCCCAGGGGCTCGGTATGATCGCGTCCCTGCTGTGGATCAACGCCGCCTTCGCGGTGCCGTCGTTCGTCGGGCCCCTCTCGAACGCAGTGGCTGGCCTGGAGGGCAGCGACTTCAGCTGGCTGCTTGGGGTCGTCGTTGGAGGCCTCATCTACTGGGCCCTCGCCGGGGCACGGGTGAGGCGGGAGGCTGCGGCTCCCACGAGCTGACAGCCGGCGCAACCCTCCACGGGGCTCTTTGGAGTTCGCCCCGCGGATCGGGCGCCAGCCGGCGTCACGATGTTCTCCTAGTCTCGGCGTCCGGACCTCGGCAAGCGGCCACGTCGTAGGTTCCCAGTCGGATCGAATTCGCCGGTCGGGCGCAAGTCGTCTCGGTCAATGACCCGCTGGCCCATTGCCGGGCCTCGATACCCAGGTGGCGCGTGGGGTGAGAGATGCCTTGGTGGGGAGTCGGCGTAACCGTCGGGTAGGGGTTCGACGACCACACTACCGAATCAACGACGATTGCCTCCTCGCAGCGAGTCATCGCGTCGGCCGGGCATTGAGCGGCGAGGGCATCGTTCAGGTAGGTCCGGACGACCACGCCCGTCGTATGTCCTAGACTTGAGGGCAAGGGGTCTCGTCGCAGGTGGCCCGAATTCAATAGCGCGAGGTAGAGCAGATGCGGCAGCGTCCGACTGGCGTTGCGGTGCTGGCGGTGGCCGCTGCAGTCCTTGGCGTGCTGGCCATCCTCGGGGCGGGCGCCTGGTGGAATGCGTCGGAGGGGCTCGCCTGGCTGCCGCGGATTCACGGCGGCGAGCGGCTGATTGCACTCGTTCTGCTTGGGGTTGGGCTCTCGGAGCTGGTGCTCGCCTATGGCGCCTGGATGCTGCGCCCATGGGCCTGGACGGTCGGGGTCGTACTCGAGGTAATCGTGATCGTGCTGGCCGTGCTCCAGCTCGGCCGGCTAGAATTCCTCCGCCACATCATTACGATCGTCATCGCCGGTGCCACGCTCTGGTATCTCGCGACGCCGCGGGTCAGGGCATTGTTCGGGCGGTCCTAGGCTCTCTCGAGAGTCGCGTGCAGCCGATCCCGCCAGAGGGTGATCCCTCCTCTGATCGCACCGCTTGCAGGACTGCCCTCGGGGCGGCGAGGCTGCGGGCCGTGCATGTTCTCCTCGACGACCCACCGCCGATATTCGAGGACCGGCTTGCCTTGCGTCTCCTCGACCCGGGAGCGGAGCGGGCGATCCGCGACCACTCCGATCGATTCCGGACCCCGGCCTCGCGCGCGATCCGCTGCGACGTTGTGGTGCGGAGCCGGTATGCGGAGGACCGCATGGCCGACGCAGTTCGACGAGGCGTGCGCCAGTACGTGATCCTCGGCGCGGGCCTGGACACGTTCGCGTATCGGCAGCCGGCTTGGGCAAGTGACCTGCGCATAGTCGAGGTCGATCATGCCGCGAGCCAGCTCGACAAGGGGGCACGCTTGAACCGCGCCGGGATTGGGCCGCCGCCCAACTTGCGCTATGCCGCGGCCGACCTGGAAGCTGACGCCCTGGCCCCAGTACTCGAGGCGGCCGGCCTCGATACGACCAAGCCGACGTTTGTCGCCTGCCTCGGAGTGCTGATCTACCTGAGCGAAGGCGCAGCGGACGCGATCTTCGCCATGGCAGCCGCGCTTGCGGCAGGCAGCGAGTTCGTGTTCACATTCTCACGCCCGGATGCCTCGACAGCCCGTCCGCTTTCTCCCGGTTCTGCCGCCGCCCATGTAGAGGCGATCGGGGAACCCTGGCGAACCCGCTTCGATCCCGACGCGCTCGCCGCGAGACTCAAGTCGGCCGGTTTCAGTTCGACCACCTTTCTGTTCGCCGTGGATGTCACCGAGCGATACCTGCGGGGACGTCGCGACGGCCTTCGCGCCCCCTCGCGGGTCGTCCTCGCCGACGCCATGGTCTGAGCGCCGGTCTTGACCAGCCTGCGATCAACACGATCCAGCCATTGTGCTGACGATCTCGTTGGCGCCCGCAGTGCTGGTGCAGTTCAGCGCTTCGCCGCGGGACGTGCGAGCTGGCCGTCGCCCGCCATCGGCGTCATCATATCCCGGCCCCCCCGGCGGCGATCGACTTGACGGCAGCACGGATCGGTGGACACTCACCTGGTAGCTCCGGGCGACGGAATATCGAGGCACTTATGAGCAACAAGAGACGAGTGGCCGAGGACAACGCCGGCGTGTTCCTGGCAGATAGGGGCGCCGTCGTGGTGCCGATACACGGCTTGAACGTGGGGCCCGGGAAGCCCGGTCCCGAGGATGAGTGGAAAGTGCCGATGGGACCTGTCGAGACCGAAGACGACGCGACCCTCGAGTCGGTGCACTCGGACGGCGTCGCCGTCTTGCCGCTCCATCCCACTGACAAGGGGTAGCCGTCCGGCGGACGACGGCTTCACATCTGGGGGTCCGTGCCAACTGCTCCTGGCTGTCCGCGCATGTAATGTGGTCGCCATCGACGCCGGCGGAAGTTAGGCCCTGGCCGTCGTCGCCTCCGGTTCATAGGAGCGCCGCCAGTGAAACAATCCATGAAGACACGGCTCGCGAATCGAGCGCCGCTGGATCTGTCCGCGCTCGATGAGCGGGCGCTCATGGGCGTCATCGATCATTCGTTGTTGCGGCCCGAACTGACCAGGGCCGACGTCGAGGCCGGCTGCGACCTTGCGATCGAATGGCAGACGGCGACGGTCTGCTGCCGGCCGGCGGACCTGGGGCTCGTGGTCAGCCGGTTGCGCCGGACCGACGTCGGGCCGACCACGGTCATTGGCTTCCCGCACGGCGCCCACACATCGCAGATCAAGGAGCGCGAAGCGCTTATTGCGGTCGACCAGGGTGCGGTCGAGTTGGACGTCGTGATCAACATTGGCGCGCTACGGGGCGGCGATCTGGGCTACGTTCGCGACGAGCTGTCCAGTCTGATTTACACCGTGGCTCCTGCGCCGGTCAAGGTGATCCTCGAGACTGCCTATCTGACCCGCGAACAGGTCGAGGCCGGCTGCCGCGTGGCGGTGGAGGCGCGCGCGGCGTTCGTCAAGAACGGGACGGGCTTCTCGCCGCGGGGCGCCGAGGTGGGCGAGATCGCCCTGATGCGGCGCGTGGTCGGCAATAGCGTCGGCGTCAAGGCCGCCCACGGGGTTCGAACGCTCGACGCCCTTCTTGCGATACTCGCTGCCGGGGCGTGCCGGGTCGGTGCTACGGCAACGGCGGCCATCGGGGTAGAGTGGCGGGCTCGCGGCCCGGAGGCGGTGCGAGCGCTCCTCGTAGGTACCTCGGCCGCGACGGGCACGGCGCCGCCGGGCGACTAGTAGGTTTCCAATCGGGGGATCGCGGCAGACGAGCTGCCAGCTTCGACTCGCCGTCGGGCCCCGGCGGGGGCGTTCGCGCCTGCTATACTGCCGACTGCCCGCGGCGGGAGCGCCACAGGGCTCCAGAGACAACATCGCCAAGGAGGCCACGTTGCCCCAGGAAGGCGTGCTGTTCGCCCCGTGAGACGAACCACCACCTTCGCTCCAATAGGAGCCGCAGCTCCAACGGAGGGGCAGTCTACCCAGGTCCCCAGCCAGCCGGCCGAGGGGCCTTTTTGTTTCCCGGGTTGCCTCGAGGATGATCGCCTGGGCGAGCGCGAGGGGGAAGATTAGATGCCCGCCAGCGTGATAGTCGGCCTCCAGTGGGGCGACGAAGGCAAGGGCAAGACGACAGACGCCCTGGCCGAGCACGTGACGGCCGTCGTCCGCTACCAGGGTGGCGACAATGCCGGCCACACCATCGTCCTGGGCGAGGAGGTCTTCAAGCTCCACCTCGTCCCGTCCGGCGTGCTCTATCCGCACATCGCGCCGATCATCGGCAACGGTGTGGTGGTCAATCCGGCGACGCTGATCGCGGAACTCGACATGCTCGCCAGCCGCGGCATCGAGGTGGATCGGGTTCGCGTCAGCAAGCACGCCCACGTGATCATGCCGTACCACATCGCCCTCGATGGCGCCATGGAAGCCCGACTGGCGGAGGCCGCCGTCGGGACCACCCGTCGGGGCATCGGGCCGGCCTACGCCGACCGAGCCTGGCGAATCGGCATCCGGATGGAGGACCTGCTCGACGGCCCGGCCCTCCGACGCAAACTCGCCCTGATCCTGCCCGAGAAGAACGCGACGCTTCAGCGCCAGTACCGTCTCGACGCTTTCGACCTCGATGAGCTGGTTGCCCAGGCAACCCAATGGGGTCGCCGGTTGGAGCCACATCTCGCCGACACGACCATGCTCGTCCAGGCGGCTCTCGCCCGAGGCGAGCATGTCCTGTTCGAAGGCGCGCAGGGCACGCTGCTCGACCTCGACCACGGCAGCTACCCGTTCGTGACCTCGTCGAACCCGATCGCCGGTGGGGCGTGCACGGGCGGAGGCATTGGGCCGCTCCAGGTCGACGAGGTCCTCGGAGTGATGAAGGCATACGCCACACGCGTCGGTGCCGGGCCGTTTCCGACCGAGCTGACGGACGCCGTCGGCGAGGGCATCACCGACCGCGGTCGGGAATACGGGACGACGACCGGACGGAGACGGAGGGTCGGCTGGTTCGACGCCGTGCCGCTCCGATATGCGGTTGCCGTTAACAGCGTAAGTTCGATCATGCTCAACAAGATCGACATCCTGTCGGGCCTGGACGAGGTCCTCATCTGCATGGCCTACGAGGTCGACGGGGGGCGCGTCGACTGGTGGCCGTCGGATGCCGACGTTCTGGCGCGGGCGAAGCCGATCTACGAGCGTTTCCCAGGCTGGACCGAGCCGTTGCACGATTGCCGCTTGATGAATGAGCTGCCCGAAAACGCCAGGCGCTACGTGGACGCGGTCGAGCGACTGTCCGGCGCCCCGATTTGCTTCGTCTCCGTCGGGCCCGAGCGCCTCCAGACAATTGAGCGGAAGGCCCGGCCGATGCGGCCCCGGCCGGCCACTCCCGTGCCGGCTGTCGGAGCCGACGGATGAGCCGTCGCAGGTCGCCGAGCCCTCGAGTGGACGGCCCACGCCGCGTCATGGTCCTTGGTGGGGGCGGCCGCGAGCATGCCCTGGTCTGGAGCCTGGCTCGAGAGGCTTCGGTCGAGACCGTGGTCGCGGCGCCGGGCAGCGACGCCATCGGCGACGAGCCGAAGGTCCGCTGCGTCGCGGGTATCTCGCCGTTGGGCCCCGCTGCGGTCGTCGAACTGGCCACGAACGAAGACGTCGACCTGGTCGTCATCGGCCCGGAGGCGCCCCTGGCCGCGGGCGTGGCGGACGCGCTCATCGATGCGGGCGTGCCGACCTTCGGGCCCATCCGGGCCGCCGCGCAGATCGAGTCGAGCAAGGCCTACTGCCGCTCCGTGGCGGAGGCGGCCGGAGTCCGGATCGCCAGAGGAGGGGCGTTTGCGGCCCTCGACCCGGCACTGGCCTTCGCCCGGGAGCTGGCGCAGGCTCCAGGGTCGTGCGGTGTCGTCATCAAGGCGGACGGCCTGATGTCCGGCAAGGGCGTGACTGTCTGCGACGACTACGCCGCGGCCGAGGCCGCTCTGGCGGCCCTGGCGGCCGGGTCACCGCTCCCGACCGCCGGGCCGTCCCGACCGTTCGTGGTGGTTGAGGAGCGGCTCGTGGGCGTCGAGGCCAGCCTGATAGCCCTGTGCGACGACCATGCCGCCATTGCCCTGCCACCGGCGCGCGATCACAAGCGCCTTCTCGACGGCGACGCCGGCCCGAATACCGGCGGAATGGGCGCCTACAGCCCGCTCCCGGACCTGCCGGAGAGTCTGTGCGCCACTCTCCTGGACGTGATTCACGTCCCGATCCTCGCCGAGCTGGCCCGCCGGGGAAACGCCTTCCGCGGCGCCCTCTACGCCGGCCTCATGCTCACGCCGGAGGGGCCGGTGCTGCTCGAGTGCAACGCTCGATTCGGTGATCCCGAGACGCAGGCCCTCCTGCCGCGCCTGGCCGTGCCGCTCGGGCCGCTGCTGTACGGCGCTGCCCAGGGCGACCTGGCCGCTGCGGCCGGGGCGCTCGGGTTGCATGAGCGGTTGCTGCCGACAACCGGCGACGCGGCGGTGGCCGTGGTGCTTGCCGCGGCCAACTACCCCGATACGCCGCGGAAGGGAGACACGATCACGGGGCTGGCCGAAGCCGCCGCGACCGGCGCCACGGTCTTCCATGCCGGCACGGCACGGGGGCCGGACGGCCGGTTCCGCACCAATGGCGGCCGTGTCCTGTCCGTGGTGGGGCTGGGCAGCTCGATCCTGGCAGCTCGGGCGAACGCCGAGCGTGCCGCAGACGATATCGCCTGGGACGGAATGCAGCGCCGCCACGACATCGCCGCGGTGCTTCCGCCGTCCGCTCCACGAAACACGGCATCGCCCGATCCGGTGTCAGAAACCGCCTGGACGCGGGGTGAGGCCTCGTGATCCCGCGATATACGCTGCCCGAAATGGGCGCAATCTGGACCGATCGTGCCCGCTTCGAGTGGATGCTCCGGGTCGAGATCGCCGTGGCCCGGGCCGAGGTTTCGCGGGGCATGGTGCCGGCTGAGGCATTCCGGGCGATCGAATCCCGTGCCAGGGTCGACGTCGACCGCGTCGCCGAGATCGAGAAGACGACGGACCACGACGTCATTGCCTTCGTCAGCCAGGTTGCCGAGTCGGTGGGGGAGGAGGGCCGCTACCTTCACCTCGGCCTGACCAGCAGCGACGTCGTCGATACGGCGCTCGGTCTGCAGCTTCAGGCCGCCGGGGCCCGGCTTATCGAGGACATGGACGCGCTCATCGGGGCCCTGGTGGCGCGTGCCCGGGCCGAAGCCACAACCGTGATGATGGGCCGGACCCATTCGGTCCACGCGGAGCCAACGACAATGGGCCTCAAGATCGCGGGCTGGGCCTTCGAGATTGCGCGCGATCGGAGGCGCCTCGCCGCCGCAGTCGACGATGCTGCCACCGGCAAGATCTCCGGCCCGGTGGGAACCTACAGCCACCTTGACCCCGATCTGGAGGAGGAGGTGCTGGCCGACCTGGGCCTGCACCGCGACCCGATCTCCACCCAGATCGTCCAGCGCGACCGCCACGCCGCGCTCGTCGCAGCGATCGCCATAACAGGTGGCAGCCTGGAGCGCATCGCCACGGAGGTGCGAAACCTCCAGCACACCGAGATCGGCGAGCTGATGGAGCCTTTCAGGGCCGGGCAGAAGGGCAGCTCGGCCATGCCCCACAAGCGAAACCCGATTCTCTGCGAGCGGATCGCCGGGATGGCCCGCCTGCTGCGTGGCTATGCCGCCGCCGCGCTGGAGAATCAGCCGCTCTGGCACGAACGCGACATCAGCCACTCGTCCGCCGAGCGGGTTCTGCTTCCCGACGTCACGATCCTTCTCGACTACATGCTCGTCAAGACGCGCGGCCTCGTCGAGCGGCTGGTCGTCCGGCCGGAGCGGATGCGCGAGAACATCGAGCGCGGGCTCGGCCTGCACTGCAGCGGCCGCGTCCTGCTGGCCCTGGTCGAGGAGGCGGGGTTGTCCCGGGAAGAGGCTTACGACGTTGTCCAGCGCAATGCGTTGCGGGCTGCCGACGAGCGTCGCCAGCTGCGGGAGCTGCTCGCCGCCGACCCCGACGTAGCCGCCCGGCTCTCCGACGAGGCCCTCGCCGCCTGCTTCGACGAAAGCCACTTCCTTCGGAACGTGGCCACGGCCATCGCCCGACTGGATCAGCTCGTTCCGGCTCAAAAGGAGGCCGCCGATGCCGCCCGCTGAGACCACGAACCCCGGCGATCCGCGAGCCGCGGGCCCGACGTTCGGCGCCGCGGGTGGCTTCGTCCGCTCAGGCAAGGTCCGCGATCTCTTCGAAGTTGGCGATCGCCTGCTTCTCGTCGCGAGCGACCGCCTTTCCGCGTTCGACGTGGTCCTCCCGACGCCGATCCCCGACAAGGGCCGTGTCCTCACCGGCCTGTCGAGATTCTGGTTCGGCCGGACCGCCGACGTAATCCCGAATCATCTGATGGGCACGGACCCGGCCGAGCTGCCGGCGGGCTTCACGGACGAGGCCGGACGCCGTGAGCTGCGGGGCCGGATGATGCTCTGCCGCCGGGCGAAAGTGTTGCCGGTCGAGGTCATCGTCCGCGGCTACGTGGCCGGGTCGGGCTGGCAGGACTACCGGCGGACGGGCTCGATCTGCGGCGTCCAGCTGCCCGATGGCCTGCGCGAGTCCGACCGCCTGTCGGAGCCGATCTTCACGCCCTCGACGAAGGCTGAAGTGGGTCATGACGAGAACATCGGTTTCGACGCAATGGTAGATCTCGTCGGCGCCGAGCTCTCGGAGAAGGTCCGGGACGTCGCGCTGCGGCTCTACCGCCGGGGCTCGGAGGTAGCCGAAAAGGCCGGCATCCTGCTGGCGGACACGAAGTTCGAGCTCGGCACCGCCGTCGACACGGGCGAGCTGATCCTGATCGACGAGATCTTGACGCCCGACTCCAGCCGGTTCTGGGACGCCTCGGACTACGAGCCGGGGCGAGCCCAGGCGAGCTTCGACAAGCAGTTCGTCCGCGACTGGCTTGAAGCCCAGCCGTGGCCGAAGACCTACCCGGGCCCGGAGTTGCCGCCCGACATCGTCGCCGGGACCCGCCGGCGGTACATGGAAGCGTTCGAGAGAATCACCGGCTCGGGCTTCGAGCACTACCTGAAGGAGGACGTAGTCGCCTGATGAGTGACTTCCGGTTTGCCGTCAACGTCCTGCCCAAGCCCGGCATCCTCGATCCGCAGGGTCGAGCCGTGGAGCTGAGCCTGCCGCATCTCAACGTCACCTCCGTATCGAACGTCCGCGTCGGGCGCCGGGCCGAGCTCACGGTCAGGGCCGGCTCCGAAGCCGAGGCCCGGGTCGTCGTCGACGGCCTCGCCCGAGAGCTGCTGAGCAACCCGCTCATCGAGACCTACGAGATCGAGTTCCTGGAGGGGACCTCGTCGGCGGTCTCGGCCGAGGCGCCCGGCCAGTGAGAGTCGGGGTCGTCACCTTCCCGGGGTCGAACTCCGACGTCGACGCGCTTAACGCCCTGGCGGTTGCCGGTGTCGAGCCGGTCACGCTCTGGCACGAGTCGCCGGACCTGGGTGCTGTGTCGGCCGTAATCCTGCCGGGCGGCTTCGCCTACGGGGACTACATCCGGGCCGGTGTGATCGCGCGATTCTCGCCGGTCATGCGCGGCGTGACGGAGTTCGCGGCGGCAGGCGGGCACGTCCTGGGCATTTGCAACGGCTTCCAGGTCCTGGCCGAGTCCGGGCTCGTCCCCGGTGCACTGCTGCGAAACCGGTCCCTCCGCTTCGCCTGCAGGATCGTGGCCATCAAGCCGGAGCGGCTCGACTCGCCCTTCACCCGCGCGGCAAACGGCGCCCCAATCCACATCCCAATCGCCCACGGTGAGGGCTGCTACTACGCCGACGAGGCGACGCTGGATGAGCTGGAGAGGGACGGCCAGGTCCTCTTCCGCTACGTTCGCGACGACGGAACCCCTGCGTTCGATCCCGACGAACCTGCGAATCCCAACGGCTCGCTGCGAGCCATCGCCGGTGTCTGCAACGCCGCCGGCAACGTGGCCGGCCTGATGCCGCACCCCGAGCGGATGTCGGAACGCATCCTCGGCACCGACGATGGGATGCAGCTGATCCGTTCGCTGGTCGAGAGCGCGAATGAATGGGAAGCGGCCGGGCGACCGGCTCCGGAAGCGACCAAGAATGCGGCCGCGAACGCCAGGGGGGGACAATGAGCGACGTGACGGCGGTGTCGCCCGATCCGGCCGAGGGGCCGGCGGTACAGCCCGGGTCCCAGCCGCTTCATCGCCGGCTGGGCGTCACCGACGGTGAGCTCGACGCGATCCGAGGCAAGCTCGGCCGCGACCCCAACCACACCGAGCTGGCGATGTTCAGCGTGATGTGGAGCGAGCATTGCTCGTACAAGAGCTCGAAGCCCCTCCTGAAGACGCTGCCGACTCGCGGTAACGGGATGATGGCCGGAGTCGGCGACAACGCCGGCGTCGTCCGTATCGGCGATGGGCTGGCCGTAGCCTTCAAGATCGAGAGCCACAACCATCCGTCCGCGGTCGAGCCTTACCAGGGCGCGGCAACCGGCGTGGGCGGCATCCTGCGCGACATCTTCACCATGGGCGCCCGCCCGATCGCCGTGCTCGACGCTCTGCGCTTCGGCGATCCGTCGGACCCGCGCACTCGTCATCTGGTCGATGGCGTGGTCCGGGGCGTAGGCGGCTACGGCAACTGCGTCGGAGTCCCGACCGTCGGCGGCGAGCTCGTCTTCGATCCCTCTTACCAGGGCAACCCGCTCGTCAACGTGATGGCCATCGGCCTGCTCGAGGAGCGGATGCTGATCCTGGCCGAGGCGCCCGGGCCGGGTAACTACGTGGTGCTGTTCGGATCCACGACCGGCCGCGACGGCATCGGCGGGGCGAGTGTCCTGGCCTCGGCGACATTCCAGGACGACGATCCGAACAAGCGGCCGACCGTCCAGGTCGGCGACCCATTCGCGGAGAAGCTGCTGATCGAAGCCAGCCTCGAGCTGATCGACCGCCGGCTCGTCGAGGGCATCCAGGACCTGGGCGCGGGCGGCATCAGCTGCGCGGCGTCCGAATCGGCCGACAAGGCCGGCACGGGCATCCTCCTCGACCTGGACGCGATCCCGCGGCGCGAGCGCGGAATGGCGCCCTGGGAAGTCATGATCTCGGAGTCACAGGAGCGGATGCTCGCCACCTGCCGGCCGGAGAACTACCCGTCGCTGCGTGAGGTCTGCGAGCGCTGGGGGATCCCGATTGCCCTCGTCGGGCGGGTCACGGCGGACGGTGACATCGTCATCGTCGAGGGCGGCATAGGCCCCGACGGCGAGCCGAACTCAGGCGCGAAGGAGATCGCCCGTGTTCCGGCGAAGGCCCTGACCAGCGACGCCATCGTCCACTACCGGCTGGCCACACCACCGGCCCGCCGCCGGCAGGCGCCTGCGCCCGGCATCCCGCTGACGGCCCAGGATGGGCTTCCTCAGCGCGGCATGGACCCGGCCGCGGTCCTCGCCGCACTTCTCGGCAGCCCGAACCTTTCGAGCCGCCGCTGGGTCTACGAGCAGTACGACGCCTGCGTCCAGAGCAACACCGTAGAGTGGCCGGGCCACGGCGCAGCGGTGCTGCGGGTCAAGGGCACCCGGAAGGCGCTCGTGGCTACCACGGACGGCAATCAGGCCGTCAGCGCCATCGATCCGCGTCTTGGCGCGCAGCTTTCCGTCGCCGAGGCCACGCGCAACGTCAGCATCACCGGGGCCCGCCCGCTCGGCATCACCAACTGCCTCAACTATGGCAACCCGGAGCGCCCCGAGGCGTTCTGGCAGCTGCAGGAGGCGGTCCGGGGTATGGGCGAGGCCTGCCGTGCCCTGGGCATTCCCGTCACCGGCGGCAACGTCTCGCTCTACAACGAGTACCCGGGTGGCGCGATCTCGCCGACTCCGGAGATCGGCGTGGTCGGCCTGCTGGACGACATATCGCTGCTGGTACGGCCGCCTTTCACGACCGAGGGCGACAGCGTCCTCCTCGTTGGGGAGAGCACGCCGGGCGTGGCCGGTTCCGCCTACGCGTCTTTGGCCGGTTCGTCCGCGGAGGACGCGCCCCCTGGGATCGACCTCGACCGAGAAGCTGCACTGCAATCGTTTATCCGCGAGGCCATAGGCCGCGGCGTGGTGGCGTCGGTCCAGGACGTCTCGGGAGGCGGCCTAGCCGTTGCCGTGGCGGAGTGCTGCATGTGGAGCGGTCTCGGCGCAAAGCTCCGGCTCGGCGTCCTTGGCTCGCCTGCCATCGAGCTGTTCGGCGAGAGCCCGTCCAGACTCGTGCTGTCCTGCCACCCGCGCCACGCCCCGGCCATCGAGCTTTTGGCCCGACAGTTCGGGCTGCCTGCGGCGACCCTGGGCACAGTCGGTGGGGATCGGCTGCGGATCGAGCTTACCGGCCAGGGCGCCACGGGCGCGGCCGAAGAGAGAGGCTCGGGTGTGGCCGACCCGCTGGACGTTTCGCTGATCGACCTCCGCCACGCCTGGGACCACGGCCTGGCGCGGGCTCTTGGCGTGGAGCCCCCGCCGGACGAAGGGTTGGATAGGGCTGAGACCGCCGCCTCCGGCCGGGGGGTCTAGCGATGTGCGGCATCTTCGGCGCGGTGACACCGGGCATGGACGCTGCGGCGATGGCTGCCCTCGGCGTCTTCTCGCTCCAGCACCGAGGCCAGGAGTCGGCAGGCATTGCGGTCAGCGATGGCGAGCAACTCATGCTCTACAAGGACCTTGGCCTGATCGCGCAGGTCCTGGACGAGCGGCGCCTGCCAAGCTTGCGTGGGTCGCTCGCCATTTCCCACTGCCGCTACTCCACGACCGGCTCCACGATCTGGGAGAACGCCCAGCCGACATTTCGGATGGGCCGCGGCGGTTCGATAGCGATCGGCCACAACGGCAACCTGGTGAACACGCGCGAGCTTCTGGCCAGACTGGAAGGCGGCAAGTCGCGCCTGCCCGCAACCACGGACACGGAGCTCCTCACAGCTCTGCTGGCGGACGACCCGTCGGGGGACACGGTCGAGGCGCTGAAACGCGTCCTGCCGACCGTCCAGGGCGCCTACTCGCTCGCAATTCTCGACGAGAAGCGAGTCATCGGGGTGCGCGATCCGCACGGCTTCCGGCCGCTCGTCCTCGGTCGGATCGAGCCCGCGGCCGGCGACCCGGAGGGCAGGCACTCGGGCGGCTGGCTGATCAGCTCCGAATCGGCCGCCATTGAAGTCGCCGGCGGGTCGGTCGTTCGGGACGTCGAGCCGGGCGAGATCGTCATCCTCGAGGTCGGGGCGGAGCCCGTCTCGGTCCGCTTCGCCGAGGGTCATGAGCAGCTGTGCGTCTTCGAGCTGATCTACTTCGGTCGGCCGGATTCGTACATGCTCGGCCGCAACCTGTACGAGTCGCGGCGCCGAATGGGCGTGGCTCTGGCGGCGGAAGCACCCGTCGAGGCCGACCTGGTGATGCCCGTCCCAGACACCGGCGCGGCCGCGGCAGCCGGGTTCGCCGAGGGCTCGGGGCTGCCGTACCGAGAGGGCATGGTCCGAAACCGCTACTCTGGCCGGACCTTCATCCAGCCGTCTCAGGCGATGCGCCAGCGCGGCGTCACCGTCAAACTGAGCCCGCTCCGCGAGGTCGTTGCCGGCCGGCGGCTCGCCGTCGTCGACGATTCGATCGTGCGAGGAACGACCACGCGCCAGATCGTGGCCTTGCTTCGGAAGGCCGGAGCCCGCGAGGTCCATCTCCGCGTCAGCTCGCCGCCGATCCACCATCCGTGCTTCTACGGCATCGACACCCAGATCGAGACCGAGCTCATCGCGTCCACACATTCGGTGGAGGAGATCCGGGAGTTCGTGGGCGCGGACTCGCTCAGCTACCTTTCGATCGGTGGAGTCCTGCAGGCGCTCGATCTCCCCTACGACCGCTTCTGCTTCGCCTGTTTCGACGGTCGATATCCGGTGCCGGTCCCGTACGACACAGCCCGCCACAAGTTCGTGCTCGAGGACGCCGAGGGCGAGCCCGTGTCGCGGGGCGAGGCCGGGGCTATCGCTATGAGCCATCCGCATGAGTGACGCGAGTGGGGCCGCGGCAGGCAAAAGCTCCGGCGGCCAGAACCGGCGCGCCAAGCGTGGCGGCGCCTGGGATGCATATCGGCTTGCCGGCGTGGACATCGATGCCGGCGAGCGGGCCGTGGAGCTGATGCGAGCCTCGGTCGAGGCAACTCGGCGGCCTGAGGTCATCGGCCGCCTGGGCGGTTTCGCTTCCGCGATGGCTCTGCCGGCCGGAATGCGCGAGCCGGTCCTGGTCAGTTCCACGGACGGCGTAGGCACCAAGACAGCGATCGCGATGGCGCTCGGCCGGTACGACGCCGTCGGCCACGACCTAGTGGCGATGTGCGCCGACGACCTCGTCTGCGCCGGAGCGGAACCGCTCTTCTTCCTGGATTACATCGCGGCCGGCCGGGTCATTCCGGAGCGGGTGGCGTCGATCGTGGGCTCCATCGCGGACGGGTGCCGCCTGGCCGGCTGCTCGTTGGTCGGCGGCGAGACGGCCGAGCACCCGGGAATGATGGGACCCGACGATTTCGACATGGCCGGCTTCTGCGTCGGTGTCGTGGAGCGCGATCGCCTGATCGACGTGACGGCGGTCCGGAAGGGCGATGTGCTCCTCGGAATCGCTTCGTCGGGTCTGCACAGCAACGGCTTCTCGCTGGTGCGGCGGATCCTCGCCGAAACGGAAATCTCGCTGGGCGAGGGCTACGTTGAGCTGCTGGGTCGGCTCCTCGGCCCGGCCACGGTGCCCGAGTCCGAGACGGTGCCGCTGAGCCTTGGCGAAGTGCTGCTTACGCCGACGCGGATCTATGCCAAGTCGATCCTGCGACTGCGGAAGCGGCTGGACGAGGCCGGGGCGGCGCTCAACGGCGTGGCGCACATCACCGGCGGTGGACTGCCCGGCAACGTGCCGCGCGTCTTGCCGGATGGTCTCGGTGCTCGTGTTCATCCCGAGAACTGGCCGATGCCGTCGGTCATGCGGCTGATGGGCGCGCTTGGCGGGCTCTCGGACGCCGAGCTCCGATCGACCTTCAACGGCGGCCTGGGGATGGTTTGCGTCGTTCCGGCCGCAGCGGTCGAGGGGGCGATTGCAGCCCTGGCAGCGGATGGTCTGACCGCCTGGCAGGTCGGCGAGGTGGTGGCTGCCGACGCGCCGGGGGAGCGTTACACGGAGTCCTGACGGGAACTCGGCCGTGCAGGCGGCGCCGGAGCGGGCGCGACCGGCCGGAAGGGAGGAGGAACGGCGTGGCACACAGGATCGCGGTCGGCGTCTCGGGAACGGGCAGCAATCTGCGTGCCTTGCACGGGGCCGCAGCTCGCGGAGCGCTCGATGCCGAGATAACCCTGGTGTTCGCCGACCGCCCCTGCGCCGCGCTGGATTGGGCCGCGGACCAGGGGATCGAGACGGCGCTGGTGCCGGCGGCGCGGCGGGGCGACGATTCAGCTCGGGCCGAGGAAGACCGTATCCTGGCTGCGACGGTGGCCGCCGTCGACGCGGAGCTGGTGGTCCTGGCGGGCTACATGCGGATCGTCGGCCCGGCGATGCTGGCCGAGTTCACGGGCCGGATGATCAATCTCCACCCGTCGCTCCTGCCGTCGTTCCCGGGCGCTCAAGCAGTCCGCGACGCGCTGACGGCGGGCGTGAAGGTCACGGGCGTAACCGTCCATTTCGTCGATGCCTCGCTCGACGGCGGCCCGATCATCCTGCAGGATTCGGTTCCGGTCTTGACCGGCGACACTGAGGAAGAGCTGTTCGAGCGGATCCATGCGGTCGAGCATCGGCTGCTGCCGAGGGCGGTCGGCCTGGCCCTGGCCGGCGCGTTCACGATCGAGCCCGACGGTCGAACGGTGCGGATCGACGCCGCCCGTGCGGCTCAGACGATGCCGGTGCCGAAGCGGGCCCTGCTGTCTGCCTCCGACAAGACCGGACTGGCTGTGTTCGGTGCGGGGCTGGTTCGCCTCGGCTTCGAGCTGGTTTCGACCGGGGGCACGGCGCGTGCTTTGCGTGCGGCGGGGCTGCCGGTCACGGACGTGGCGGCGGTTACGGGCTTCCCGGAGATGCTCGACGGTCGGGTCAAGACGCTCCACCCGCGGGTCCACGGCGGCATCCTGGCCGATCGGCGCCTGGCCTCTCATCGGGAGCAACTCGCAGCAGCCGCCATCGACCCATTCGACCTTGTAGTTGTCAACCTCTATCCGTTCGCGGCCGCGGCCGAAAAGCCCGGCACCTCGTTCGACGCCCTGGTCGAGGAGATCGACATCGGCGGCCCGTCGATGGTTCGGGCGGCGGCGAAGAACCACGCCTCGGTGGCCATCGTCACTTCGCCGGCCCGGTACGCTGCGGTCCTGGCCGAGCTGGAAGTGAAAGGTCGGGTGGGGGACGGGCTGCGCGCGGCCCTCGCAGTGGAGGCCTTCTGGCACACCGCCGCCTACGACGCCCGAATAGCCGCCGAGCTCCCCGGCCGGATGGCCGCCGCCGGTGTCGACCTGCCGGACGAGCCGGGAATGCCGGGTTTCGCCGATCCGTACCCGCCGACGCTGGTCGTTGGCCTGGAGAAGGTCGAGACGCTTCGCTACGGCGAGAACCCCCACCAGAGGGCGGCCCGCTATCGCCGCCCTGGGACGGGGAAGTGGGCCGGGCCGTTTGCCCTTGGCGGAGCCATCCTGCAGGGCAAGGCCCTCAGCTACAACAACATCCTGGACGCCTCCGCTGCGGACACCGTCGCCCGCGGGCTGCGTGGCCCGGCCTGCGTCGTGGTCAAGCACACCAACCCGTGTGGCGCGGCGGAGCGCCCGACCCTCGCCGAAGCGTGGCGGGCCGCTCTTGCCGGCGACCCAGTCTCAGCGTTCGGCGGGGTCGTGGCCCTGACCCGCGAGGTCGACGCCGCCACCTCCGAAGGTCTGGCCTCGATCTTCCTCGAAGTGATCGTGGCCCCGTCGTACTCGCGGGAGGCGCTGGTGATCCTCGCCCGCAAGACGAACCTGCGCCTGCTCGAGGATCCGGTGCTGGGGAGCGGCGAAGTGGCACCAGCTCCCGACCCGCTCGGTTCCATCCGGGTCGCCGGCGGCGGCGTGCTTGTCACTGCACCGGACATCGTGCCCGACGACCCGTCGACCTGGAAGCTGGCCACGACCCGAGCCCCGTCGGCAGGAGAGAGGCGCGACCTCGACCTGGCCTGGCGTCTCTGCCGCAGCGTTGTCTCGAACGCGATCGTGCTGGTCAAGGACGGGATGGAGATCGGCCTGGGATCGGGCCAGACGAGCCGGGTCGATGCCGCCCGCCAGGCCGTGGCCAAGGCCATTACCTTGCACGGCCCGGATGCAGTGCGGGGAGCCGCGTGTGGCTCGGACGCGTTCTACCCGTTCCCCGATGCGGTCCAGGTGTGCCTCGACGCGGGCGTCACGGCGTTTGCCCAGCCGGGCGGTTCGGTGCGCGACGCGGAGGCGATCGAGGCGGCGGAGAAGGCAGGCGCGTCGATGATGGTCACCGGCGTTCGGCACTTCCGCCACTGAGCGGCGCGTGGCGCGGCGCCGGGCGTGGGCGCGGCGCGTGACCCTGAGCGGCGCATCGCGCCGCGGCATTTGGCGGGCCGTCGGCCGCACCGCCTGATACCATCGGGCGCCATGAGCCCAGCCGATCGCTACTACATCACGACCGCCATCGCCTACGCGAACAACAAGCCCGGCCTGCACACCCTCTACGAGGTCGTCGGGGCCGACGTGATCGCGCGCTGGCATCGGATGAAGGGTGATGACACGCGCTTCCTGACCGGCACGGACGAGCATTCGGTCAACATCGCCCAGCGCGCCGCCGAGCTTGGCAGGACTCCGCGGGACTTCGTCGACGAGAACGTCGCGCTCTTCCAAGGCGCCGAGGACGCGCTGCTGATTAGTCCGGATCGGTTCATTCGAACGACCGACCCCGACCACATTCGGTCGGCTCAGGAGATGGTTCGACGCGCCCATGCCAACGGCGATATATACGTGGGCACGTACGAGGGCTGGTATTGCCCGGCCGAAGGCTTCAAAGCCCCGTCCGACGTGACCGAGACGACCGAAGGCACGCGCTGCCCCAACCATCCCACGGTCGCGCTGCAGTGGCTGAAGGAGCACAACTGGTTCTTTCGCCTCTCCGCGTACCAGGAGCGCCTGGAGCGCTACTTTGAGGAGCATCCCGATTTCGCCCAGCCCGACTACCGGCGCAACGAGATGCTCGGCTTCATCCGTGGGGGACTCGAGGACTTCTCGATCAGTCGGGCCGGCGCGACCTGGGGGATTCCGTTCCCGATCATGCCGGATGGGTCTTCCTCGCAGCGACCCGATGGGACGTGGGATCCCGCCGCCGGGACGATCTACGTCTGGTACGACGCCCTGATCAACTACGTCACCGGCGCAGGCTTCCCGGACGACGCCGCGGCCTTTGCACGCTGGTGGCCGGCCGATCTCCACGTCATCGGCAAGGATATCGCCCGCTTCCACACGATCTACTGGCCGGCCATGCTGTGGAGTGCCGGGCTGGAGGCGCCGCGCCACGTTTGGATCCACGGCTGGCTGCTCGCCCAGGGCGAGCGGATGAGCAAGAGCCGCGGCAACTTTCTCGACCCGGTGGACGTGGTCCGGGCGCTCGGCCCGGACGGAGCCCGCTACGTTGCGTTGCGCGAGGTCGCGTTCGACCGTGACACCGACGTCTCCTGGGACTCGTTCGTGCGCCGCTACAACGCCGACCTGGCGAACGACTTTGGCAACCTGCTGAACCGGTCAGTTGCGATGGTGAACCGGTATTTCGGCAGTGAACGACCGGCTCCGGGACCAGAGGTCGGGATTGCTCGGGCATGGGCGGAGACGCTCGCCACCTATCGCGGACACCTGGAAAGCTGCCTGCTCCACGATGCGCTGGCGGCGCTGTGGGAGTTCGTCGGGGCCGCGAACAGGCTCGTGGATGCCGAGCAGCCGTGGGCGCTGGCGAAGTCGATGAAGGCGGGAGAGGTTGAGGCGGGCGCCCGACTGCACGCGGTGTTGGGCGACCTGGTCGAAGCGTGCCGGCTGATCGCGCTGGCGGCGGCGCCGTTCATCCCGACGGCGTCGCCTCGGGCCCTGGCTCAGCTCGGCTACGAATACCCCTACGCTGCGGACGGCAACGGCGGGCCCGCCGTGCTCGACGAGCTCCGATGGGGCGCTCACGCCGGCGACGCCGGACGGTTGACGGCGGCCGAGCCGCTCTTCCCGCGCATCGAGACTGAAACCGCCACTCTGGCGGCGGGCTGAGCTCGCGCCGTCGGGCACGCCGATGAGGCTCGTCGACAGCCACGCGCACCTCCAGGCCGACGCCTTCGGGCGGGATGGCGCCGGGGTGATCGCGGCGGCTTGCGAGGCGGGCGTCGAGCGCCTGCTGGTGCCCGGCTGGGATGCCGGCTCCTCGGCGGCGGCTGTACAACTCGCCACCGAGTCGGGATGGATCGATGCTGCGGTCGGCGTCCACCCCCACGATGCTGCGCTGGCCACCGAAGCGGATTGGGCGGCAATCGTGCTGCTGGCGGCGGACCCTCGCGTCGTGGCGATCGGCGAAACCGGCCTCGACTTCGACCGCATGCATTCCCCGCCGGAGGCGCAGCTCGCCAACCTCCGACGCCACCTGCGTCTTGCTCTGGATATGGGCAAACCGGCGATTCTCCACTGCCGCTCGGCGACCGGGGGACGTGACGCCCAGGACGCGTTGATCGCCGAGCTCCGCGCCGCGGGCTTCGGGGGAGCGGCGGCCCGCGATGCGTTCGGGGACTGCCCGCCCGCGATCCTGCACTCGTTCTCAGGGCCGGTTGACTACGCTGCGGCGGCCCTCGACCTCGGCCTGGCCATTTCGTTCAGCGGTCTCGTCTTCAGGCAAGGCGAGGAGGCGTCGGGCGAAGTGGCGCTGCTCGTTCCACGAGAACGGCTCTTGATCGAGACGGACTCGCCGTACCTGGCCCCGCCCGGGGTGCCGCGCGGCGGCGCGCCTGGGTTCTCCGGCCGGCGCAACTCACCGGAGTGGGCCCGGATCACCGGCGAGTGGCTCGCGCAGCGCCGCGCCGAGACGCCGGATACGGTTGGTGTCGATCTGGTGGCGGCCTACGATGCCACTTTCCGGAGCCGCTCCCCGAGCTGAAGACCTCCGTGGTGCCCGATGAGCCTCCCGAATGCAAGG
Organism: Candidatus Limnocylindrales bacterium; assembly: GCA_036404515.1. Lineage (GTDB taxonomy): Bacteria > Chloroflexota > Limnocylindria > Limnocylindrales > CSP1-4 > Fen-1039. The sequence continues at coordinate 24,705 of DASWZK010000093.1, forward strand.
CGCCGCCGGACGGCCGGGCGCCGCGGGTCACGCCCGAGACGAGATCACCATGACGGACCGCAGCTTCCAGGATGCCAACGACCAGTCGCGCGAGCGTCTCGCTCGTCTCGTGGCGACGCTCACTCCGGCCCAACTCGCGGTCGACCTCGGCGAGGGCTGGACCGTCGCGTCAGCGCTGGCCCAGATGGGCTTCTGGGATCGCTGGCAGGCCGAACGCTGGACCGAGATGCTGGCCGGCCGAACGCTGGACCGAGATGCTGGCCGGCCGGTGGTCAGCCGAGGACGATTCGGTCATCGCCGCCGAGCACCTGGCGAACGAATCGCTTCACCCGTACTGGGCCGGCGTCGATGCCGCGAACATCCCGGCGCTTGCCCTCGAGGCGGCGGCTCGACTCGATGCGCTGATCGCAAGCGCCCCGGACGCCACGGTCGAAACCCTGGAAGGCACACCCGCTGCCTATCTGCTACACCGTCATCACCACCGAAACGAACACCTCGACCACATCGAGCGAGTTATCTCGGCGCTCACCCGGCCGGTCGACCGCGCGTACCTCGAGCGCAACGAGGCGAGCAGGGCGCGCCGTCGGGCTGTCGTCGGTCGGGTGACTCGGGCCGACCTGGCCCGTCCGACCTCGCCGTCCCGGGAAGGGAGTTGGACTATCGGTCAGACGCTGGGCCACCTGGCGTTCTGGGACCGTTTCCTGGCATCTCGATGGAGCGCCGCCCAGGCCACGGGACCGGGCCACCAGCCGATCTACCTGCCTGACGAGCTGGCCGACCTCGTGAACGCAGGCTTGGAGCGATTCCTCGCTTCGGTCGCGGACGGGTCCGGCGTCGGCCTGCTGGCGGAGGTGCTTGTGGCCGCCGAAGCGGTCGACGCGCTGATCTCAAGTCTGCCGGCTGAGGCGCCGGTTGCTGCCGTGCTGACCGACCGGCCCGCGCTCCTGGACAGGTCGATTCACCACATGGCGCACCTGGGCGATATCGTGCTGGTTCTGGGCGAGTAGCAGGCGCTCGAAATCGACAGCATCCTGAGCGTCGTTGTCGCGTCGCCCTGGGCATGCATCCGAGAAACGGGCGGTTTGCCGGCCCGTTCCGGCTTCCCGGCAGCGGGTCCGCGGTTCAGGCCCTCTTGCGAGCCTTCCAGACCTCCTCGCTCGGCCAGCGGCGGGCCCAAGCCGGGTCGACCCATGGGTATCTGGTCGTGGCTCCCTCGGGTGCCTCGATCTCGATCAGGTCTTCGATCTCGAAGCCGCTGGCGCGCAGCAGCCGGATCATCTCACCGTGGGGCAGGTGGAACTCCACGGAGTTGTCGCCCGGCCGGTCAAACCGACAGGCGCCGAACTGGTCGCTCAGGAGGCGGTCCGTCGGTGGCTTGTCGTCCTCGTCGGGGCAACACAGGATGAACAGGAAGGCGTTGCCGAGGAAGGTGAGACGACCGCCCGGGCGGAGGAGGCGGCTGGCTTCGGGTATCCAGCGGTAAGGGTCGGCCCAGATGGCCGCGCCGTACTCGGAGATCGCGAAATCGAATGACGCGTCGGGGTAGGGGACCGACTCGGCGTTCCCGAACAGGAGCGGGAAATCGAGCCCATGTTGGGCCTGGAGGCGCCGGGCAGTCTCGAGCTGCTTGGGCGAGTTGTCGATGGCGACGGGTCGGGCACCCAATCGGGCGAGCCAAGCGGAGACATACGCGGTGCCGCAGCCCAGCTCGACGACGTCCAGACCGTTGACGTCGCCGAGCATCTCAAGCTGGCTCTCCGGGATGCCCCAGATGCCCCAAGCGGGTTCGGCAAGAGCCCAGCTGCGTTCGCCCGGGGCGACCCAGCCGGCCGCCCATCCGTCCCAGACGGCACGATTGCGAAGGACGTAGTCGGGTAACTCAGGATCCATCTTCACTCCGTCCAGTCGACGAGGATCGCTGGAGCACGCAGTCCAGGGTCCGAAGACCTGGGGACCGCGAGTCGCGGCAGTCGGTTCGGCTTGATTCTGCACCATTGCGCAGCGCAAGCGCCCGCGCGGCCCGTCCGCTTGACATCGTGAATGGCCGTCGCTAGGCTGTTAGCACTCTCGATGGTAGAGTGCTAATCGACGGAAAGGCATCGCCGAGGCGCGGCGGGGCAGACCTCTGGTCCGCCAGAACGCAGCGCACCAGGCCCGCGGGCCTGGCAGCCTGAGCCGGTCGGAGATTTCGGGCAAGAGCGTTCGCGCCGGACCGCGCCGGCGCCGAACGGGCTACATCCAGGAGTTGTGACGGCAGCTTCGGCCGCCGTCTTCAGGAGGAATTGCGCGTTGGCAACCGCCACTGCGACCAGCAAGAAGCTTAAGCCTCTTGGCGATCGCGTCGTCATCAAGCCGACCCCTCGCGAAGATGTCACCAAGAGCGGCATCGTCCTGCCGGATACGGCCAAGGAGAAGCCGCAGGAGGGAACCATCCTCGCTGCCGGACCGGGCAAGACGCTCGATGACGGCAAGCGCGAACCGATGGACGTCAAGGTTGGCGATCGGGTCCTGTACGCGAAGTACGCCGGCACCGAGTTCAAGGTGGACGGTGAGGATCTTCTGATCGTCAGCCAGAAGGATGTCCTGGCGATCGTCGAGGACTAAGGGCGACCGGAAGAACGGCGCCGATCATCGACTCGGCCCTGGGCATGACCTGGGCTGCCGGAGCAATGCGGAGGATAGATAGACTTGGCTAAGCAGCTCGTATTCGACGAGACCGCTCGTCGATCACTCAAGCGCGGCGTAGACCGCCTTGCCGAAGCGGTCAAGGTTACGATCGGCCCTAAGGGCCGAAATGTCGTCCTGGACAAGAAGTTCGGCTCCCCGACGATCACGAACGACGGCGTCACCATCGCCCGCGACATCGAGCTGGAAGACCCGTTCGAGAACATGGGCGCCCAGCTCTTGAAGGAAGTCGCGACAAAGACCGACGACGTTGCCGGCGACGGAACGACAACCGCCGTGGTTCTTGGCCAGGCGATGATCAACGAGGGCATCCGAAACGTGACCGCGGGCGCCAACCCGATGCAGATTCGCGTTGGCATCGAGAAGGCCGTCGAGGCCGTGGTCGCCGAGATCAAGAAGCAGTCCCGCCCGATCGACTCGCGCGAGGAAATCGCCGCCATCGCCACGATCTCCGCTGCCGATCCTGAAGTCGGCGACATCATCGCCGAGGTCATGGACAAGGTCGGCAAGGACGGCGTCGTCACGGTCGAGGAAGGCCAGTCGCTCGGGCTCGAGAAGGAATACACCGAGGGCATGCAGTTCGACCGAGGGTACATCTCGGCCTACTTCGTGACCAACCCCGATCGGATGGAGACCGTTCTCGACAACCCCAAGATCCTGATCACCGACCGCAAGATCTCGGCCGTACCGGACATGCTGCCGGCACTCGAGAAGGCAGTTCAGATCGGCCGCCCCCTCCTGATCATCGCCGAGGACGTCGACGGTGAGGCGCTGGCGACGCTGGTCGTCAACAAGCTCCGCGGCACCGTCCAGGTCCTGGCCGCCAAGGCCCCGGGCTTCGGCGATCGGCGCAAGGAAATGCTCCGCGACATCGCCGTCCTGACCGGCGGCACTGTCATCAGCGAGGAGATCGGCCGCAAGCTCGACTCCGTGACGATCGAGGACCTCGGCGAGGCCCGCCGTGTGGTCGCCACCAAGGACGACACCACGATCGTCGACGGGGCCGGCGCGCCCGAGGCGGTCAAGGCCCGCATCGCCCAGATTCGGGCCCAGGTCGAGGAGACAACCTCCGACTACGACAAGGAGAAGCTCCAGGAGCGACTCGCCAAGCTCGCCGGCGGCGTCGCCGTCATCAAAGTCGGTGCGGCCACCGAGGTCGAGCTCAAGGAGAAGAAGCACCGCATCGAGGACGCCCTGTCCACCGTGCGGGCCGGCATCGAGGAGGGCATGGTCGCAGGCGGTGGCGCGACCCTCCTGCACGCTCAGGCCGTGCTCGAGAAGCTCAAGCTCGGCGAGGCCGACGCCCAGGTCGGCGTGGACATCGTGCGGCGCGCTCTCGAGTACCCGATCCGTCAGATCGCCGACAACGCCGGCGCGCACGGCGAGGTCATCGTCGACCAGGTTCGCGCGATGAAGCCGAGCTTCGGTTACGATGCTCTCAAGGGCGAGTTCGGCGACATGTTCGAGAAGGGGATCGTGGACGCCGCCAAGGTGACCCGCTCCGCTCTCGAGAACGCGGCGTCGATTGCCAAGATGGTGCTGACGACCGAGACCCTGATCACCGACATTCCCGAGAAGAAGGACGCTGCCGGCGGCCACAACCACGGCGGTGGTGGCGGAGACATGGACTTCTAGTTCCCGCAGCGAAACCTCAAAGAAGCCCCGGGCGGCTCGCCCGGGGCTTCTTTGCTTGCAGGGTGAGACAAGCACACGGTTGTCGAGAAAAGTTTGACATGTGAGCCTGCAGCGGCAGACTCTGATACTTGGACCAAACCCCAGAGGAGGTTTCCACCTTGATTCGTCTACCCAGACCGGCACTTGCCGTACTTGCCGGGCTCGTGGTCGTCTTTGCGAGCGCCTGCAGCAGCAGCGTCGCCACACCCGGAGCTGGCGGAACCAGCGGTCCTGCGGGCATCACCACCGGCCCCGCCGGTGCCTCGGTCGCCGCCACCGTCAACGCGAACGATCCGAGCTCGATCATTACTCAGGTCATCAGCAATGGATCGGCCATCAAGTCGTTCCACATCAAGCTGACTCTCAGCGGCACCATCAACGCTTCGGCCCTCTCGAGCGCGGCAGGCAGCGCTGGAGGCGCCCTCAGCGGCGACCTCAAGCTCGACGGTACGACCATCGAGGGCGATGTCGACGTGGCCAATGAGGCCGCCCACCTCTCGCTCAACGTGCCGGCCCTGCAGATGCTGGGCAACGTACCGCTGACCGGCGACCTCATCGTGGTCAGCAATACCCTCTACTACAAGGTTTCGCTGCTCGGGCCCATGTACACCATGGTGGATCTCGGCTCCTTGACCTCCGGTCTTGGCGCCCTGGCCAGCAGTCTGCCCGTCGCGGTCCCAACCGCGGGCGCTGCGGCCACTACCAGCCTGGCCGATGAAGTGACGCAGCTTCGAGCGGCGATGGTCCAGGCCGGTGTCACGACGAAGCTTGTCGGCGTGGAGCAGATCGGCGGCCAGAACGCCTACCACATCAGCGTCACGGTCCCGCTCGATCTGATCAACAGCGAGATCGCCGCAGAGGCGAGCGCCGCTCCGGCCATGAAGATCGACTCCGCGTCGATCGACGTGTGGATCTACACAGCCAACTACCGGATCGCCCAGTTCGAGTTGAAGGGCGCTTCTTCGACCATCGGCAATATCGATCTCACCGTGACGGTCAGCGCCTATGACCAGCCAGTCACGATCTCGGCTCCGGCCGCGAGCCAGGTTCAGGCCACTCCATAGGTTCGCTTCGCCGGCGACGCGCTCTTCCAGCCGCAATTCGGAACCCCGGGCCACGCCCGGGGTTCCGCTCTATGCGTGGCGACAACGGCGGCGGGAGCCCTTCCGTGCGACGGGCACGCGGGATCTCCTGCCCCCGACCTTGGCCGTCCTCGCGGGGCTTTCAGGCGGGGTCCGGCCCGGTCCGGCTAAACTGCCAGTTGCTGCCTGACGCGGCGCCGCCCCGCGCCGGCGGTCGTCAGGCCGTTGAATCCTGGACCGGCATCTCGTGTGGAGGGATCAAGTGTCTCGTCGGAAGTCGATCGCTAGCACCGCCGCCGGCATGTTGGCCGTCGTGGCGCTCATGGCCGGTTGCACGTCGGCGCCCTTGACCGACCCCCGCAAGATCCTCTCCAACGCGGAAGCGTCATTCAGCGCCCTGCAGTCCGTCCACTTCCAGATCGAGGCCGGCGGGCAGTTCCTCTTCGGCGTCGAGGCGGCAACGCCCACGCCCACTGTCGAGGTCTCTCCGACCGCGGCGGTTTCGCCCACCCCAAGCGCGTCTCCCACCGCGTCCGCCTCGGTCAGCGCCCGTCCGTCGTCCTCGGCGAAGGCCGGCGCCTCGCCGACCCCCACCCCGACGCCTACCCCCACCCCGACCCCCACCCCAACGCCCACGCCAACCCCAACGCCCACGCCAACCCCAACGCCCACGCCGGTCCCGTCGCCGTCCGCATCCACCTCGCCCACGCCCACGCCTACGCCGCTGTTCACGGCCATCCCCGTCTCGCTCAATGGAACCACGGCCGAAGGGGACCTCGACTTCGCCAACCAAAACGCCTACGTGATCGGCGGCTTGCCCGGCCTGCCCGGGCTCTCGGGCGAGCTGTACGTGATCGGTCCGTACGCCTACTACCGCCCCTACGGCGCCACCAAGTACACGACGGAGAGCACTTCGTCGCTGCCGATGAATCCGGCCCTGTCCAGCGGCCCGGCGTTCGTCGTATCCCAGATACTGGCCGTAGCCGCCGACCCGGGCTTGAGCCCCGTCCTCGTCGGGATCGAGCAGGAGCAGTACGGCACGTGCTACCACATCCGCGTCGGCGTGACGCAGAGCGCGCTCAACGCCAAGCTCCAGAGCTCGCTCGCCGTCCAGTCTCTTGGCAGTGGCCAGGTTGACCTGTGGATCACCGAGGGCAGCTTCCAGCTGGAACGGCTCGAGTTCTCGACGAGCGACCCGAGCTCCGGCGCCGCGGCCGTTCGAGTCGTCCTGTCTAACTGGAACAACGTGTCTCCGATCACAGTTCCGCCCGATAGCGAGCTGGACATCCCGGCCAATCCGACCTAGTAGGGCCGGTCGGGCCCCGCAAGCCGGCGGGGATTCGGCGCCCGTACAATTCCAGGATGAGTCCAAATCCGCGCCACGGGCCGGGGGCCCGTAACGACCACGGCCGCGGTTGGGCGGTTCCCGAGCCGGTCGACGGCGCGTGGGAAACGCACTCCGGCGAGTCGGGCCTCGGCAGTGGCGCGCCTGCCATGGGGCGGGCCGCCGACGGAGGCGCGATGGATCGGGCGCCTTCCGGGGGCCTGTCGGCCGGCTCGGCCTTCACGGGCGAAGAGCCGCCGCTCCCCGACGAGGCTCCGCCGGAGGCCTTCGACGGGCCGCGCATCGAGCCGCCGGAGCCGTCGCCGTTCGAGCCCGAGCCGGTCGCCATGGCCGAACGCCAGGCCGCGACCGAGGCGCTGGCCGAGAGGATCTTGGCCCGCCTGAATCCCGAACAGCAGCGGGCGGTCCGAACGACCGACGGCCCCGTCCTAATTCTGGCCGGCGCGGGCAGCGGCAAGACGCGCGTGCTGGCTCATCGAGTCGCCTACCTGATCGGCGTCAAGGGCATTCGGCCGTGGCAGATCCTCGCCGTCACGTTCACCAACAAGGCGGCAGCCGAGTTGCGCGCCCGCATCGTCGGGCTGGTGGGAGAGGAAGCCGGCCGCGAGGTGGCGATGGGCACCTTTCACGCCCTCTGCGCTCGGGTGCTGCGCCGTGAAGGTGTTGCAATCGGCCTCGCTCCCCACTTCGTCGTCTACGACACCGACGACCAGGGGGCCTTGATGAAGCAGATCCTGCGAGAGGAAGACCTGCCTATCACGGGCGAGTACAAGCCGAGCGCGATCCTGGGCGCCATATCGCGGGCGAAGAACGAGATGCTCGATGCGGACTTCGTCGCGGCCAACGCCCACACTCATCGGGAGCGGGAGATCGCCCGACTCTACCGGCGTTACCAGGCGCGCCTGAAGGCAGCCGCCGCGCTCGACTTCGACGATCTGCTGCTCGAGGCGGTTCGGCTCTTCCAGGACGCGCCCTCCGTCCTGGAGCGCTACCAGGGAAGGTGGCGCTATCTGCACGTCGACGAATACCAGGACACCAACCGACCGCAGTACCTGTGGGTCAAGGCCCTGGCTGCGAGCCACCACAACCTGTGCGTTGTCGGCGATGACGACCAGTCGATCTATTCCTGGCGGGGCGCCGACATACGCAACATCCTCGACTTCGAAGGCGACTACCCGGATGCGACAGTGGTCAAGCTCGAGCAGAACTACCGCTCGACTCAGCTGATCCTCGATGCCGCCCACGCACTGGTCACCCACAACTCCTCGCGCAAGGACAAGAAACTCTGGACCGACAACGCCGGGGGACGCCAGATTCAGCGGTTCGAGGCCTACAACGAAGAGGAGGAAGCCGAGTGGATCGCGCGCCGGGTCGAAGAGCTGACCGGGGGCCGCAGCTCGATCCTCACGCGGCGGGCCGACGAGGAGGCCGAGCGCTGGGAGCGTGGCGATGTGGCGGTGATGTACAGGACGAACGCCCAGAGCCGGGCCATCGAAGAGGCGTTCCTGCGCTACGGCATCCGATATCAGCTGGTCGGCGGGACGCGCTTCTACCAGCGTCGCGAGGTCAAGGACGCGCTGGCCTACCTTCGTATCCTGCGAAGCGACACGGACCAGGTCAGCTTCGAGCGGATCCTCAACGTGCCCGCCCGCGGCCTTGGCGAGAAGACACTGGAGGAGCTGAGGGTTGCGGCGGCAGGTGGACGGACGATCCGGGCAGGGGCCGAGGACGAAGCAGTCGAAGCAGGGGCGGCCGGGACAAGGATGGCCGAACCACGGGCAGCCGAGCGGATGGCGGCCGGAAGCTCGTCAGCTGGCCCGACGTACTGGAGCGCCATCGTCGACGGCGCGGCCGGACGGCTGGACGGGCTCGGTTCCCGGGCCCGGAGCGCCCTCGGTAGCTTCGCGGCTCTGGTGGGGCGGCTGCGGACGCGGATTGGGGTGCTGCCGCTGCCCGAGTTGCTCGACGCCGTGATGGAGGATTCGGGCTACCGCGCGATGCTGGCGGACGGCTCCGTGGAGGGCGAGGAGCGCTGGGCCAACCTGCTCGAACTCCGGTCGGTGACCACGCGCTACGACGACCTGACGCCCGACGACGCCCTCGACAGGTTCCTCGAAGAGACCGCGCTGGTGGCCGACCAGGATTCCTACGAGGCCGGCGCAGATGCCGTCACGCTGATCACCCTGCATGCCGCAAAGGGACTCGAGTTCCCCGTCGTCTTCATCGCCGGCCTGGAGGAGGGCGTATTCCCGCACAGTCGGTCGCTCGATGACGAGAAGCAGCTCGAGGAGGAGAGGCGCCTCGCCTACGTGGGGATCACCCGGGCTAAGCGGCTCCTGTTCCTGTCGCACGCCGCCCGGCGGGCCACCTGGGGAAGCGGCGGCCTCTCCGTCCCGAGCCGCTTCCTGTTCGAGGTCCCCCCGGGGCTCATGGCCGGACCGCGCCTGGAGCGAGCGGACGACTTCGACGACGACGTCGGTAACATCGATCCGGACCTGGTCTTCGGCCGGCGTCTGGGAAGCCGTTTCGGCACGCCGATACGCGCGGGCGGCGGGGCCTATCGAACCGGCAGCGGGGCGGCGGGAGGACCCAGGGCAGGGGAGGTGTTCAAGCCGACGCGCGACCTCGGTGCGCGGCGTGAGGCGTACGAGGCCGGCGCCCGGTCGGGCAGCCTGAACGTGCCGCGCGGCTTGCCGCTGCGACCACCGGCCGCCGACTCGCCGACGCTGCCCCCGTCGCAGCCTCGCCCGGCTCCGGCGGCCCGTCCCCGCGTCCCCGGCGAGAGGCAGTTCCGCGATGGCGACCGAATCCGTCACCCGCGACTTGGCGAAGGCATCGTTGTCACCTCCAAGCTGACCCGGAACGACGAGGAGGTCACCGTGGCCTTCGGGAATGGCGGTGGCGTGAAGACCCTGCTGGCGAGCATCGCTAACCTGGAGTTGATCGGATAGGCGTTCGGTTCGCAGACGACGCGGACGGCGGCTGGCGCCCGGCGAGCGGTCGACCGACCGGCGCCCACCGGGTCGACCGACTGGCAGCTCGCGACGGCACGCCTCGAACGGTGGCACGCCTCGAACGGGACGGCCGGTTACCATGGAGTCTCCACCGGCTGGACCGATCCGGCCGGCTTCGATCGATCAGCTACCAGGTAGGAACCTCCCCAAGATGACCAAGTCGAACGTATCGCGAGCCCGCCGCGCCAAGGTCGGCGGCAAGGCTACCCTCGAGCCGTGCGCCTGTTGCGGCATCGCCCGTGACCCACGGGGCCGTCCGCTCTCGGTCACGTTCGAGCAACCCGACGTCATTTTCGATATCGAGGAAGAGCTCCTCGAAACGTGGGGCGAAGATCCGTTCCTGGCGATCAAGAACGTGGGCTTCTTCGTCAGGGTCATCCTTCCGGTGAAGCTGACCGACGGCTTTTCGGTCGATTTCGGGACCTGGCTCGAGGTGCACTCGGAGGATTTCAGGACGGCCTGGCAGACCTGGAACTTCCCGGAGTACTCCGGTCTGACCCTCGACGGATATGTCGCCAACGCGATCGAACCGTGGAAGAACCTGCCCCACGAGTTGGTACGGGCGGTTGTCCGCGACGTCGCGCAGGTCCCTTACCTGGACTCGTGCGATAACGAGCTCGTCACGCGGATCATGCGCGAGACCTGGCCTCACGCCGACGTGCTCAAGCCCTACGCGGACCTGCTCAAGGCTGAACCGGAAGTCGGCGGCTGAGCGGCATTTCGGCCGCGGCGGCGTGACGATAGGCCGATGCCCACGGTCACGGTCCGATTCCACGGGTCGCTCAACGATTTCCTGCCCGTCGGTCGGCGCGGCCTCCCGGTCGCGCGCGAGTTCGAGTCCCCGCCTGCGGTCAAGGACACGGTTCAGGCACTGGGCGTCCCGCACCCGGAGGTCGACCTCATCCTGGCGAACGATCGACCGGTCGACTTTGGCTACCGGCTTCGGCCCGGCGATCGAATCGAGGTCTTCGGGCTCGATCGGACGGGTGAGCTGGCCGGTTTGGGCGGCCTGATCCCGACCCCGCCCGAACCGCCCCGGTTCGTGCTCGACGGCCACCTGGGGCGGCTGGCTCGATACCTTCGAATGCTTGGCTTCGACTCGCGATACGACCGTCGCGCCGACGACCCTGAGCTGGCCCGAACCTCCGCCGAGGAGGGTCGAATCCTCCTCACCCGCGATCGTGGACTCCTGAAGCGTTCGGTTGTCCGGTACGGCTATCTGGTGCGCGACGACGACCCACGCCGTCAGCTCGCGAAGGTCGTGGCTCGCTACAGCCTCTCGCGGTCGGCGGCGCCGTTCACCCGATGTGTCCGCTGCAACGGCTTGATCCGGCCGGTGGATCGCTCTGAGGTGGTCGAGCGCCTTGCCGGCGAGCCTCGCACGCTTCGCTACTTCGATACTTTCGGCCGCTGCGACGATTGTGATTCTATCTATTGGCCCGGCTCGCACTACGACCGGATGAGCCGCCTGGCGCAAGAAGTGCTGCCGCAGCAGGCGCCTATCGGCGAGAATCGTCCGGACGAGCAGGGACGGAGGAGCGTCGAGTGAGCGAGGTGAGCGAAGAGGCGATAGGGCTGTCGGTGGCGTCCGAGGCGGTTGAAGCGGTCCGGGCACGGGGCGAAGAGGACGCCACCCACCGGCACGCCGAGCTGGTCCCGATCATCCGGAGAGCCAACGAGATGTACTACGTGGCCGACGCCCCGGAGTTGAGCGACTCCGAATACGACCAGCTGATGCGGGAGCTGGTCGCAATCGAAACCGCGTTCCCGGTTCTGGTCACCCCCGACTCGCCGACCCAGCGCGTGGG
>DASWZK010000094.1:0-14343 GCA_036404515.1 Candidatus Limnocylindrales bacterium
ACAGGTCCAATCCGACGTACAACATGGCTGGAGCCTCCCGGTGCTGGTTGCTTTTGGCAACCCAACCTTGTCACCGGTGAGGCCCCTCTTCATGACATTCCATCGTGGGTGCACTCTCGGCCCTTATCACCAAGCGGATGCTCCCGACGCAACCGACGAGCCGCTACGACATAGCCGACCAGCGGAGCGGTGGCCGCTGAGAGGCTACTGGCGAGCGCGAATGCGGGGTCGCCGCGGCCCCAGGCAAAAGTGTTCGCGCCCTGAGGCGATCCGGCGAGTAGCTGGGTACCATGATGGTGCCAGGAACTGCCAGATCGCCTCTGAGCCTACGGTGACGCTGATGTTAGCCCCGGATGAATGGTCTGCTGCGGTTGCCGGACTAACGCAACAAGGCCGGCACGCAATAGGGGTCGACACTGGAACCAGCGAGTTCGGTCACGACCGGCATCAGGAACAGCATCGGGGGGACGTGGACGCGGCCGTGCTGGTTGATGGCATCTTTCGTCAGAATGGCGGTCAGGCGCGTGGTTGCCAGCTCGTGGTTCCAAAGCGCCCTGGTAATGGCTGGGTCCGAAATCAGGGCGACGGCGATGCGGGTGACCTGCTTCGGGTTGAATGAAGAGACGCCGGTGCACGTCGGCGGGTTCTTGTAGCCGTGGCCCAACGACGTGGCGGCTTTAAGCCCCCCGAACTTGATCAGCATGTTGCCGGGATAAATGGCCGCTGACGGGTCCACGGAGTAGGGACCATTCATCTGCGGGGTGTAGACATCCCCCCCCGGAGCCGGCAAGGTCCAGGTTTGATGGAGGGTCCAGAGATAGTCGTACGTTCCCGCCGACCACGTGCCCGCCGGCAGTTGTTGGGACGCAAAGATAGTGAACCACTGCCCAGTCGGCTGCGTCCCCATCGGCTGGGCTGCGGCTGCGGCCGAGACCGAGGTCAGGGCCAGCATCGCTGCCAGGATCGCGGCGAAGCAGAAGCTAGCAAGTCTCGACCTCATGGAGCGCCCTCCTGTCGCGTGTCCCCACGCGCACGCTCAGCGGGTCGGTCTCGCCAGTGGCTCGGCGCGGTCCGGGCGGCCAGTGTATGCGGGCCGCGTGTCAAAGCCCCCCGTGAATGCGCAGATTATCCCACGAGTGTTGAGGGTCTTAATGGCCCCGACGCAGCCGCCCGACTGGCCGGCACCGCCCGGCCCGCGCCTCCCGACCCGGCCATCGCACGATGGGGCGATCGTGGATGGCTGCGTCAGCCAGCCCAGCTGCACGACCTGCCATGGGCGGGGCTACGAGTCCTGCTGAGCTGCCGCCGTCATGCGCCCGGATACTCCCTCGCCAGCTCGAGCACTCGCACTTCGAGGTCGCCGACTCGCTCAGTCCTTCGAACCGCAGATCGTCGGGTCCTATAGCCGCCGCTCAGGGACCGTAGGCACGACGCTGCCGGTCAGTCGCAGGGCTCCATCGCAAGAACGGCGCTGGCTACCTTTGAGAGCGCTTTCGCTTTCCGGTCGGCCTCATCACGCTCTTGGTCAGACGCGGCCTCATCACGCTCGCGGGCGGCGGCGGCGTAGAGCCGCAAGCGTCTCGCGCAGAGCCAAGAACCGCTGTTCATCCTTATCGAGCCCGGCCATCTTCTGAGCCTCGACCGGCGCAGGGCGGTCGCCCGCGGTGGGCTCGACCGCCCTGCGAGCGGTCGTCACCACTCGGGCTCCGCAGCTCGAGCAGGTCCCAGACAGAGCATCCCGACCGTTGCGCATGACCATGGCGACAGGGTTGGCCATCACGACAGTCCGCTTCTCGCGCATGCAGTACGCCCGGGGGCCGGCGGCGACCGTCTCGTCACTCGTCCCTCGCAGGGCCGTAATCGTTGCTTGGAGGGCCGCGCCACGCTGGCGCGCTTTGTCGAGCTGGCGGGTTCGCTTGACTTCGAGCTTCTGGGTCATCGCGAGGTCACGCCCGAGCCTATTGAGCTGGCGCTTTAGTCCCTTCGGTACGCCCCCGACTGCCGGCGTCGGCTGAACGTCTTTCTTCTTCTTGGCCATGGCGGGCTTCCTCGATCTGGCAGGCGTCGGGCAGAAATCGTGCGGCTCGACGGACCCGACTCGGGCCGCGGCACGACCGAACAAGCATACGCCCGACGGATGACCGCTCCCGAGCCGACGTTGTCCGAGAAGCCCGCTCCGTCGCACCGGGCGCGTCCACTGCGGCCCTCGGCCCCAGGCGTCCGCCGATCCGCCGCGAGAACATGCCAAGGGCTTGGACTAGGCCCTGCCTAGCACCGTCGGAGCCGCAGCCGCAAACGATGCCGCGATAGTGTCGCAATCGGGGTGAGCCGAGCAATGGTGGGCGCCCCATCTCGTAGCCCAGGACGGCCACTGCGGGCGTCAGCCCCTTGGCGTGCTATTGGCTCGGACCTAGCGAAGCGCCTACGGGGACCCTCGACCGGCGCCCTCGGGGTCGTCGTTGGCGCAGCGGCGACCGCCGAATGTGATCGGAATGTGATCGGAGAACCTGCCAGAGACGACGAAACCCGGCCGATCGGCCGGGTTTCACGTTCAGAGCTTGGTTGCGGGGGACGGATTCGAACCGCCGACCTTCGGGTTATGAGCCCGACGAGCTGCCGCTGCTCCACCCCGCGCCGGGAACTGTAGCGATGGACGCGAGGCCCGTCAATTCGGGCGGGACGGACAGGGTGCGTCGCGGCGTGGAACCGATCGGCCGTCAGGCTAGGGCGGTCTCCGACGAACCAACCATTCGAGCCGTTCGAGTCCGAGCCTGGTGCTCGAGCGCCGACCGCCACGTCTCCAGGGCAATCGGCCACCACCAGTCCACGCTGTCGTCGCTGCCATACCAGGGGCCACCCGCGCCGGGACCGTGGATCGCGTGGTCGAGGACGACCTGGCGGGCGCCGTCGAGGCTCGCAGCCACCACCGGCACCAGCCCGTCGCCCTCCGTGCCCGGCACGGCCGCAGCCCCGATGACGGACCGATACAGCAGGTGGGCAACCCGCTCGCGGCCGCTGCCGTTGGGGTCGCCACGGATTGCGCGCGATGCCACCGACAGGTAGCCGATCTCCGGCGCGAAGAAGGCGCCCGGAACCGCTTCGTCGGCGATGGCCGACGCCACTTCGTTCACCCGGCGGCCGACCCCCTCCGCGGTGGAAAGCCGGTGGGGAGTGCCGAGGGTGACGATCGCACCTATCCAGCGTGCGGCATCTAGCTTCCGACCGGGAAACGGCTCGGGCGCGGTAAGCAGCCGGCCCGTGATCCCGCCGGCGGAGTGGCCGACCACGAGCACCGGCGCCCCTCCGGAGACGTCGCGTGAGAGGCGGACGGCGTCGCGCAGTGCATGTGAGGAGCGCGTGGATATCGGCCCCGTGCCGCGGATGCCTGCCAGCATCCAGTCCGGTGTCCAGACGTTGGCCACGACCGTCCCAGCGGCGCCGCGATCCTTCAGCCGACCTTCTAGCCGGCGATACATCGGCGGCGCGGTCATGAAGCCGCCGAGGATGAGCACCGTGGGCGAGATCGAGTCCGGGTGGCTCTGCCAGCCCGGCTTGACAAGCGCAGATCGATCGGCGTCGGACATCTTCGTCTCTCCTGTACCCATCCTACGACCTTCGCTGCAACGCCCACGCCTTCAGCATCCCCGTCAGACCAGGTGCGCCATCATGTGGGCTGCAGCGAAACCTGGAGGCCTGGCATGCGATACGACGACACGACACAAGATGGATCGGCTACACCGCCCGGCGAACCGGCCGGCTGGAGCACGGCCGCTGGTTCTGAGGCCGAAGCCGCGGCCGGTGGACAGAGTGGCGGAGATTCCGCCGGTCCCGCCGAATCCGCCACCGAGGCTCCCGCCGTACCGGCACCGACCTCCGCACCACTGCCCACCCAACCTTCCCCGTGGCCGCCGCAGCCAATCGTGTGGAACGGTTCCGACGGGAACCCGTGGGCGCCACCACCGGGCGGGCCGAGCCAGTGGCAGGCACCGCAGCCACCGCCCGCTCCACCGGCGTGGCAGGGGCCACCGCAACCGCCCGCTCCACCGGCGTGGCAACCCAACCCCGGCTGGCAGCAGGGCCAGAGCTGGCCACCCCAGCCGGGCTGGCAGCCCTACCCGCCGCCCAGGCCGTTCGGATATCCGAGCCAGCCGCCCGCGGGGGACGTGTCCTCGCGCCATCGCAGCCGGCTTCCGCAGTTTCTAGTCGTCATCGCTGCATGCATGATCGCGTTCTCCGGGGGGATGGTCACCGACCACTTCGGCTTTCCGAACACCACATCCCAAAATGGGCAGCCCGGGACTGCCGCGGCCGCCAGCGGCGCGAATTCGGACTACGCCCTCTACAGCGAAGCCCTGCAGATCGTGAAACAGGACTTCGTCGGCCGGGCGTCGGTCACAGACCAGCAGCTGCTCTACGGCGCAATAGCGGGCATGGTCGACAGCCTCGGCGACACCGGTCACTCGACCTTCCTCACGCCCGCCGAGTACGCCGCCTTCGAGGCCTCTCTCAGCGCCAGCGTCGCCGGCATCGGCGTGCTGCTGTCGGGCAATAACGGAGTATTCACGGTCGATAAGGTCATCGCCGGGTCGCCTGCCGCCGCGAGCGGAGTCAAAGCCGGCGACCAGATCACCGCCGTGAACGGCGTCTCCACGGCCACCATAACCTTCGACCAGCTCGGCGCCGAGATCCGGGGCACGGCGGGAACGAAGGTCACGATCTCGGTCATTCATCTCGGAACCACGACCCCGGTCGACATCACCATCACCCGAGCCAATGTCGTCGTCCCGCTGGTCGGCTGGGGCATCGTTCCCGGCACCCACATCGCGGACATCGCCCTGAGCGAATTCTCGAGCAGCGCCAGCGATGAGGTGCAGGCAGCCATCGCGGCGGCACAGAAGGCCGGGGCCACCTCGATCATCCTCGACCTGCGAGGCAACCCAGGCGGCTACGCCTCCGAAGCCCAGGAAGTGGCCAGTGAGTTCATGTCGAGCGGGGTCGTATACATCCAGCAGGACGCCAACGGCAACGACACGGACATCGACGTCGACCCCAAGCAGACCCACACGAACCTGCCACTGGTCGTCCTCGTCGACCATGACTCGGCCAGCTCCTCGGAGATCGTGGCGGGCGCGCTCCAGGATTCCGGACGGGCCAAGATCGTCGGCGTGGCCACCTTTGGAACGGGCACGGTCCTCCAGCAGTTCACGCTTTCGGACGGTTCCGTCATCTTCCTCGGCACCGCGTGGTGGCTCACACCCAACGGCCACCGCATCTTCGGGGTCGGCATAACGCCCAACCAGATCGTCGCGATGCCCGCCAACGTCCTGCCCATCGACCCGACCACGCTCGGCGCAATGACCACCTCGCAGCTCAACTCTTCCGGCGATGCGGAACTGCTCGCGGCGGTCAAGGACCTGGGCAACTGACGACGCCCTGGGCGACCGAACCCGGTTTCGGGGCGGCGGGCAGTACTATCGTCGCTGCCGCCCCGTCGCGCGCATCTCGAGGGCCGTTAGCTCAGTGGTAGAGCCGCCGACTTTTAATCGGCTGGTCGTGGGTCCGAATCCCACACGGCCCTCCAACCAGATCCTCGCCGCTAGGCGGGCGGGTAGAGCATCGCCTGGCAGCTGCCGATGACCAGCTCTCCCGAGCGCAAACCCAGTTCGGTCCCGATCGGCTGAGCCCTCCCGGTCGGGTCGAGAAGCCAGGCCGGTTGGCAGCGTCCAGGCTGCTGACCAACCAGCCCGGTCCGCGTCGCTCGATCAGAGCGTGGTTTGGGCTGACCCGCGGATCGACGAGGGCGATATCCGCCCCGGCGCCCCGCCCGAGGACCAGGCGCTGACCCGGCTGCACGGTGAACGTCCTGGTCCGCCCGGCCTCTACGACGACCATCGAGCCTGGCGCGGATGGGTTGGACCGCACGCGGTTGCCTCGCCGCAGGAAGTTCACGCTGGGTTCGGTGTCTCCGCTCGCGCGGTCTGAAGTGGCGGGGGCGCGTAGATCTCGCAGGCGGCGGTCACGTGATCGGCGAGCGCGTCCAGACCGCCACCGGCGACGAGGACCCGGCCGTCCGGCAGCACCTGGGCTGCCGGCCACATGGTCGCGACGTCGAGGCTGCCGGTCGCCTGCCAGTGGCCGGTCCCAGGATCGAACAGTTCGCTGGTCGCCTGGACTCTGTACGCCGGATCGACGCCACCGGCTGCAAGCACGCGGCCATCCGGCAGGCGGACCAGGCTGTATTCGGCTCGCCCGCTCGTCAGGGACCCCGTAGCCGCCCATCGGTTGGTTGCCGGGTCGTAGATCTCGGCCGTGTCGTGACTCGGGTCGCTGTTGCTGGTCGAATACCAGCCGCCTGCCACCAGCACCCGACCGTCGTTCAGAAGCACGCCCCCAGCGACGTACCGCGGCTCGGACATCGGCGCGGCAGCCCTCCAGGAGTTCGACGTGGGATCGAACATCTCGGCGGTTGCGGTCACCGATCCTGTCTCGCCGTGGTAGGTGGTGGCTCCGCCGGCGACCAGGACCTCACCGTCAGCCAGGAGAGTGGCAGTGTGACGGGCTCGCGCCACCGACATGGGAGGCACGATCGTCCAGGTGCCGAGCTTTGGATCGAAGATCTCGGCCGACGCAGTCGAGCTCCACCCGGGCGCGCCCTCGATTCCGCCTCCGGCCGCCAGGACTCGCCCGTCGCCGAGCAGCGTCAAAGTGCCCTGCGTTCGGGGCAGGTTGAGCCGTCCGGTCGCGACCCAGGTTCCGTTGTCGGGGTTGTAGAGCTCGGCCGTGTCAAGCGGCTGACCGTTCCGTGAGCCGCCCGCCACGAGTACCGAGCCATCGGCCAGGGTGACCGCCATCGCATAGGCACGGGGCTGGAGCATGTCGGTCACTGCGCTCCAATGGCCGCTGGGCGGGTCGAAGATGGTGGCCGACGCCACCGCGTCGAAGCTGGAGGTGCCGGTAGCCCCGCCGACCACCATGATCCGGCCGTCGTGCAGAAGCACGCTTGCGGTTGCCCACCGCGCCACCGGCAGCGGATCCGTCCCGATCCACGTGCCATTGCCGTAGGCGAGCTTCGGCGATGGGCCGGCGGAAGGGGCGCCCGACGATCCGGGCGGGAGCGACGCGCCCGGCGCGGAGCTTCCGCCGCCCGGTGAAGCGCCCGGTATCGGCGTAGGGCCGGGCAGCGTCTGCCCTGCCGCCGTTCCGGATATCGGGCTGGGGTGCGATTGGTCGAGCCACAGGTATGCCGCCGGCGCCGACGCCACCACCAGCAGCAGCGCCAGGGCATCGATCAACAGGATCGCCCCGATGCCGCTCTCGAAGGTCCGCCTCGGCCGAAACCTGGGTCGATCGGGCGGCCGAACCAAAACTGGGTCTTCCTCGTCATCTTTGCGCTGGGTCTTGGAGCCCTCCAGGTCCTTCACGTCGCGGCCTTCATTCGCGGCCGAGGCTGGCTACGATGCCGCCGGCCACCACGGCCGCTCCGCCCATCAGGCAGGCCACCGCCGCGCCCATCACGCCCCCATAGGTAGCGTGGCCGATGCGCCCGGCCGCCCCGCCGATGCATAAGTCTATGGCGAGACCGAGAACCAGCAGCTCTATCGAGGCGGCCGCGGGGTCCAGGCGCCGCGCCGCCAGAAAGGCGGCGACAGCCACGACGACGATCGCCGCGACGGCCGCTGCAAGGATCGGCGCCATCTGACCGAAACGCCCCACCACATCCGCCGGTCCGGTCACCGGCACGAGATCGTGGGCGGCGGCCGGCATGCCCAGGAGGATCGAGGCGACGCCGCCAATGACGACGACGGCGCCGCCAACGGCAAACGCCACTCCGCTGATCCGGGCCGCTCGTGCATTCGGTGCCGCAACCGGCCGCCCTGCCAACATTCCGAATCCTCGATCGCGCCAGACGCGGGGGCCGATTGGCCAGGCGGCCGCCCCCGAAGCCACGGCCGCCGGGGCGGCGAGGCATCGGAACTGACTATACCGCCGACTCAGGGCCGAGGTCATCGGCCCTGAGTCGGACTATCCGCCCGACGCCATCAGCTCGAGGGCAGCCGCCGCCGTGGGCTCGTCGGTGATGAGCAAGTTCAACAAGCCGGTCCGAGCCCCGGCCACGATCGTCTCGATCTTGTTCGTCCCGGCGGCGATGCCGACGACGCGCGGCACTCTGCGGAGCGTCTCGATCGGGATGGAGATCGTCCGGCGCTCCCACTCGTCCTGGACGAACGAGCCGTCGAGGCGAACAAGATGTCCGGCCACGTCGCCCACCGCGCCCTTCTCCGCAAGTCTGGCTCGACCGTCCTCGTCAAGTCGGTCCATGACCGTGCCGTAGCCGGGCGAGAAGCGGGGCGCGCCGCTCATGCCCACCAGTGCCAGCCGCAGCTCATCCCAGAAGCGAGTGGTGGCGGTGACGGCGCTATCGGACAGCAGGGCGAGCGTCGTGGCTTCACTGTCGAGCAGACCCGGGGCGTGGAGCAGACGCACGCCGGCCCCGATGCGCTCGGCCATATGGCGGGCGATCTCGTTGCTGTTGAGGTGGGGGTTGCTCGAATCCCAACCGCCGACGAGCGGCACGACCACGGCCATCGGACGACTGGCGGAAGGCAGCGCAGCTACGAGCGACTCGACCGTGTAGCCGCCCGTCAGCCCGATGACCCCCTCCGCGGGCAGCTCGTCGGCCAGACGAGGGGCGGCCGCGACGCCGCACAGGCGGGCCGCGAGAGCCGGCGCGGTCTCGTGGCCGGGCGTCACCCAGACTTCGAGGCCAAGTGCCTCGGACAGCTTGCGGGCCAGCGGCGTCGGCACCGACGGCGCTCCCTCCACGGAGATGCGGACCACGCCGGCGGCTCGGGCCGCGGCCAGGAGTCGGGAGACCTTCGAGATCGAGAAACCGGTCAGGTTTGCGATGTCCGGCTGGCCGAGCTCCCGCACGTAGTAGAGCTGCGCGACCAACCGCATCATCTCGCGTTGGCTCGACGCCTCGAAAGTGTCCGAACCGGCGAGCTTGGGCGAGCCGGCGGCCTCCGATGGCATAGCGGCTTGCGTCGGGTTGGCAGCGCCGACTGTGTCAGCGGCCTCCGTCGAGCCGTTCGACGTGATGTCCGGTTCGCCCTCGACCGCCATCCGACTCACTCCTTGACAGCCAGGGCATCGAGCCGCGACTATACGGCCACACGGTCCCTGCAAGTCATTGCGTGAGAATAATTGCAGCCACGACTGGCAGAGTCAAGTCCGGCCGGGCAGCCTCGACGGGCGTCTGGCCCAGGGGCCGCTGCAGCGCAACGGCACACCGACGGAGGCGTTCAGTGCGGACGTTCCGAATAGTCATCGCCGGCCACGGAACCCTGCCCGCTGCCATGCTCGCCACCGCCGAGCTTGTTTGCGGACCCATCGCCGACATCGCGGCGGTCGGCCTGGAGCCGACCGAGTCGCCCGACCACTATGCCGACGCCCTGCGTGCCGCCATCGGTCAGGATCACGGCCTCGACCGCGAGCCGGGCCGCGGCGGACGGGCACGCCGGGTCCTGGTCCTGTGCGACCTGCTCGGCGGAACTCCCTTCAACGTGGCCTCGTCCATCGCTCGCCGGTCGCCACGGGTCGTGTGCATCTCCGGTATGAACCTTGCCGTCGCGGTCGAGGCGGCTCTCGCCGATGGCGACCTCGACGGCGCGCTCGTCGAACGGTTGCTCGAGGTCGGGCGGAGCGGCATCGTCGAGACGGAGCGCCACCGCGCCCGACGCGCCTCCTGAGACGGTTCTACCGTCGTGAGCCTTCGCCTCGTCCGTATCGACGATCGCCTGATCCACGGCCAGGTCGTGGCCGTCTGGCTTCGAGCCCTCGGCGCGCAGCGGATCGTGATCGTCGACGATGCCAGCGCCCGCGACGAGTTCCTGCGCGAAGTCCTGACGCTGGCCGCGCCGCAGGGCGTGCCGGTGGAGGTTCACGACGTCGCCAGCGGCGCAGCGCGCTGCATCGATCTGGCCGGGACGCCGGAGCCGGTGATCGTCCTCGCCCGATCGCCCAGAACGATCCTGAGTCTGCGCCAGGCGGGCGTCCCGATCGAGGTCGTAGACCTGGGCGGCATGGGCTCCGGGCCCGGTCGGAAGCGCCTCCACAGGACTATCTCCGTGAGCCCGGACGAGCTCCGGGAACTGCGGGAGCTGGAGCGACTTGGTACCAGGGTCCAGATCCAGATCGTCGCCGACGATCGGCCGATCCCGTTTCGTTCGGTGGATTCCGGCAAGTGAACCGCGCGGGCGGCACCAAGAGGAGAAAGATGTACCGCAAGTACGCGGCCGTCGGCGCGGGACTGATGCTGGTGTTGATCCTGGCCGCAGCGATGCCCGCGGCGGTTCTGGGCTCAAGCTCCGGCACTGCCGCGGCCGGCGCCCACCAGATCACTGTCAGTGCGTGGCAGGCGGCGCTGATTGCGATCGGCTATTACCTGGCCAACAGCCCCTGGCTCTTCGGCCTGGCGTTCTTCACGCTCTACCGGCCGCTGGTCGCAGGCTTCTTCGTCGGCTTGATCCTTGGCGATCCCGCCCAGGGGACGCTCATCGGAGCGGCCATCAACGTCCCCTACCTGGGCTTCATCTCGGCCGGCGGCACGTTGCCGGCCGACGCCGGGTTCGCCGGCTGGGTCGGGACGACCGTCGCCCTGGCCAGCGGCTTCGACCCAGCCAAGGCCGTCACGATCGCGTTCGGCCTGGGGCTCCTCGGGACGACCATCTTCTACGGCCGGATGGCCATCGACGCGGTCTTCGCCCATTGGGCCGATGCCCGGGCCGAGAAAGCCGACATCGCCGGGGTCGCCCTGATGAACTGGCTGCCCGGCCAGCTTCTGCTCTTCGTCATCAGCTTCGTGCCGGTCTTTCTGTTTGCGCTGAACGGCCCAACCTACGTCCAGGACGCCCTCAATCGCCTGCCGCTCTGGACGGTCAACGGGCTGGTCATTGCGGGCGGGATCCTGCCGGCCATCGGCATCGCCCTGAACATGCGCTTCATCTTCCGCGGCTCTGCGATCCCCTACTTCTTCATCGGTTTCATCCTGATGACGGTGACCCATGGGTCGATTTCTCTGGTCGTCGTTGCGGCCATCGGGCTGGCCATGGCCTACCTCCACCTGAGCTTCGTGCGACCAGTTGGTGCCTCGCCGGCGATCGCCGTGGAGACGGCCAGGGCCGCCGAGCCCTCACAGACGGCCCCCTCGACCGGGGCCCCGGCGCCCGCGCAGGGAATTCGCCTCACGCGCGGCGACCTGATCAAGTCCTGGGCCCTGTGGACCTTCTTCGCCCACGCCAACTACAGCTACGAGCGCCTTCAGGGCACCGGCTTCGCGCATGCCATGACGCCGATCATCAGGCGCCTCTACACGACGCCGGAAGACATTCGCGCGGCGCTTCAAAGGCACCTGGTCTTCTTCAACACCGAGCCCAACTTCGGCAACGTCGTCCACGGCACGGTTATCGCCATGGAGGAGCAGCGTGCCAACGGCGCCGCCATCGACGACGACGCGATCAACTCGGTCAAGTCCGGCCTCATGGGACCGATGGCGGGCATCGGCGACACGCTGAGCCAGAGCACGATCACGCCGATCCTGCTCGCGCTCGGCATCGGCATCGCGGGCGGAACGGCGAGCGGCACGGCCGTGCCGACGCTCTCCGGCGCCACGGGTAACCCCCTGGGCGCGATCATCTACATGGTCCTCGTCTCGATCGTGATCGTGACCATCGGGTACACGGCGTGGATGCAGGGCTACGCCCGCGGCCGGTCGTTCGTGACCGAGATCCTGCGGTCAGGGACCATCGACCGCGTCCTGATCGGAGCCGGCGTCCTCGGCAATATGGTCCTGGGTGCTCTCGCGGCCAACTTCGTGGTCGTGAACCTGGCCCCAACCGTAACCATCGCCGGCGCTCAGATGAACCTCCAGGCGGCCATCATCGACCCGCTCTTCCCCGGCGCCCTGGCGCTCGGCCTCGTGGTAACGACATGGTGGTTGCTGCAGCGGCGGATCAGCCCGCTGGCCCTGCTGGCGGTCTATCTGGTCTTCTCGGTCGTGGCGGCATACCCGTTCTTCGGACCAGGCCAGGCCAACGCGAACGACTACTCCTACGGCGCGTGCACGTCGTCGATCCTTCACCAGTACTCGCCCTGCGGAACCCCGCCAGCGCCATCGGCTCAGCCGTAGGCCGAGCGGCCTTCATCAACCCGCCAGCAGTCGGCGCGCAACTGGCCGCCAGTTCGCGATTCCCTTGTGCGCATGGGCCGAAGCGCAACGTGCGACAGTCGCCGCAGCGAGTGCGGCGCGAGCCTCGATCCGCGCGCATCAGACCATGAATAAGCCACGGCATGGCCACCGGCGGCTAATCATGACCGGCCACTGACCGGAGCCCCGACAGCCGGGCCCATTCGTCCCTCGCCGCACCGCCCGCATTCGTTCATTCAAACCTGCCGAGAGTACACCCCGTCAGTCCCGCCGCCGCGGAGCAGCTACGACCCCGAGGGAACGACAGCTTGACACTCCGAATGCCCGCGCCCATATTGCTGATATCTAATGAGGCTCATCCTATCGCGCCGCTGCTTGCGAGCCAACGGCCTCCCAGCCGCTCGAATCTTGAGATGACAAATATGAACACCGCGTTCAGCGACATCTTCCTGGGTGTCAAACGATCGATCGGCTTGATGAGCCGAAGAGACAAGCAGCGTCTCAGTGTTGCAACTTTCATAATGCTCATAACTGGCATCCTTGCCAATGGCCCGCCGTGATCCTGGGACAAATGGTTGATCAACTGGTGGGCAGCAATGTCATTCAGTTCGGCGTTGCAGTTCCCTTTATGGTGCGGCTCAGCGTTGTAGTCCTGGTCCGAGAAGGGTTGACCGTAGTTCGGAAGTACCTGATTGAAGATATCGCCACCCAGACCGACAAGCGCCAGACGGTCGAGGTCATCGACCGATTGCTCAGAGCCGACATAGGCGGCTTCCTATATCAACAACAGATCGGCTCGTTGTACGGGCGTATCTTCCGATCCATCGAAGGACTAATCAGCCTTCTCAAACTCATCTTCTTGGAGTTCATGCCCTTCTTCTTTGCCGCGATGGCAGCCATTGCCATCGCCTTCGTGGAGAAGCCGCTGATTGCCTCCGTCATGATCCTGATCATCCCCACCGGGTTGCTTTTGGTTGTCAAACAGGTCTCTTCGCAGAAGGGAATCCGGGTCGCCCTATTGAGGCAGAAGGAGAAGGTCGACGGAAAGGTGGTTGAAATGCTGGGGGGTATCGAGACCATTCGAGTCCTGGACACCGTGGGGTTTGAGGTCTCGAAGGTCGAGAAGACGGCGGAAGAACGGCGCAAGATCGAGATCAAGCACCATATATACATGGCGCTGTATGACGCAGTAAAGTCGCTCAACGAGGGGTTCTTCACCATTGTCGTGATCGTCCTCTCGATCTACATGGCTTCGCGCGGCTTGATCTCAAGCGGGGATATCCTGGTCTACGCCATCCTGTTCACGAACATCACGACGCCTCTGCGCGAGATTCATACCGAACTTGACGAGGCGTCCGAGTACTCAATCCAGGTCAACGATCTCTACAACATCCTGCATCAGCCGCTCGACACCTCATTTGCCGGGCAACAACCGACTGCCAGGATAGAAGCGGGCGCGGGTGAAGCGGCCGTGTCGGTCAAGGACCTGTCCTTTGCCTATCCCGGGACTGATCCCGTGACGACCTTGGATGGGGTCAGTCTGGCGATCAAGAAAGGCGAGAGTGTCGGGATCGCAGGTGCTTCCGGCTGTGGGAAGACAACGTTCATTCATATTCTCCTGAGGTTGATCCACGGGTACACCGGCGAGGTGTCGCTATTCGGTGAAGGACTGGAGACAATCTCCAGGCAAGAGCTGGCCGAGAAGGTTGCCTACGTTCCTCAGAAACCCTTCGTCTTCGAGGGTACGATCAGGGACAACATACTCTACGGATGCGGACGTGACGTAGGCGACGAGGAGCTGACTGAGGCGGCCAGGCATGCCTGCATTCTTGAAGAGATCCGGGAGAATCTCGGCGGTTTCGGTGGCCACGTCGCAGAGAATGGCAATAACCTGAGCGGCGGGCAGCGGCAAAGATTGGCCCTGGCCCGCGTCATGCTGCAAGCACCCCAGTTGATCGTCTTCGATGAGGCCACGTCCGCTCTGGACAACACGAACGAAGCCATCATCCAACGGAACATCGAGAGGATATTCAAGGGCAAGACGATCATCACGATTGCTCACCGGCTGACGACTCTCAGGAACGCGGACAGGATCCTGGTCTTTGATGCGGGGCGGATCGCACAAGAGGGTGACTTCA
>DASWZK010000095.1:0-9782 GCA_036404515.1 Candidatus Limnocylindrales bacterium
AGGCGGGCAAGATCACGGCCATCAACCTGACGCCGCGCTAGCCGAACCGGCCGGCAGACCTGCCTAGGTGGCAGACGGCGAGGCGACTGGTGGGGACGCGCTCGGGGACGGTTGCCAGCCGGGCGGTGGAATGTAGACGACCATGCCCGCCCAGATGACGTTGAAGTTGGCGATCTGCGGGTTGGCGGCTTCCAGGGTTACCAAGGTGATGTTGAACTTGGCCGCGATCCCGGAGAGGCCGGTGACGTCGGTGTCCTTGACAATGTAGGACTGGAAGCTCGTTCCCGGCGAGGCGGTATCGGACGGCGCGGCGCTCTCCAGCCCATTGCCCGAGCCGCTCGCCAACGCTGCCGGCGACCCACTCGCGGCCGGCGTGCTGTTCCTCGAGTTGATTATTATCGGAAAGACCACGAGCGCGACCATAACCAGGGCCACGCCGACGGCGGCGACGAGGAGTGGTTGATTGGCCCGGTGTTCTTCCCGGCTGCGGAGCCTTGGGAAGCTCTCCACGCGAGGTGGGTTCTCCCATCCCGGGTGGCTCGGGCCACGACGGGCCATCGAAACGGTCGGCTCCGGGAGCGAGGACGGCGGCGGCGGCGCGGTCGGCGCCGGGGAACGGGAAGTCTCGCCGTCGTAGCTCCACAGGCCGGCGCTGACGTCGGCGGCGCGGCGAGACGCAGAGGGCAAATCGGCAGCCGGGGCGGTTCGCCCCCGGGCGGCCAGGAAGGCCGGCGCGGCTGCTTCGTCGGGGGTCACGGCCGTGGCCGCAGCCGCTTCGCCCTCCTGGGCCCCGCCGGCAGCCGCGGTCGCGACCGCGGCTGCTTCGTCGAGCACGCCCGCAGCTTCCTGGCGGGCCCAATCCAAAAAGATCGGACATTGCGCGAAGTCGGCCGAGAGGCAGTAGCGCTCCTGATGCGGGAAGGCTCGAGGCTCCGGCTCGGGCGCGGCAAAGCAGCGGTGGCGGTAGTCCGGACTGCTCGCGCGGTGGTCCCGATCCTCCTCGAAAGCAACGAACGGGCATGCGCCCGGCCCGCCGTCGAATGGGGTCGTCGGCTCCTCGATCACGGTCAGATCATACCCGGGGCCGGGAGTCTTGTGCCATCGGCGCCCAGTCGCCGCCTGTCAAGCCACAGGGCCAATACGGCCTCAGGATGAGCCGCTACACGCCGGCCTGGTCGAGAGCCGACTGCAGCGACTGCAGGTAGCCCATGCTCGTGTAGGTCGCGCCCGAGATCGTATTCACTTGGGCGCTCTGGGCCGCCAGGACCTCGCTCCGCAGCTGCGGCGCCGCGTATTGGGCGATCTGCACCGAGAGCGAACGATCGGTGGGCATCTGGAGCGGCTGGACGTCCGTGATCGTGCCGTTCTGGAACGTGACCTGGACCTGCACCGTGCCGAACGGAATCTGAACGGCGGAGCCGGTGACCTGGCCCGTGTACGTGCTCTTGACACCGGGCGACGCGCCGGAGCCGTTCTGGGTCGTTGTGCTGAGGCTGATGACCTGCGGCGTCTTGAAGCTCAGGAGAAGCGCAAGTGCGGCCGTGGTCAGCAGGGTCGCGACCAGGGGTCGTTTAGTCATTGGACCGCTTCTTGCTCATCAGAACGCAAAGCGTTCGTAGTGGATCTGCTGTTCGGGGATCCGCAGCCAGCGCAAGCCGCTCAGGACCCGCTGCATCATCCCGCCCGGACCGCAGACGTAGATGTCACGGTCTCGAATGTCGGGCACGAGCCGCCGTAGCGCCCTGGGATCGAGGGGATCGCGCGGCATCTCGCGCGACCCACGGCGGCCGACCAGGTAGTGGACCGTGGCGCCGCGCAGGCTGGCCAACTCGTCGAGCTCACGCTTGAAAACCAGCTCCTCCGGCCCGCTGGCGCGGTAGACGAGTGTCAGGTTGCCCCGCGACGCCGGCAACTCCTCGAGCAGAGCACGCAAGGGGGTGATGCCGATACCGCCTGCAACGAGCAGGACCCTGGCCCGGGTTCGGGCGGCACCCGTAAGGGCACCGTACGGGCCCTCCAGGAAGACCGGGGTTCCAACCGGGATTTCCCTCATCTTCTTCGTATGGTCGCCAAGCTCCTTGATCGTGAATCGCAGGTACTTGCCGTTCGGCGCGGCCGAGATGGAGAACGGGTGGGCTCGGAACCAGCCGTCCCGGGTCAGGAAGCGGAGACGGAACCACTGGCCGGCCCGGACGGGCAGCTGATCGAGGTCGCGGCCGGCCAGGTAGAGCGATGCGACACCGGGCGCTTCCTCAACGACATTGGCAACGCGGAAGCGGTGGCGCCAGGTGATGGAGATCGGCTGGCCGAAGCGGAAGACAAGGAGCGTCCCGAACGCGAACACGTAAAGCCCGATCCAGTAGACGCGGGCGACCAGGTCGGTCGTGAAGTCCACGCCCACGAAGAGCTGGTGCAGGAATGCGAGCGCAATGGCCAGGTACGTGCAGAGATGGATGGCGTACCAGGTCTCGTAGGAGGCGTTGCGACGAACCGCACGAACCGAGCTCACGCCCACAACGACGAACAGAAGCAGCCCAATGGCGGACCAGAGCACATAAGGGAAGGTCGTCAGCAGCGTGACGAACTCGTCGATGACGGATCTGCCGCCGAGGCTCATCGAATAGCCGACAGTAGTCAGGATGGCGTGGGCGACAAGCAGCCAGATGGCCGAGAAACCAACCCATCTGTGAGCGTCGGTGATCCGGTCCTGGCCGAAGACCTGATCCAGCCACGGGCTGCGCGACATCAGGATCAGCTGAATGAGAACCAGGTAAGTCCCGTACAGAGCGGCGATCTCGCCCGCAGCGGTGAAGATGCCGGCCGTCGTGTTCAACAGCCCGAGCCCACCGTGGCGGACCCACATGCCCAGGATCAGCACGGCGTTTCCGCCGAGAAGGGCGTAGATGTCGTTGGCCGTCACCGGCCAGACCCGTGGCACGGGCAGGCGGCGGGCTTTACGCGATGGCACGGCCGTCCGGACGTTCCCCTGAGTCGTGTACGTGCTGTTCATCGGGTCGTGGAGGCTCCCGGTGTGGCTGCTCGATTGGCGGGCATCCGTCAAGGATCCCTGGATTTGGCGCCGCCGCCTGGGTAAAGGGCGAACCGACAGGCCGAATGATCGGGCGGTTTTCTGCAGCCAGGCTGAAATGTTCATGGGGCCGAAGTGTGTTTACCGTGGAGGGGGCGTGGAGGCAATACGCCATCGAACATTGCCGACCGGCTGCCGAACGCGTCGGAGTCCGGACAAGCTCGGTGTGTGTTCATGCCTGCTCCACACCTTACGCCACGCAGCGAGCGGACCCGGCCACCGGGCCGCCGCGACCCTGAGTTTGACAGGCCGGGTCGGCCCCTCCGACACTTGACCACGGCTGAGGCCCAGCGAAGCTGCCTTCTTGTTTCCCGCCTCGCCTGCCGTCCCGCGCCGGGAGGAGATGTATGTCCCGATTCACCCACTGGCTGATGCCGGCCACGACCGTCTACGCGCATTGCGACGTTCCGTGCGGTATCTACGACCCGCACGGGGCTGAGCTGGCGGCGCGAACCGTCGCTCGAATGGTCGAGCTGATCGGCCAGCTGCCGAAGGAGAGCTTGTCGGAGGCCGACAGGGCCAAGTTTGTGCGCTGCATCGCGATCAAGGAACAGCACGCCGAGATCGTCAAGCACGAGATCCAGGTCATCTGGAGCGACTACTTCAAGCCCGAACACCTGGAACGTTATCCCGACCTTCACGACCGAACCTGGAAGATCCTGAAGCTCGCGTCGAAGAACAAGCAGAACATCGACGCCGCGGCGGCGGCCGAGCTCGAGGCCGCGGTCAAGGAGTACGCCGACATCTTCTGGTCGACCAAGAAGTAATGACCGTCGGGCCGCAAGAGGCATCGGACGCGAGCGACGCCGGAGGCTGGTCCTCCGGCGTCTTCGTAAGTGCAGACGCGGGGCGGTCGAAGGGGTGGCGGGAGCGCGCCGGCCGTGGCATCTGGCGAGTGGCTGTGGCCGAGGAGAGCATGGCCCCGACCCTCCTCGCGGGCGACTGGCTGCTGGTCGATCAGACCACGGGCGCCTGGCCGCGGCGCGAGAGCGTTGTCGTCTTCCGCGAGCCCGGATCGGACATCCTCGCTATCAAGCGGGTGGCCGCTCACCGGGGCGACCGGGTGCGGATCTCGGCCGGGATACTGCGCCTGGGTCCCGACGAGGCCTGGCTGCTGGGCGACAACGGCGCGCTGTCGTTCGACTCGCGCCGCTACGGACCGGTGCCGCTCGAAGCACTGGTTGGGCGGGCGTGGTTCCGCTACGGGCCACTGAACCGGATTGGACTCATCTCTCGCCGTCGCGCCGTCAAACCCGACCGATGAGCTCGCGGGCTGCCAGTTCGATCATGGCGAGATCGCGAGGCAGCATGTCCTGGAGCATGATCCGCTCCACGCCGGCGGCCGCGAATCGGGTGACCATGGCCCGGGCCTGGTCGGGCGTACCGGCAATCCAGCGCGGCCGATGCACGTCCAGCCACTCCGCCGCGCCCCTCCCCGTGTCTCCGACCATCGCCAGCTGGGCCTCCACGCGGCGCTCGAATTCGGCCTGGTCGGCTCCGACAAGGAGGCCAACCATGGCTGAGCGCCGCACCGTCGCCGGATCGCGCCCGATCTTGCGACACTCGGCATCAAGCCTGACAAAGGCGTTCACGCACTGGTCTGGCCGGGCGCTCGACATGTTGTACTCGTCGGCATAGCGCGCGGTCAGACGCAGCGATCTGGGGCTGCCCTCGCCGCCCACGATGATGGGCGGGTGCGGCCGCTGCACTGGCTTGGCGTGGAACGAAGCCGACTGCAAGCGAACCTGGTTGCCCTCGAACGACCAGCCGTCCGACTCCTCCCACAGCCCGTGAAGGATGGCCAGCTCGTCCTCCATGAGATCCGCGCGCAGTGCGATCCCAGGGAATTGAAGCCCAAGCTCGCTGTGCTCGACATCGTTCCAGCCCGCACCAACTCCCACTTCTACCCGACCGCCGCTCATTTCGTCGACCGTCGTCACGACCTTGGCGAACGACCCGGGATGACGAAATGTCACCGGCGAGACGAGCGCTCCGATCCGGATGCTGGTCGTCTCACGGGCGATGCCGGCCAGAACCGTCCAGGCGTCGGTGGTCGGTCGGTCCGCCGGGCCGGGGAAGCTGCGGTAGTGGTCGGACCTGAAGAACGCCTCGAATCCCAGCCGTTCGGCGAGACGCGCCAGATCCAGTTGTTCGGCGTAGGTGAGTCCCTGCTGGGGCTCCATCATCAGCGCGAAGCGCATGGCTGTCCTCCGGGCAGGTTCGAGTGCGGCCGCACCGCCGATGACCAGCCTGATCGGATCATCTCGCTCAACGATACATTGCGCGTTCCTGCTGCAAGAAGGCTCCGGCCCCGCTAAACTTCGGCCGTTCCGTCGGACAGGGGACCGATGGGTCCCCGGGTTCCTCCATGAGTCTGCTTGACCCTCAGGCGGGCCGGCCCCCCCTCACCGGCCCGCCTTCTTACTGCCCGCGACTGGCCGTCCGTGTCAGTGCGGGCATTTCGGGAGGCGCGTCGCCGTCTCGAACCGGCAACCCCCGGCGGGCTCGGACGACCTACATGACGCGACCCGGGCATACTTCGGCCATGATCGAGAAGCTCAGCCCGCCCAATCCACCGCTGAGTGACGGCGTGATCGCCGTCAGGCCGTTCCGGGCCGAGGATGCTCCGGCCATAACCTCGGCGTGTCAGGACCCGGAGATCCAGCACTGGATTCCCGCGATTCCGGTGCCATACACCGAAACCGATGCCCGCCGCTTCATCCTGATGGCGCTCCAGGCCTGGCACGACGGGACGGGCTACGAGTTCGCGATCGCGGACATCGAGACCGACGGGTACATCGGCTCGATCGGGCTCCACCTGGGATCCAACCCGCGGCGCCACGCCATCGGCTATCTGGTCGCTCCGGAGGCGCGCCGGCGGGGAGTGGCGGTCAGGGCCCTGCGACTGGTCACACGGTGGGGCTTCGATCGCCTGGGCTTCGATCGCCTGGCCCTCTGGACGCTCCCCGGCAACGTGGCTTCCCAGGCCGTCGCGGAGAAGGCCGGCTTCCGGTTCGAAGGACTGATCCGCAACTGGGAGTCGGGGCGAGACGATCGACCCGTCGACGCCGTCATGTACTCGATGACGCCGGACGATCTGGCGGAAGCGTCTGCGGCCGAGGTGACGTCTACGGCGCCGATCGCCGATACGCCGCGAGAGCTTCGGGCGCCGGGCACCCGAGCGGCTCCTTTCGTGGAGATCGCCGCGGTCGCCGGTCTAACGCCCGGAGGCATGCTCCGCGTCACGCGGGCCGGCCTGGACCTGCTGGTCGCCTGGACCGACCGGGGGATCGTCATCACCGACGACCGCTGCCCCCACATGGCCGCCCCGCTCAGTCTCGGGGATCTGGCGGGATGTGTCGTGGCATGCCCGCTCCACGAGGGCCGCTTCGATCTCTGCACCGGGGAGACCGCGCAGATGCCCACGACGGGCGGCCTCGACGCCGATGACAACTATCACCGGCCGTGGTCGCCTGTCGGCGCAGAACCCAAGCCAGAGCCGCCGTCGAAGAAGGTCGACGCGCGGCACTTCACCCGCGTCAATCGGCTTCGCTACTACCCGGCCCGTATCCGCGAGGGCCGGCTGGAAGCCCAGCTTCCGATCCTCCCGGAGTAGCTCGGGCGACGAGTCCGATGATCCTCAGGGCCTTCGCCGGGCCGCGTGGGCGCTGGCGCGGCCTCCCGCCGGCCGTTCGGCCGCTCGGTCCGCCCTGGCGGCCTCCTGGGCTCGCTGGCTCGAAGCTGCCGTAAGCCAGGCGCAGGCCTCCGCCATGTCGTCGGTGCAGCGCATCAGGTCGATGTCGGCGGGCTCGACGTTACCGTGCGGGACCGCCTCGCGGCGTATCCAGTCGAGCAGGCCGGCCCAGTACTCGGTGCCGATCAAGACCACCGGAAAGTGGCGGATCTTGCCCGTCTGAATCAGCGTCAGCGACTCGAAGAGCTCGTCGAGGGTACCGAACCCGCCGGGGAAGATGGCGAACCCGTCGGCGTACTTCACGAACATTGTCTTGCGGGCGAAGAAGTATCGGAATTCGACGCCGAGGTCGACGTAAGCGTTGACAGCCTGTTCGTGCGGCAACTCGATGTTGCAGCCGATTGACAGCCCGCCGGCGTCGTGGCAGCCGCGGTTGGCCGCCTCCATGATGCCCGGCCCACCGCCCGTGATCACGGCAAAGCCCGCTTCCGCGAGCAGCCCACCGAGCTCGCGGGCCCTGGCGTAGTACGGATCGTCTTCCTCAACCCGGGCCGAGCCGAAGACCGTGATCGCCTTGCCGACCCCCGCCAGCGCATCGAAGCCTTCGACGAACTCGGACAGGATCCGCAGGGAGCGCCACGGGTCGGAGTCGACGAAGGCCGGCCGCTGGCGGGGCGAGAGCAGCCGCTCGTCTTCGGTACGGGCATGGACCGTCAGCATCGCGGCCGCCTTGGGCCGGTAGGTCACGCGGCCGCTCCGACGGTGCTCGTGGTTTTCGTTGAGGTCCTTGTCGCTGGCATCGCTCGGCTGCGGTTCGGCCTGCGGTCGGTCGGCGTCGGACACGAGGGGCCGGTCCTTTTTGGGCGGCCTGGCACCGTCCGTTGGTTTCCTCTGTTGAGAGTGAGGCATGCGTGTCTCCTGATCGTACCGACAGAGAATGCCACGACGGGGCCCGGCTGTCCGGGCGACTCTTCAGGGACCGGTCGTTGGGCCGGCAGCGATCGTTCGACTTGGTCGTGCTGGAGGCGGGAACGAGCCGCGACCTACCCCGCGATCTCGGCGCGATCGGAGAACAGCGCAGCCACTATCAGGACCCCGATCAACCAGACAATCACAAGCACCTGGGCCTGGTCGGCCGGGAGCGCGCTGGTCCCGCCGGCGAACACTCCCGCACTGCTGGTGCCCGTGACGAGCGAGGCGTTGGCGACGCTGAACGGCAAGTACTTCACGATGTCCGGCAAGAAGAGGCTGGCGAAGCCCTCGCCGAAGTAGAAGGCGATTCCGGCACCAATTCCGGCCAGCTGGCTGCGCGCGAGCGTGGCTATCGTGAAGCCAAGGGCTCCTTCTTCGACGACCGCGAACCAGCCCTTGACGAGCCGCTCAGGCAGATCGCTCAGCGTCGCTGAATCCCCCAGACCGCTGGTAGAGACGTTGGCCAGATGCGCTCCGATGATGGCGGCCACCACACCAACCGCGAAGGTGATCAAGATCCCGAAGGCGATCATCACCGCAACGGTCACGTACGAGATCATCATGTAGCGGACGCGGCTCTCGCCGCGGGCGACCGCGGACTTGAGCGTGCCCCAGCTCCACTCGGAGCCTGCGATCGCCGCCCCGTAGATGACCGCGAATAGACCGCCAAGGCCGGTGATGAACTGCAAGATCCGGTCGTAAGCGCCGGGGAAAGTGACCAGGAGCTTGGCGTCGGTGGCGTTGGCACGGACGGTCCGTCCATTCGCCGTGGCGCCAACCGCGATGATGATGAGCGCCAATAGACCGATCAGCAGGCCGACCGTGACCCACGTAGCGGGTCTTCGAACGAGCTTTCGCAGCCCCGAGAAGAAGAGTCTCATGCCGCAGTTCCCTTTCCTGCGGTCGCGCTGCCATTGTCCGGGCCACCTAGGCCCACGAACGAACCCTCGCCGGTGGCAGCCTGTCCGCCGGTGAGTTCGAGGAACAGCATCTCGAGATCGGTCCCCGACTCCAGGCCGGATACGAATATGCCCGCGCCCGCCAGCTTCTGGCTGACCTCCTCCGCCCGATCGGGGGCGATGTGAACGGTCAGCCAACCCTCTTCGCGATCCGTCTCGGTGAGCCTCTCGGCCGGGGCGAACGGAGCGAGCGTGGCAACTGCAGCGTCCACCTGGTTCGGTTGGACGCGAACCTTGACGACCGCCTGCATCGACAGAAGCTCCTTGAGTGGGCCCTCGCGGACAAGCTTGCCCGAGGCGATGATGCCGACCGTATCGGCCATGACCTGGATCTCGGCCAGGAGGTGGCTCGAAATGAGGACCGTCTTGCCCTGGGAGGCGAGTGTCCTGAGCGTGTCGCGCATGGCCACGATGCCGGCTGGATCGAGTCCGTTGGCGGGCTCGTCGAGCAGCAGCAGCTTCGGGTCGCTCAGCAGCGCCGCGGCGATGCCGAGCCGCTGCTTCATCCCCATCGAGTAGTCCTGGACCTTGTCGTTGGCTCGCTCGCACAACCCGACGAGATCGAGCAGCTCCTCGATCCGCTTCGAAGGCACGTGAGTGCCGGAGGCAGCCAGCTCACGGAGGTTTGCGCGGGCCGAGAGGTACGGGTAGAAGGTCGGCGATTCGACGAGCGCACCCACGTCGAACAGACGGCGCCTGTCTCCGCGCTTGAATGGCTTGCCGAGGATCTCGACCGTGCCGCCGTCCGCGTGTACGAGCCCGGTCAGGACCCTCAGCGTCGTCGTCTTGCCGGCACCGTTGGGTCCGAGGAAGCCATACACCACGCCGGCCGGGACCGACAAGTCGAGACCGTCGAGCGCGCGCCGGGATCCGTAGCTCTTGCGCAGGCCACGAGTCGCCAGAGCGAGGCCGTCGGTGCCGCTCACGCCGGCCCTCCGCCGCCCCGCGACGGGCTCATGGGTTGCGTTCCGAAATCCACGAGAGGGCCTCCTTCGGTCTGAGCCGACGGTGATGCGGCCGACAGACGCTCGGCCATGAGTCGAATTAGCCGATCGAAGTCGGCAAGCTC
>DASWZK010000096.1:0-11497 GCA_036404515.1 Candidatus Limnocylindrales bacterium
CTCGCGACAAGCGACCTCGTAAGTGTCAACTCCCGGCTCGATCCGTCGACGCATCACCTGCTGGACGCCGCGGCGCTCGCCCGTATGAAGCCCGGAGCGTACCTGGTCAACACGTCGCGGGGCGGCGTGGTTGATCAAGCGGCGCTCGTCGAAGCGCTCCGATCGGGCCACCTCGGCGGGGCCGCGCTCGACGTCCTCGAGCGGGAACCGATCGCTCCCGACGATCCGCTCCTGAGCCTGGCGAATGTCGTGCTTACGCCGCACGCCGCGTTCTACAGTCGCGAATCGCTGGCCGAGATGAAGCGCCGCGCTGCCGAGGCGATCACGGCGGCCCTGGCCGACCACGGTCCTGTGGGCCAGGGTTGATCGCGCATGGCACTGGAGAGACACGCTTCCGTCGGCGACCGGTTCGCGGCAGCCACGCTGTGGGTTCGGGAGGCTTCCTGCCCGGCGAGGACCACCGCGACAAGGCCAACCTGGCCAAGCTGCGACGAACGGCATTGACCGCCTGAGGCCCGCAGCCGTAATCTGAGTTGCCCGCGGGCCGGATGAATGCGCACGACCCGCTTGCAGTCTGCAGAGGTCCGTTTCAGGCGCTCGACCGCGGCCTGAGCGCGACTCGTTATAGGGGGCTGTTACGCGATCCGACGACCTCCAGGCAAACGTCGCTGGGGTGTTCGCTCCGATCTGCACGCCATTCGCCGCGAACGAGGACGTCGACTACGAGGCCCTCCGCTTCAACGTCGGCCGCTACGCGGAGAGCGGGATCCTCGGCTACCTGGCGCTCGGTTCCAACGGCGAGAATCGCAGTCTCTCCGAGGATGAGCGGTTGCGCGTGCTCGACGTGATCGTGCGCCACAAGGGCCCGGGGCAGGTGGTCATGGCCGGGGCGACGTACGACGCACAGCGCGATGCCGAACGCTTCCTCGCCGCGGCCGCTGACCTGGGCGCCGACTTCGGGCTCGTTTTGTCCCCGGGCTACTTCCGGAACCAGATGATCGACGATGTCCTCTTCCGCTACTTCTCTTCCCTCGCCGACGGAGCGAGCATCCCGCTCCTCCTCTACAACGCCCCGGGGTTCTGCGGCATCACACTCAATCCCGAGCTCGTCGGCCGTCTGGCCGTGCATCCCAACATCGTGGGGATGAAAGACAGTGCGGCAAGCGGGATCGAGAACTTCCTCCCCCTGGAGAGCTCGTCCTTCCACGTGCTGGCGGGTTCGGCCAACTTCCTGTTCCCCGCGATGATGGGCGGGTCGCTCGGAGGCACGGTCTCCCTCGCCAACTCGTTCCCCCGTCTCGCTCTGGATCTGTTCGAGGCCGGCCACGCTCGGGACGAGACCACTGGCATCCCGCTGCAGGCTCGGGTGAGTCGCATCAACCACGCGATCTCCGGAACCCACGGCGTCGCCGGAGTAAAGGCCGCCATGAACCTCGCCGGCTTCGTCGGTGGCATTCCCCGCCGGCCGCTGCTTCCGTTGGCGGCCACGGACGTCGCGACGCTCAGAGAGTTGCTCACCAAGGAGGGCCTGCTCTCGTGACCCGGGACATCCTTGCCGTGGACGTTGGCACCAGCGCCCTCAAGCTTGGCATCTTCGGTCCGGAACTCGAGAAGCGCTGCGAGACGCAGCGGGACTACGAACCTCACCTCTACGACCGGGGTAAGGCCGACATCGAGCCGGAGATCTGGTGGCGGGCCTTATGCGACGGCTGTGCCGACGTGAAGCAAAGCCTCGGCCAGATCGACCTCGTCTCGTTGTCGGTCACCACGCCGGGACTCACGCCGATGGCTGCCGACGGGACGGCACTCAGTCCCGCGATCCTGTTCCTCGACGGGCGGTCGCACGCGCAGTCGGCGGCCATTCGCGGGATCGTCGGCGAGGAACGGTTCCTGGCCGAGACGTGCAACCTGCCGGTTTCGGGCGGTTCGTCGTTGTCGTCGATCCTCTGGTTCCGTGACGAGCAACCGAAGGTGTGGGCGGAGGCGGCCAAGTTCGGCCACTGCAACACGTACCTCGTCAAGCGGATGACGGGCCGGTGGGCGATCGATCCATCGACCGTGTCGATCAGCGGCCTCTACAACACCGCACGGAACGACCTCACCTGGAACGACAACGTCCTTCGACTGGCCGGCATCCCCGAGGACAAGCTGCCGCCCTTGCTCCAGTCCTACGACCCTGTCGGCCAGATCCTCCCGTCGGCCGCGGACGAACTCGGCCTGCCCCGGGACTGCACGGTGCTGTGCGGTGGCAACGACGCTGTCCTTGCCGCGCTGTCGGGCGGCCTGACCGAGCCCGGCGACATCAACGTAATCAGCGGGACCTGTGACATCGCGAGCGTCTGCACCGATGCCCCGGTCTCCTCGCCCGACTTCAACGTGCGCTGTCACGCGATCCCCGGTCGCTGGCTCACGTTCTTCGTGCTGAACACCGGAGGCGCGGCGCTCGATTGGTTCCACGCGTCGTTCTGCCGTGAGCTCAGCAACGGCCAGTTCTATGACGAGTACGTCCCCGGCGTGCTCGAGGCTTTCCTCGAGGACCCGGGCGTAGACAAGCGGGAGGCCGAACTGCCGGCATATGAGCCGTACTTAGGTGGCAGCCGCTACTCCCTCGAGCGGCTTACGGCCGGGTTTACCGGCCTGACGCTCGAGACCACGCGTGACAATCTTCTGCTGAGTCTCATCCGTGGCAATGCGGCCTATCTCGGCGCGCACCTGGAGAAGGTCGGCGAGCTCGTGAGCCTTGGCCACAAGGTCGGGATCTCGGGCGGCGGGGCCGGCGTGCGCGGGATGCTCGAAGCAAGGCGCCGCTGGACCGGCGAGTTCGAGTACGTCTACCAGGATCAGTCCTCGATGCTCGGGGCAGCCATGCTCGGCCGGATCTTCCAGTCGGGACGGCTGCCCGGTCACGGTCAGGTCACTCTCATTAGGGACAAGGAGGCGGTTTCGTGAGCGCAATTGGCACCGGTTTCACCACGAAGACGGACGCGGCAGCTGCCGCTGCCGAGCTGGTCGAGCGAGCCAGGGCGGACCTGCAGGGAAAACCCACCCTGGCCATCCTGTTTGCGACGACGCAGTACGACACGGAGAGCCTCGTCGCGGGGGTCTCCGGGCTGCTGGGTGACGTACCCCTCTGGGGCGGATCGTCGTCCACCGGCGTATTCCATGACACCGGCTGGATCACCAGCGATGGTGGCGCGGCCAGCCTGATGCTGATCGCCGACCGGCCGGCCGGCGTGGGCGTGGCCGCCGTCGGCGACGGCGACGGTTTCGCGGCAGGCAAGGATGCGGCCCGGGAGGCTCTCAAGCAGCTTGGCGGTAAGGCCAGCGCCCTGCTGACCATCGCCTACATGGGACCTGAAGAAGAGATCCTGCGAGGGATCGCCGAGGTAGCCCCGGGCGTGCCGGTGGTCGGCGGCACCTCATCGGACCATTCGCCCGATGGCAAGTTCCAGCAGTTCGCGAACGGCCATGCCTACAAGAACCATTTCGCCATCGCCGCCCTGGGCGGGCCGATCGGCTATGCCTTCTCAAATGGTTACCGACTGACGGGCAAGAAGACCGTTGTCACCAAGGCCTCGGGGCGGACGGCGTATGAGTTCGATGGCCGCCGAGCCATGGACCTCTACTCGGAATGGGTGGGGAGACCCGAGGCCGAGATCGGCGGCGGGGCCCTCGTGTCGTTCAGCGTCCAGTACCCGCTGCTCTTCCACAAGGACGGGATCACGTATTCGGCCCACCCGGTCAACAGCAACGCCGACGGCTCCATGGACTTCGGGGCGGCCATGAGCCCCGGCATGGTGCTCGAACTGGGCGAGGCCTCCGTGAACGGCCTGATCGCCGAAGCGGGCAACGCCGTTCACAAAGCGGCCCAGGGCGTGGGCCACCCAAAGGCCATCCTGCTTGTCTATTGCGGTGGCCGTGCCATCGCCCTCGGCGAGCGGGTCAAGGAGATCCCCGGCGAGCTCGAGCACGCGCTCGGGCACGTACCCTGGGTAGGCTATCTGGCGTTTGGCGAGCAGGGTTGCTCGGTGCCGGGCATTCCCACTCACGCCGACCTGAGCGTGGCTGCGCTCGCGCTCGGCTAGGTGCCCGTGCCTGTGGTGTTGGTGGCGGGCGCGAGGCCGATCAAAGGCTGAAGCGCCTTCGCGCCCTGCCACCCAACGTCTTCCCGCGCCTCGGGGTGGGGCCGGTCAACTCGGAGGATCACGATGGCTGTCGCAACTCGCCGCTACCAGAACTTCGTGAACGGGCGCTTCGTCGACGCGCAGGGGAGCAAGACCCTGACGGTCGAGAATCCGGCCACCGGACGGATCGTGTCCGAGGTCCCGGACTCATCGGCCGATGATGCGCGCGAGGCAATCGCGCTCGCAGAAAAGGCCCAGCGCCGCTGGGAGAAGCTCGCGCCGATCGAGCGAGCCGAGTACCTCCGGCGCATCGCCGTGGGGCTCCGGAAGGATGCCGAACACCTCGCCCGCGTTCTGTCCGAGGAGCAGGGCAAACCCCTCGACCAGGCCCGGGGCGAGGTCAACGGGACAGCCGACTACTTCGACTACACCGCGGAATGGGCT
This sequence comes from Candidatus Limnocylindrales bacterium, assembly GCA_036404515.1. Lineage (GTDB taxonomy): Bacteria > Chloroflexota > Limnocylindria > Limnocylindrales > CSP1-4 > Fen-1039. The sequence goes on from DASWZK010000096.1 coordinate 4,569, forward strand.
CGTCGTGTCGAGGGCGAGGTCATCCCGAGCGACCGGCCCAACGAGATGGAGCTGCTGCTGCGGCAGCCCATCGGCGTCATCGGCGGGATCGTGCCCTGGAACTTCCCCCTCTACGTGCTCGCGCGGAAGGTGGCGCCGGCCCTCCTTACGGGCAACGCGATCGTCGTGAAGCCGAGCGAGATCACTCCGAACAGCACGCTCGAGCTCGGCCGCATCTTCGACGAGGCCCAGGTGCCCGCCGGTGTCGTCAACCTCGTCTGCGGCTACGGACCGGTCGTCGGCGAGGAGCTGGCTTCGAACCCGCTCATCGGCATGGTCAGCGTCACAGGCAGCATCAGGACGGGCTCCCGGGTCATGGAGCTCGCCGCCAAGAACATCACGAAGGTGAGCCTGGAGCTCGGCGGCAGTGCTCCGGTCATCGTCATGCCGGACGCCGACCTGGACCTGGCCGTCAAGTCGATCAAGGCCTGTCGCCTCCTGAACACTGGCCAGGTGTGCGGCGCGGCGGACCGGACTTACGTCCACAAGAGCGTCAGCGACGAGTTCACCGACCGGCTGGCCACGGCCATGGGCCAGGCAACGTACGGGAACGCGCTCGTCGACGAGGGCCGCGACCTGGGTCCCCTGGTGAGCGCCCGGCAGCTCGAGGCGGTCAGCGGACGTGTCGAGCGGGCGGTGGCCGACGGAGGACAGATTGTGGTCGGCGGCAAGCGCGCCGAAGACATGCCGGAGGGCAACTTCTACCCGGCGACCGTCATCGCCAACTGCCGCCAGGACATGGCGATTGTACGGGAGGAGATCTTCGGGCCGGTGATGCCGGTCGTCAGGTTCAACGACCTCGACGAAGCGATCGCCTGGGCGAACGATTCCATCTACGGCCTGGCGTCCTCGATCTTCACGAAGGACGTCAACGTCGTCATGCGGGCCTGCAACGAGCTGCGGTTCGGAGAGACGTACGTCAACCGCGAGAACATGGAGAACATGCAGGGCTTCCATGCGGGCTGGCGCAAGTCCGGCATCGGCGGCGCCGACGGCAAGCACGGGGTGCTCGAGTACACGCGTACCCACGTCATCTATATGCAATACGACACGGCGGCCGGGCGGGCGTAGCTTCGTTCCCGACCCCCGACCGGGGTCGGGAACACCGCATCGCACGCTGAGGTCCGGGCTCGGCCGTCAGGCGGCGATCTCGGCGGAGTGGACAACTATGCCCGTCTTGGGCCGAGTTGGGGATCGGGGCGCCGCATTTGTGATCTCCGAGCCTGTAGGCGCGGCAGGAGTCTGCGATAACGGGGCACGCTCTGGCCGTACACAAAAGGCAAGTTGGAGCGGGAGACTGGACTCGAACCCGCGACATTCTGCTTGGGAAGTCCTGAGCTCGTGTGCGTTGTGGCGCGAGCGTGGAAGGGCGAGCGAAAGGCCGTTAGTTATGATGTCGTCACTGGGGGCCGTTTTCGGTCGACGATTCACCCACGCGGCAGGTGGGCACACGACACCTCACCCGGGTTCGTCGTCCTCGAGGCCGAGCCCACGCCGTCTCCCGGGAGCGACGATCCCACCAGTTAGGCGCGGACTGCGGCGGCCAGAGGTTCCCACCGCCAGACAGAGCCACGTTTCGTGACATGCCCAAGGCTCGGGAAGGGCGGGAAGTGGAACGCGAGTACCAGGGAGCGGTCGCTCGCTGCCCGGTCGAAGAGCCGTCGCTTGGTCGCGACTGCCGCCCCGGGATCGTAGTCCCAGACCGGATACCAGCCGGGATGCTCCAGGTGGATCGGATGCATCGCCGCATCGGAGAGGTACAGGAGCTCTTCGCTCCCGGAGCGAATGGCGACCGCCATATGGCCTGCGGTATGCCCAGCGGCGTCGATCGCGAGGATGCCGGGGACGATCTCGGTCTCGCCGCCGAGCAGCTCCACCTGGTCCCCTAGCGGCAGCAGGTTCGCCCGGGCCCACTGCCCGAAGAACGGCGCGAGGCCCGCCAGGATGGCCTCGTCGGTCCAGTAGTCCCACTCGTTGCGGAACATGACATAGCGCGCGTTCGGGAAGGCCAGGTGGCCATCCGCATCGACGTTGCCACCGATATGGTCTGGGTGGCCGTGAGTGAGGACCACGACGTCGATCTCACTGGGCTCGATCCCGGCACGTCGCAAGTTGCCGTTCAGCTTGCCAACGTTGGGCGTCATGTCGCCCGCTCCCGTGTCGATCAGGACAAGGTTCGAGTCCGTTCGGATGACGAGGCCGCTGTACGGAGATGGGATCCTGTCCGGCTGATGGCCGTGGGCTTTCAGCGCGTCCGCGACCTCATCCGGTGGCGCGTTGACCACGTAGTCCGTCGCGTCGTAGTCCGTGTCACCGTCGCTGACGGCGACGCAGTCCATGGTCCCGATCTTGAACGTGTAGGCATCCATGGCCGCCCCCTGACGTGCTGTCTCAGGTCACCGAGCGACAAACCTCTCGTGGCTGCGTCGGCTTCGTCGGCACTAGCATCCGCTTTCAGCGGGCGAAATGCCGCTCTTTCCACCCGGTCGTTGCCGCCGCGTAGCTCGGCAGTGGCTCGTGATCCTGGTCAGAGGGTAGCACCGGGTTATCGCCGCGGAATAGGCCGGCTGTGCGCGAAGCCCCGACGCGGCCGGGCCTAGCTGTCACTGACGTAGCCGACCAGCGGAGCGGGGGCCAGGGCGAGACTTAGGAGGGGCGACTTATCAGCGGCTTATCTGGCCCGAGCGACTGCCGCCAGGCAGTCACGCCGTCCTGGGCGAGGGTCCGGAAGTGTACGGAGTAGCGGGACCCGTCCGCCGGTCAACGTACCCGCGGGCGCGTACCAGATGGGATGTACCCAGAACAGCGCACCCCTGATCGCGTATCACCCAGTTAGGGTGTCTTCGCGAGCGCGGATCGAGAGATTGGAGCGGGAGACGGGACTCGAACCCGCGACATTCTGCTTGGGAAGTCCTGAGCTCGTGAGCGTAGTAGCACGAGCGTGGAAGGGCGAGCGAAACACGCGTAGTTAGAGTGTCGTGATCGGACCGGGATTGGGGTGTTGTTTAGTCGGAGCGGGAGGACTCGGACCGCCACGACCCAGGGGCAGAGCAAGCCGCCCGGAGAACCCGAGCGGCTTGCTTGGTTGAGGGCGCTGTTCAGACTAGGGAAGGAATGGCTTGACCTTCAGCCCGAGCATGTGAGGGACTGGGCCTGTGCCCACAGCAGCCTTTGGCGTCGCGGTGGATGGATCGCAGCCAATCACCTTGTTGCCGGTGCCTTGGTCGACGACCTGGTCGGTGCGATGGAGGCACACGACAAGGTTGTTTGCAGTGGCTGCCCCTTGATCTGCGAATGGACTGAGGAAGATCTGGGCGTAACCGGACGGGTCCACCGTGAGGCCGCTCACGTTGTTGGCGATGACCGCGCTGTAGGTGGCGCCCCACAGGCCGATGCCGTCATATCCGTCCGTCCCGGTAATGGTGTTGCCCGTGATCATGGTGCCCTTGCTGTAAAAGACGTCGATCCCGGAATTGCCGGGGAGCACGTTGATCGTGTTGTCCCAGATCTTCGCCTGGATGTAGGGAGCGGTGGAATTGTCGTAGAGGAAGATGCCCTCATCGTCGGAGCCATAGGTCGCGGCGGTCACGAATCGGTTGTCGTGGATGAGGTACTGCGACGGACTGGTTGGCTGGCTCGGGTCGTACGAGACCCACATGCCGTAATGGGTTGCCGCCGAGGTGTTGTAGGAGACGTCGAAGACCGACCTCTGCGCGGACTCCAGGTCGATCCCGCCGATGGCGTTGTCGAAGGAGTTGCCTGCCCCCGGCGCGCCGCCAATGGTGACGTGGTTCGCCTCATGGGGCCCGTCCACCGCGACGGGGTTGAATGCCCAGCTCAAGGCGCTGTTCCGCAAGCTGAATGACCCGATCAGCATGTAGCCATAGTGGCCCCCCAGGCCGTTCGGATAGAAGCCGCTGTAGTCGATGCCGTTGATGAGGTTGTAGCCGTAGAAGCTCGTGGCGGAGCCGTCCGGCGCGCCCGTGATGCTGACGCGGTCCACTGAGGCGTCGGCGCGGTACTGGCCCGTGAAGGCCAAGACGTCGTAGAGGGCGGTCGCGGTCAGCGTGACCGTGCCGCAATCGGTACACGGCCACGGGGTAGCCTCGGCGGCACCAGTGTTCGGCTCGCTGATGGCGAGATCGGAGACCTCGACGGCGCCGTTCACGAACATGATCAGGTTGGGCCATAGGCACGTCGTGGTGTTGGGCGCGCACTCGGAACCGCTATAGGGGGTCATCCAGCCCACGGTCAGGTTCGGGCGCGCCTCGATGATCGTTACACCCTCGCCCCTGCCCTTGAAGGTGCCCTTGAAGCCGTACTCGACGAGCTGGCTGGTGTGGTACTTTCCTGCCTGAAGCTGGACGGTACAGTTCGGACCGTACGCGGCGCAAGTGTCGAGCGCCTTCTGGATGTTGGCCGTGTCGTTTGGGTTGGGTCCCAACATTGGCCCCGGTACCTGCACGGTGAAGCCCGCCGCCATGACGGCCCCCGGGGCAGCCAGCGAGAACGCCAGCAGCCCGGCGGTCAGTAGCACGTACCGAGAAACTGCATGCCGCCCAGTGAGAGCGCGCATGACGTGCGTGGCTGTCGCCCATGCGTGGTGCCAGCCAGAGGTGCGGGAGCTGGGCACGCCGAGACTCTCGGTCGTTCGCTTCTGGGTGGCCTCGGTGGCCATTCGTTCGCGGGCCGCCTGCGCCCGCAACTCGTCTTGCTGCCGGAGAATGAGCCGGAGCCTATCTTCAGGTGGAATCTGGTACATCTCAGAACCTCCCATCGGCCAGCGCCGCGGTCCTCGTAGAGTGCATCTCGGGACTTCTCCCTGCTCTCCCGATCCGGCGCGATCCGATGAGCTGACGCTAGGGCGTGCGATCCAACCCGCCATCGGGAAGGCTCCCCATTGAGACCTACGCCGACCCCTCATTTCCGGAGCCGCCGTGAGCCCGCAGGCCGGCGCGGGTAAGGCTCCAACTTATGGCCCTATCGACCGCGAGGGTGGCGGGCTACCCTCCGCGCATGGCAGCGGGGATCGGGCAACAGGCGTTCGTGGGCCGGGAGGCCGAGTTGGCGGCGCTCCAGGCTGCCCTGGCGGAGCGGGCGGAGCGCCCGGGAGTGCTCCTCTCGGGCGAGGCTGGCCTGGGCAAGACCCGCATTCTGCGCGAGTTCACCGCCCTGGCCCGCGCGCAGGGGGCCACCGTGGTCTTTGGGGGCTGCCTGGAATGCGGCGCTGAGGGGCTCCCCTTCGCCCCCTTCGTGGAGGCCCTGGGCCGGCTCTGCGAGGAGCTCGGCGAGAGGGCCATGGCGCTCGCCGGCGAAGGGCGCGCGGACCTCGCCGCGCTGGTCCCCGAGCTCGGGCCGCGACCATCGGGCCCACCCGACCGGATCCGCCTGTTCGAGGCCGTGCGGACTCTCCTAGACAAGGGCCCCGACCCCACCATCCTCGTCCTCGAGGACCTGCACTGGGCCGACCACTCCAGCCTCGAGCTGTGCGCCTACCTGATCCGCCGGCTTCGCCACGGGCGCACCCTGCTGGTGGCCACCGTTCGGCGCGAAGAGGTCCCCGCGGACGGTCCCGCGGCGCCGGTGCTGGCCTCTCTGGCAGCGTCCGGCCGCGCCGAGCATATCCGGCTCGGTCCGCTGGACCCCGCCGCGACGCTCGTCCTGGTACAGGCACTGAGGCCAGCGGCCTCCGTGCCGGAAGCCGCCGCCATCGCCCGCCGCGCGGAGGGCAACCCCCTCTTCGCCTCCGAGCTGGCGGCTGCGCCGGGGATCCCCGAGGGCGCGCTGCTGCCCCCCACCCTACGCGAGCTGCTGCTCTCACGGGTGGGCGCCCTGCCAGCGCCCGGGCGCGCGGTGAGCGCCTTGCTTGCTGTGGCCGGCCGCCCGGTCGGCCCGGCGTACCTGGAGGCCGCCTGGGCGGGATCCCCCGAGGCGCTCGAGGCGGGGCTGGCGGCGGCCCTGGCGGGGGGCGTGCTGGTGAGCCAGGGCGCGCAAGGGTGGATCGCCTTCCGCCACGACCTGCTGGCCGATGCGGTCCATGCGTCCCTCTCGCCCCTGGAGCGGCTGCACCTCCACGCGCGGCTGGCCCGCCTGCTCGCCGAACGCCCCGACCTCGCCAGCGCCACCGTCGCCGGAGCGGCGGCCGAGGTGGCCCGCCACTGGGTCGCCGCGGAGCGAGACCCCGAGGCGCTGGCCGCCTCGGTGGCGGCCGCCCTGGCTGCCGAGCGGGTGCCGGCCTGGGCGGAGGCGCGGACCCACGCGGAAACCGCCCTGGCGAGCTGGAACAGAGTGCCCGACGCCGCCGAGCGCGCCGGGCTTGACCACGCGGCCCTGCTGCACCTCGCCGCGATCGCCGCCTACATGACCCGCGACGGGGCTCGGGCGGTGGCCCTCGAACGGGCCGCGATCGCCGCACTCGACGAGCGCACACAACCGGCCCGGGTCGGCGCCGCCTACGCGCACCTCGCGCGCTTGCTCGAACAAGCGTCCCTCGATCAGGCCGCCCGGCTCGCCGAGGTGGCCGAGGCGGGCGAGCGCGCCGTGGCCCTCGTCCCGGCCGAGCCGCCCACTCCCGAACGGGCCCTGGCCCTGGCCGCCCTGGCGGCCGCTCGGATGCAGTCGTCGCACAACGCAGAGGGCGTGAGGCTCGCCCGTGAGGCGGCCGAGGTCGCGGCGGCGAGCGGCGCGACGAGCGAGGAGACCTGGGCCCGCGCCATTCTCGCCTATTGCCTCTTCGGACTGGGGCGGGACGAGGAGGCCCACGCGGAGGGCGACAGGGCGGTCGCGCTCGCCAACTCGGGCGCGGACGGCATGGCCACCGTGGCCGCCTACGTCGATAGCCTTCTCGTGCTTACCGAAGGCGTCGCGGAACCGGAGGTCGTGGCGGGGGC
>DASWZK010000097.1:0-3505 GCA_036404515.1 Candidatus Limnocylindrales bacterium
GCACCCGTCTGGGAGTTCACGTTGCAGGGCACGGCGGTCATGGTGACCCAAGTTGCGATCGCCGACCGCGTCACCGTTGTCCCTCCGCCCTGGGACCCCAACGATCCGCCCGTTGGTATCTCGATCGACTCAGCGACCGCAGCCGCCGGCGGGCGTCAGCTCACAGTCTCCTTCACGGGTGCGCCGGGGCCGGGCGATCGGCCGTGCGGCGCCGACTACACGGCCGAGGCGGTCGAATCTCAGACTGCGGTCGTGGTCATCGTCACGGAGCACACCAACGGGCTGCCGGTTCCATGTAGCGCGGTCGGCGCCATACGCACGGCCGCGGTCGAGCTGTCCGCACCACTCGGTGAGCGTACCGTGCTCGAGGTGAGGGAAGGACTACCCGTCGCGGCTCTGCTGACCAGCTGACCCCTGCAGCGAGTGACGCTTGCACAGGCTGACCAACGCCTCGGCGAGTACCCTCCCCGCTCCTAGTATTCGCGTGGCAGACTGGCGTTGTGTGCGCTGGCCGGGCAGCCAGGAAAGGGTGCGGGCCATGTACCGAACGGGGCGTGCTCTGCTCGTCGCGCTGTGTGCGGCGACGCTCGTTGCCGGGTGCCAGTCGAGTGGCGCTTCGACCTCTCCGGCGGCCCAGGCGAAGGCATCGAATCGGACCAGTCCTGGGCTGCCGTCCGGGACTCCTGCGACAGAAACATTGACGCCACAAACCCCTGGGGAGCCTAGCCCGTCACTGGAGGCAATTGGCAGCCCGTCGCCATCACCTGCACCAGGGCGAACCTACGTGCCGGCGCCGCAACCGTCTCTGGCTATGCCAGCTCCGGGTGCGCCCGCAGACCCCAGGAGCGTCCGGCTCGAGTACTTTCCGGACCAATGCGACTCCGTGAACGCGAACGAGGCGTGCACGCTGTTCCGCGTTGTGTGGCAGGAAGCCGGCCCGACCGACGTCACGATCCGCGTCTACGCCGTCACGTCTTGCCTGCACACTCCGACCGCGTCGAAGCCGAGCGCGGAATGCCTCGTGGACGGTGACTCCATCCCGAAGGCGTCGCTGTTGCTCCTGGGGAGCGCGCCGGCCTCCGACCGCTCTTTCTCATTTGTCCTGGGTGAAGGCGAAACGGCGGCGCTTGGCTGGCTGCCGGGAGGCGGTCCTGATGTGGACGCCGTCGTCCTCCAGGCGGTCAACACTTATGGCGGATCGCAGTTCGCAATCGCCGGCAGTTCAGGCAGCTGTTATGGATGCACTCTCTAGGACCTCGAGCCGGCGACAGGGCTCCAAGCGGACGGGCCTGGCCAACTATGAGCGAGACTGAGACCCCGACGGTGAGATCGTCCCGGAACTGGCTGAGAGCCTGTACGGCGGTGGGACAATCTGCGCTGTACACGGGGGGCTCAGACACGCGGTCCATGCACTGGCCGCCGGGACCGCGCCGAGCCACTGGCGAGACCGACCCGCGCAGACGGGCGTGAGCCCAGAGGTCCCAGATGGCAACCAACGTGCCTGTTCACACTCGGGCGAGCCAGTTCCTTCAGCTTCTCGACGCGAAGGATGTAGAGGCCCTGCGCGTCTCGTTCGCGGAGGATCCGCAGGCCGCCGACGAGATGACCCGCGGCTGGCTGCGCGGGCGGCCCGCGCTCGACGCGTACTTCACCGACAACCTGCCGCGCATGACGGAGATCCACTCTCGCATCGACGACGCTGAAGTGCGCCGCTGGGGCGACTTGGAGGTCGAGACCTTCATGCTGCACCAGAGCTACGTCTTCGATGGCACGCGCCAGGAGATCGAAGCCCCCACGACGATGATCTGGCAGCGCGACGGCGACGCTTGGAGGCTCGCTCTGGTCCATACGATCCCGCTGTCGCCGGCTTCCTGACTCGCTTCGGCCCCCGCTCCGCTGGTCGCCGACGAGTCCGGCCCGGTGCCGGCCAGTTCGAGCGGCTGTGTCGGGCCCGTAGACACCGGTGAGAGAATCCGCGCTGTACACGGGGGGCTCAGACACGCGGTCCACGCACTGGCCGCCGGGACCGCGCCGAGCCACTGGCGAGACCGACCCGCGGGACGAACCAAGGGGAGGTCCCCATGCGCCGTTTCATCGGTGTTGGCGCGGGCATCTTGCTGCTGCTCGCCACCCTCGCGGCACCCGCGGCCGCCGCCGGGCCACTACACGGTGGCCCAATACTCGGCAGGGGTGGCATTTCGTTCGAAGCCGACTTCAAGGCCGGCCAGCTCTGCTCCTTCCCCGTCCACTGGGTCGAGGACGGGTCGCGTATGTACACCCTCACGTTCCCCGTCCAGCGGAACGGGGACCAGCACGAGCTCATGGCCGGCCCCCAGTGGTCGACTGTGACGAACGCTGACACCGGCTTCTCGAAGGTCGCCGGCGGGAGCCTTGTGATGGACTGGATCTCCCACAAGGACGGGACGGCCGATGTCTGGGTCGCCGGGACGGTCGTCGCCGGCTACGGGCCGTTGGACAAAGCCCCGATGGGGCTCTGGGTGCTCAACGGCCGTGTCCACGACACGGTGGGCACCGACGGCTGGACCACCACCGCGCACTCGTTCACGGGCACGAAGGTCGACCTGTGCAAGGCCCTGGTGCCCTAGCCTGAACAGCGCCCCGCGACCGGCGAGCCGCCCGGGTTCTCCGGGCGGCTTGCCTGACCCGGCGCCCGCGACCAGACCGCTATCCAGCATTCGCCCCGGTCCCCGCTCTGACCATCCCCGTCTTGCCGTACCGCTGTGGCGGCTGCGTCGGGGGCCTGCTGCCGAGACCGACCCGCGGGGCGACTCGGCCCAAGCTGGAGGTGCTACCCGTGACTCAGTCCGCGGTCTCCGGAACGATCCCGTCGCTTGGCATCCTCGAGGAGGTCGACAACTCTCTCGTTGTCAAGGCGTACATACACGCGGAGAGCATTTCGTACAGCCGAGCGGTGCGCTTATCAGGTCTACGAAAGCCGCACGACGCTCACGACCGCTTCCTCTCCGCCAGCCAGGGGATCGGCCGCCGGCAAGCCCAGCCCAAAGCCGACCAGCAGCAGCGCCATGCCGGCTAGTCCCCCCAGGACCTCGACCCAACTGATCGGGCCGAAGACGGCCATGTACGTGTCCGGGGCCAATGCCCCGGACGCCTCCGCAAGGCCGAGAGTTATCGACAGGATTGTCAGGCCGAACAGCACGGCCGAGCCGGCGAAGACCAACCACCAGAACCGGTGTGGCTCCTCCGAGGCCCGGACCGCCGACAGGGTCGACCAGGCCAGCGCCCCCACGGTCAATATCCGCACCGGATCAAGGGCCACGCCGACGACGAACAGCGGGTCGCTAAAGGCAAAGGCGCCCCCCAGCCCGGTCCCCGAGAATCCCTGAAAGTTCTCGTACTGGTCGATCGCACTCCTCGCCGCATAGACGCATAGCGCGGCCGTGCCGATCAGGGCCAGGGCGACCAGAGCCCTGGGCCAGGTTGTCTCGGTGCGCCTGCGTTGCATCAAGCCCAGGGCCAGGAGAGC
>DASWZK010000098.1:0-3523 GCA_036404515.1 Candidatus Limnocylindrales bacterium
CGATCGACCAATAGTCGCCGTCCGAGTGCCGTCAGCTTCGCCCTACGATGTGCCACGAGAGCCTCCCGTTCGATGTGAGCTGGATACCCACACCGAGCCTCAGGAGGCTCTCGTCTGTCAACAACCTATTCGTGAATCACAGCTAGGCCTTGACGGCGACCACTCCCGACATAGTCCCGATGAGCACCCAGCCACCCCACAGCGTCGGTGAGGCGAAGTGCGGCAGAGACCCGACGGAGATACTGGCGAGCACGCCACCGGTGGCCGGATCAAGGGCGTAGAGGCGGCCACCGTCAACGTTGAGGCTCCAGATGGCTCCGCCTCCTATGACAGGCGGTCCGCCACCCACGCCGCTCTTCGTGATCCAGCCGACGGTGAGCTTGCCGTCGGTACCGACCTGGACCTCGCGAAGAGCCCTCTGGCACGGAACGTAGATCGTGGCGCCGTCCTGGGCTGCGCCCCCGAACCCGCTGCAGACGTACGCGCTGGACACCTGCCCGCCGATGCCGCCCAGTGCCCCCTGACGCAGGACGTACCCGGTGCCGCTCTTGCCAACCTGGAAGACCCAGCCTCCCGGCACCAGGACTGGGCTGGTGGAACCGAGGTCCGCGTCGCCGGCGTTGTCGGCGGTCCAGGTGGAAGGAGCGAAGCGGGAAAGTAGCTTGAGGCCCGGCGAGAGCTCTAGGACCGAGTCGCTGCCGTCGTAGGTCGTGGTGGAGCTGCCGTTGCCGGTGGCGACGTATACGTTGCCGGAAGCATCGATGACGGGCCCCGCGGTTGCCCAGACGGCGCCTTCGCGCGTGACCGGTACGCGGTACGCGATCGTGTCTCCCGCGCCGCTCGTCGGTACGCCGACCACCTCACCGATGTACTGGCCGCAGTCGCCGTAGAGGCCACCGAAGCCGATGTAGACGTAGCCGTTGGCGACCGCCAGAGCGGGCCGCTGCTGGTGAGTGATCGGCGTGTCGCCCGCGAGATCGACGTCGCGCGACCACCGAACGGAGCCGGTCGACGGGTCGAGGGCGAAGAGCACGTGATGCGGACCGGCAAGCTCGCCCACCAGGTACAGCGAGCCGGTCGCCGGGTCGAAGGCCGGCGTGCCGGTGATCCCGAGCGGATCGATGTCGCCGCACGGGAGCGTAGACAGGCGTACCGGAGTGCCCAGGTGCTGGCGCCACAGGATGGAGCCGGATGCCGGATCGACGGCGTAGACGCTGTCGTTCTCCGTCGCGACGATGACCTGCTCGTCAACGACAAGAGGCTCGGCATAGACGGCGCCGTCGAGCTTGGCAGTCCAGGCCTCCGATAGCGAGCCGCTGAACGTCGGAAAGGCGAGCTGGTTGCCGGTCCGCCCTGCGTCTAGGTGGTAGAGCGGCCAGTCGGCGGCGATCGGCCCGGGGGTCCCCAAGGCCGTGGCCGATGGCGTTGGCATGATGGTGGGCGTGACGCTGGCCGCGACGGTGAGCCCCGGGGTTGCGCTAGATCCGCTCGGCGAAGGCGTCGTCGTGCCGCAGCCGGTCGCGAGAACGGCGAGCGCCACGACGAGGACCGAGAAGCGGGCGGTCATATCTCCATCCTGATGCAACCTGCAGCCACACAAGCCTAAGCCGGGAGACTACACGTCGGGCTCGACGTTGATGCCGGATGCGATCCACGTCCAGCCCACCGGGCCTTCGTCCATCCCCTCATGCCGTCCGGTCTGCCGGGGCAGAACGATCGCGGACATCCGCCTCGCCCCGCGGGCCCTCGTCGCGGACCCGTCGCCATTCATTCCTCCTTCGTGTCGGGACGTAGGGCGCGGATTCGGTATCGGCCGACAGGTCCGCTGCGCGTCAGCGGCCGAATCGACGGGAGCGCTGCTGGTAGGTCCGGATTGCCCGCAGGAAGTCGATCTCGCGGAATGCGGGCCAGTAGACCTCGCAGAAGTAGAACTCGCTGTGGACGCTCTGCCAGGGCAGGAAGCCACTCAGGCGCACCTCGCCCGAAGTCCGGATGATCAGATCGGGGTCCGAGCTGCCAGCGGTGTAGAGGTGGCCCTCCATAGCCTCCGGGGTGAGACGATCCGGCAGTTCAGTTGGGCTGACGCCTTCACCCAGCAGCTCTCGGACGGTCGCTCGTGCAGCCTCGACGATCTCGTCCCGGCCGCTGTAGCCGATGGCGACGGTGACCTGCATCGCTGCATCGTCCTTCGATAGGCTGCGTGATTCCGTTGTCGATTCGCGCAGGCTTTCCGGTAGGAGATCGGTACGGCCTATCACATGCAGCCTGATGGGAACCTTCGTCCGCCTCTTTCCGCCCCGGATGGCGTTGAGCGCGTCGGCGGCGACTTCGGAGATCGTGCCTACTTCGGCCTCCGAGCGGCCCAGGTTCTCCAGCGAGAGTGCCCATACGGTCAGCTCACGGACGGCGATTGTCGCGCACCAATCCACGAGGGCGAGCGCTGTCTCCGCGCCAGCTCGGTGGCCGGCGTCAGTACTGAGCCCTACGCTGGCCGCCCATCTTCGGTTGCCGTCCATGATCACGGCCACGTGGCGCGGGCGGGGATGGCGCATCACTTCGGCTCGGAGGCGGGTCAGGTAGAAGGCGTAGACGGGCTTCAGTGCGATCGAGACGAGCCGGCGGCGAACCGCGCGGCCCGAGATAGCAGCCCGCCTGATCACGGCTGCCGAGCGCACTGCCCGGCTGGCGTGGCCGTCTGGGGCCGCACGCTGTGCGGAGCTCGACATCGCGACCTCTTTGCCTTGGCTCGGTCTGACGCTAGGTTTGCGGACGGGGCCACTCTAGCGTTCGCAGATCGAGCGGACCTGAAAGCTTCGCCCGACAGGATGCTCGACGTTCAGCCTAGCTGGGCCCAAGCCAAGCCGTATGACTCCCTCGAGTCGCTGGCTCCAGACTGATTGCTCGCCTGCGACGCGGAACCGGTGTCGGGCGTGTCCGTGGTGAGGACGTATAGGGTCATGCCGTTTACGCCGCTCTTGTCGCGACCAGGGCCGTCTGAGCGCGTCGTGGGCCGATAAGCCGCCCGCGATAGTCTCGCGCTGGTTCCCGCTCCGCTAGTCGCCAGCGCTCCCTTCTCTTGCCCGCCAGTCGGCCGCCGAGGCCGCGAGGTGTGCCTGGACCGTAGGGCCAGCCAACCGCCAGAGGACGTAGAGCAAGATAGCGACCGGAGGGAGCCGCCGGATCGGGACCGCAAGCAGGACGGCCAGAAGTGGCGTCATAACCGGCTGGGCAAACGTCGAGTAGTGGAACTCGGACGAGGGCCAGAGCGCGGGCACGGCTAGCCACGCGGCGGCCTTTGGGTCGCGACGCCACAGGAGGAAGATCGCGATCGCGGTCGGGACGAGCAGTGTTGGATAGTAGAAGGCGCTCCCGTTCCAGGATCGCTGCGCCAGGCGCGCCGAGATCGCCCCGAACTGTTCCGCATAGTTGAGCCACAGTGAGGGCGCGACGAGGAAGGTGGCGATCGTCAACCCGAACGCAAGGGCGATCTGCCGCAGCTGACGTTCACCGAAGAGTGGGATGA
>DASWZK010000099.1:0-8135 GCA_036404515.1 Candidatus Limnocylindrales bacterium
GACCAACTAGCTCTTCTTGGGTCGCGGACTCGCGGACGGAGCGACGGCCGTCTCAGCTGCGGCTGGGGCGCCCTGCGCGGACTGCGCCTTCTTGTCCTTCTGCGCCTTCTTGTCCTTCTTTCTGGCCATGACGTTCTCCTCGATGCGGCGGTCGGTCTGGCACGCTAGAGCTCGCCGACCAAGCCTGAGTGTAGGCGTGCTCTCGGTTGCACCGGGCGCCGCGTTGCCCCGTGGTGGCGTTGCGGCGTTGCGGCGGACCTCCTGGTCCTCTCGCCACGTTGCCGCCCACTTCCGGCGACATCAAGCCACGGCTGCGGGCCTGGAGCGTCAGGGCCGGCTGGCCGACGTGGGCGATGACCCGGATGGTCTCGGCCCGACTCCTTGAACCGCTTGACCCAGGGCCTGGCGCCGCACCCGACACGACGTGGTCATGGTGCTGGCTTGAGGCAAGTGCCGCACCCGGTTCTGGTGCGCACCGGCCCGGCCAGCCCGCGACGCCCCTTGCATCGTCCCTGGGCCGGTGGCAGACTCGTTCGGCGCTGCGTCCCGACCACCGACGGGTCCCCGTCGGCGGGCGAGCGCGGACCGGAAGGTGCTGATGCGTCCCATCCAGCTCCCGAGACGACGCCTGCGCGCCAGCCTCGCAGCGCTTACAGCGCTCGCCGCCCTCCTCGCCGCGACGGTTGGCCCGGCGGCCGCGGCAGACCCCGGGCCGCTACAGGTCCCCGCGCTCACCGGCTTCGTCACGAACGCCTGCACCGGGTTCCCGATCATGAGCGGGCTCAGCGTCGGGGTCACCCGAGCCGTGCCGGTCGGCGTGGATCCCGGTCCGCTCCAGCAGCCACCCGGCCCAATCAACTTCGGCCTCTTCACCTACCCGACGCTCGACCCGGGTCCGATCAACCTCACGGTCTCGGCCCCGGGCTACGTCGCGCTTGGGGCGTCGGCGGCGGGCGGCTCGCCGGGGGTGACGATCACCAGAGATCCCGGCCCGATCTTGTTCCCCGACGGCGCGTCGTTCGCGAGCGGGCTCCTGCTCGACATCCGGCTCGTGCCGACCTTCCCGCCGAACCCGTGCCGGGCGTCCGCCGGGCCCCTCTTCCCGGCCCTCATCGGGCGGGGCGTCGACGCCGCGACCGGGCGGGGTCTCGCCGGGCTCAGCGTCGGGGCCGCGCCGATCGTTGTCGATCCGACAACCGGCCAGCAGGATCCCGGCCCGATCAACCTGCCGTCGAGTCGGCCGCTCTTGGGCCTCTTCGTCTTTCGTGATCCGGGGCCGGGCCAGTTCGGCTTCCAGTTCTACGCGGCCGCCCCCGGCCACACCAGCCTCGGCGTCGCCCCGGGGGTCAACCCGGGGCCAATCGGCTTCGGTCCGGGCGTGCTGGTCATGCAGGATCCCGGCCCGATGTCGCTCACGGGCAGCGGCGCCGTCAACGTGAGCGTCGTCATTGGGGTGGCCCTTCCGGTCGGACCGGCTGGCGGCTAGACCGACCCGCAGCAGAAGCGAAGAGCCGCCGAGATCACTCGGCGGGCTCTTCCACCTTGTCCGGTCGCGGGCAGCCGAGTAGCGCCCAGCCTCGTCACATCAGCGGCGCTCCGATCAGGACTACGAGCGTCGGGCCGGCATGGCGGGCGCTGTTGACCCTCGGTCCCACAGGGAATGTAGAGAAGCGCGCTGATCAGCGGGCGGCGATCGAACGTGAAGGGCTCCTCTAACCGCTATCAAGCCATGGTGCGGGTCACAGTCTGTCAACCTCGGACCACGATCCGGCGCGTTAGGTCGGAGGCCCGACTCCGGTAGAGACCCCGTTCTCCGCCTCTTGGCTCGGCAAGTCAACGGCCCCCACCCACATCGAACCCGTAGCCGCCAGGCGCGAGCCCGCAGACAGAATCCTCGCCTGCGATACTAGATGCGCGGTATGTCGATGCCGTCGCCACAGCCACGGGTTCGTAAGCTGGCGCGCCCCTTGCGGGTCGCCGGCGGAGGAAGGCCTCCACGGTGACGATCTGTTCGCGAGCCGCCGGGATTGGGGTCGGGCTCGACCTCGGTCCGTTGCGGCGGAGGCCAGGGTCGGCTCATCGGACGACCGTGTCCAGCCTAGCCGGCGTGCTCGTTGCAGTCGCCGTCGTGGGTTGCTCCGGAGGCTCTACCTCAGCGCCGATCGCCCACGCGACCTCTAAGCCGACGTCGATCTCTCCACGGACGTCTCCAGGTGAGTTCAGCCCAACTGGCTTGATGACCACCCGCTACTACCAGACTGCCACTTTACTCTCGGGCGGCCTCGTCCTGATCGCCGGCGGCTGCTGCAACGGCATGGCAAGTCTCGCCTCGGCCGAGCTGTATGACCCGAAGACCGGCACCTTTAGCCCCACCGGCTCGATGACCACCGCTCGCATGAACGGGGCCGCCACCCTGCTGGCCGATGGCCGTGTCCTCATAGTCGGTGGAGCAGGAGACGCTTCGGCCGAGCTGTACAACCCGAGCACCGGCACGTTCAGCCCAACCGGCTCCATGACCACCGCTCGCGCTGGACCAACCGCCACACTGCTCCTCGACGGCCGCGTCCTCATCACCGGTGGCTCGGCCGATCCGCGCTCAGCCGAGCTGTACAACCCGACCACCGGCACCTTCAGTCCGACCGGCTCCATGAGAACCGTTCGCTATGGAGAAACCGCCACGTTGCTCTCCGACGGCCGCGTCCTCATCGCCGGTGGCCTGCCGGATCTGGGCTCAGCTGAGCTGTACAACCCAATCACCGGCACCTTTAGCCCCACCGGCTCGATGGCCACTCCTCGCATGTACCAGTCCGCCACGTTGCTCTCGAATGGCCGTGTCCTCATCGCCGGTGGCGGCGTCCTGGGCTTGCCCGTACTCGCTTCAGCTGAGCTGTACAACCCAATCACCGGCACCTTCACCGCCACCGGCTCCATGACCGCCCCTCGCATGAACCAGACAGCCACGCTCCTCTCGAGCGGCCGTGTTCTCATCGTCGGCGGAGCCGGGGATACCTCGGCCGAACTGTATGACCCTGCCACCGCCGAGTTCAGCCTCACCGGCTCGATGACCACTATTCGCTTGGTGCACACTGCCACCCTGCTCCCCGACGGCCGCGTCCTGATCACGGGTGGCACTGGCGCCTACGGATCGACTGTCCCAGCCGAGCTTTATCAGCCTTAGGGTCTGGCCTCTCCGAGACGAGCCGGCCTCGGTCTGACCGACCCCGTGACGCCTCAAGCAGACGCCGTGACCCTCTCCGGCTCGCTTGTAGCCCCGACCTCAAGCCCTCTCGCTCTGACCGCCGACATCTTGGGCTAGGATTCCATCGTTCGGCGGAACAACATCGACCCGAGTTCCGTCTGTAGCGACAGCGGGTAGCAGGCACAGCCAGGCAGCGGAGGGGGACGGTGACCAGGAGTTGGCGGGGCGACCAATCCGAAGTTGGCCGCAGGCTCCGGCGCGCCGTCCGTCTGACCTTCGGCGCGATGCTGGCCGTCGCCGCCATCGGCTGCGCGGGCCCTAATGTCACTGTCTTGCCGACCGCCGCGGCCACCGGGGGCCCTGCATCGGCCACGCCGGTCGCGACGTCGAGCGCCAGCCCTCAAGTCGCCCCACCGACCGCGATCCCAACGCCTGCGCCGACCGCAATCCCAACGCCTAAACCAACCTCTACGCCCGAACCCACCCCAATCCCGATGCCAACCTTCAATGGACACACGACGGTGTTCTGGGTGTTCGCCCACCCCGACGATGAGACCATCTCCTCGGCCGGGGCGATGTACGAGTCTCAGCAAGCCGGCAACAGGAACGTGCTCATCACCGTGACCGATGGAGAAACTACAGCTGCCGGAACAGTGCTGCGACTAAGCCTCAAACAGGTGGCAGCCGCACGAGACAAGGAAGCGACGGCAGCGCTGGCGATCATCGGCATCGTGCCGGTCTTCCTGCACGAGCCGGAGACCGGAGGCGGCGTGCAGCTGGGCTTCGTGGAGCAGGAGATAGCGAAGCTGGCAAGTGAGACCAAGGGCACCGTGGTCTTCGAAGGGTTCGGCCCGGACGACGCCTATCGGGGCTTGCCCCACGGCGACTCCGACCATTACACCGTGGCGCGGGCGCTCCTCGCGGAGTTCGACCAGGGCGTCATCAAGAACCTCGTCTGGCGCCATCTGGCCAACTTCGCCGGCGGCAAGCGAATCGGGACCTGTGAGTTCCTGTCGGTGGCGGCGATGAAGGCCAAACAGGAGATGCGGGCGGCCTACGCCTACGTCAACCACTCGATCGGCCGTTATGGCATCGCTGGCTACAGTGTCGCGGCGTTCTGGCGCAGGACCACGACCGAGCCCGAATGCCATGAGAACGTCGAGTTGCATCGGGGGATCGACCTAGGGCCGTAGTTGGTCCTGCGGGAGGGTGCGTGAGAAGCGCGGCGGCATCGGCGGTCGCGGCTCGGGTAGGAGTCCAGCGGGCCTTCCGGGGATCACGGCGTGGGCGAGCCAGGTAGCCCCGAGAAGTGTTGACGAAAGCCCAACCTGGGTCGGATCCGGGGCAGTTCCACGCGACCGAAGACGCGTGGCCTTCGGCACCTGACGCCCGGTTGTCCCCGGCCCAGCGGCCCATGGCCACCCGCCCGGACGAGCCAAGGCGCGGCTTCAGGCCAGGAGCGTACGAGCGAGTCCTGGCTCGCTTGTCATCAAGCGATGGCATCACCACCTAGGTCTGGGCGAATTCGGGCACCTGGGCCAAGGCGAGAGCCCGAGACTCTGAAGCCTCCGGCCCTGATTTGCTCGATTCTCCGGGGCGGTGTTAGCCTGCCGGAAAGACGCCAACCGGGACTGTGCTCCCGCCAAAGGAGACAACCGAGTGCGGAAGATCGCGGCGGCCGCGCTGGCCACCCCTCCATCGCCGTCGTCTACGTATCGTCATTGGTGAAGCGCACGGCGGGCAGTGGCCTCCTGAAGGAGGGGCTCGCTCAGCTCATTCTGGTTGCCGCGGCGGTTGTTCTTCTGGTGAGCGGGCTGCTGCTGGGCCTGCCGGCCAAGCAGGTCGCCGGAGGCGCGCCGCCGACCTTCGCCCCGCTTACGCCGCAGGCCGTGGGCGGACGCTCGCAGAGCAACCTCTCGCTCGACGCGCCGTTCCAGGTGCAATTTACCAGGCCGATGAACGAGGCTACGGTTGAGAGTGCGCTGACGATCACCCCAGAGACGAACGTCACTTTCCAATGGGATGCGACCGCTCAGGTCCTCGCGCTCGCGCCGGACCCACATTGGCAGCCTCTCACTACCTACCGCGTCGACATAACTGGGGCGGCCACCGACCAGGAGGGGTTGAGCCTCGCAACCGGGATCCACATCGCGTTCCAGTCGGGGGCGCTGACGGCCGGCACGATAGTGGCAACGCAGACGAGCGGCAACCAGGTCGCGCCCGTGACCACCTTCCAGCTCACATTCACGCGGCCGGTGAAGCTGTCGACGGTCCTGCTCCGCTTCGCGATCAGCCCCCAAGTGCCCGTCACCATCACCGGCGATGACCCCACGGACGCTGCCTCGCAGGTCTTCACGATGACGCCCAAGTCGCCGCTGGCGTCGAACACTGCTTACGTGATCACCATGGCCGCCGGTGGAACGGACTCGGCGGGCGCCACTCTTCAGCCTGTGCCCGCCCTCCAGGTCAACACGATGTCGATCCCGGCTGTGGTCCGGTTCCGGCCCCAGGACGGCAGCGTCACCTACGACACCAACCAGCCGGTATCGGTCAGGTTCACGATGCCAATGGATGAGAAGTCGACGGCGGCGGCGTTCTCGGTGACGGTCAACGGGCGGGCCGTGGCGGGCAGCACCTACTGGGCCGAGAACGACACCGTGCTCGTGCTGGCACCGCGGTACTCGTTCAAGATCGGCTCGACGGTAGTGGCCAAGGTGAGCACTGCCGCACGTTCGGCCACCGGGTTGCACCTCTCGGCGGCGGCCAGCGCCACATTCAAAGTCTCCAAGCCGCAATCTTCGAGCATCTCGTACGGCGGCATCGCTTCGGCAAGCTCGCCCTGGCACGCGTCCGAGGTGTACTACCTGGCCCTTATGAACTGCACCCGGACCGGCCGCTGGGTTACGAGCAGCGGAGCTTGCAGCACCGAGACGCATCACACGATGCCGGCCCAGAGCGCCCTCCGCCTCAACGCCGACATATCGAACAGGGTTTCCCGGCCCTATGCCAAGTACATGGCCGATAACAGGCTCCTCGATCACTACCTGCGGGGCACTACGCCGCATTCACGTCTGTGCGCGGCAGGCTATTGCGGCGGCTCATGGGGCGAGAACATCGCCTCGCCCGGCTCATCCGGGAAGGCCGGCATGATCGCCGTAGAGGTCTTCTATCAGAACGAGTCCTGGTGTCAGTGCGAGCACTACCTCAACATCATGGATTCGTACTTCAACGAGGTCGGTATCGGGGTCTGGTTCTCCAACAGCGTCAGGGTAGTGATCGACTTCTACGGTTGACGTCGCCTCTCGCCCATAGGCCCGACAGGCTCGGTCGGTCGTGATCGGAGTGGTGGGAACGCCGGCGCCAGATCCGCCCTCCCCACCACTCCCGCACGATCGGGTGATTTGTCGGTCAGTCTTCTTGCGGCTACCCAGCTGCCGTCACGCTTGGCGAGAGGCGGCCTCACGTGGGCGTCGTCCGGCGACGGTCTCGCGGGTGACGGCGAACCGCAGGCTGCCGTAGGCGACGAGGTCGACGACGAGCCCGCCGAGGCCGGCGAGCTGGGAGCTGTAGAAGACGAACACCTGTGTGATGAGGATCCACACCAGGAGGCCGTGCATGAACCAGTGATAGGCGGCCGTCCTGGAGTTGCGCAGGCTCAGGACGCCTCGGCCGACGAGCGCCGCACCAGTGATAGTCGAGGCAACCTGCGCGACCGTCGCAACGGACGAGGTCTCGGCTACCCCGCCGGCGGGAGTCTGAGTGGCGACGAGCGTGACGCCCAAGACCGCCACAGCGGCGTATGCGACAACGCCGACGCTGAGGACCCGTTCCGCCCACGGGTTCGCCATGATCTCCTCGTAGCCGTCGGCGAGTCGTCGACGGACGGTCCCGATAGGGCTCGTGCGCTCCGCCGCCTGAGGGAGATCCGCGAGGTAGTGTCTTGCAAACACGACCAGGGGTGCCTTCGGATTGGCGAGCTCGAGGAGTCGCTCGATCCGCGCCCGATCGTCCGGTTCGATCGGCCCGTACGGCGTCCCCTCCAGGAGGTCGAGGGCGTTCGCAAACGCCTCGGTCTCACTAAGACGACGTTGGCCGATGAGGATCCGGGCCACGAGAAACGCGACCACGAACAGGCAGTAGATCAAGGCGATCGCGGGTCGATAGAAGTAGTTGTTGTCCGCCGTGACAAACTTCCCGATCTCGTCGATGAACGTGCCGAACCCGAGTCCTGCGATCACCGCCGCGAGATGCTGGACGGAGCGGTCGAGGAAGGCGAGCAGGAGCAAAAGGGCGAGGAGCATGAGGAGGCCGCCCCACAGCATGTGGGCGATGTGGAGCCCGTTGGACCCGATCCGTGGGTAACCCGCGAAAGCCAGGAACCAGCGGATCCCGAGGAATGAAGCGGCGGCCGCGACGAAGAAGCTCTCGAACAGCAAGGCCGCATCGGCGTCGCGCGTCAAGCGGCCCAGCAGGGGTCGAGTCATCGCGACGATCATACGACCCGGTCCGCAGCTTTCGCGTCGTTGGCGTTACCAGGTCATCCGTCCTGGCGCTCGGGCGCATGCAATGTCAGCTTCCGCTGGCGGGTCATCTACAAGATGTCTGCTCATCGACGCTGCATCGTGGCTCGACTGGTTCAACCGAACTCGTCTGCATTCGACCGCAGAACACGACGCCGCGATAGGGTCGGTATACCTTCAAGGGGGACGCCCGGCAGAAAGCAGGCGAGCGCCTCCTCCACGGGGGAAGCCCCAACCGCACGGGGCTGCATCTCCATCTCCGCCACCACCATCGCGAGATAGCGCTTACGGGCGATCATCGTCGCGTCAGCAGTCGGTCAGGTTGGCCGCCAGGAGCGACTCCCTGCCACGGTCCCGAACGACACTTGTTGCGGACACTCAGGCCGGAGCAGGACGGCTCCGTTCAGTGGCGAAGG
>DASWZK010000100.1:0-14004 GCA_036404515.1 Candidatus Limnocylindrales bacterium
AGCGTCGCCACCGACGTGGCGGTCTACTTCTGCGATCCGCGGAGCCCGTGGCAGCGGGGCACGAACGAGAACACCAACGGGCTGCTGCGCCAGTACTTCCCCAAATGGACCAACCTGTCGATCTACAGCCAGACGGATCTCGACGCCGTGGCGGCACGGCTCAACGCCAGACCCCGCAAGACGCTCGAGTACCAGACTCCGGCCGCTATGCTCGCAGCGATCGTTGCGTCGACCCCCTGAACCCACCCTTAGTTTCGGTGTACGTCACGTCCGGCCCTGCCGCCGCGCGCAGGGCTGCCACCGACAGGTCGCGCACGTCGGCGATCGTCGGCGCCACGATCGCGATCCGGTGGGCCGACCCCACGCGGGCCCAAGCGTTGATCGCTTCCGCGCCGGCCCGGGTCTTGCCGAAACCGCGGCCCGCCAGAAGTAGCCAGGTCCGCCATTCCCCATCCGGTGGCAGCTGCTCGAGCCGGGCGATCTCGAGCCAGCTCCGCCGGGCTGGGGACGAACGCTCGTGCTCGAGTTCAATTTCGGCGAAAGCCATGGCGAGGCGCATGTCTTGAGGCGACAGGTGTTTCGTCTTCATCGATGCTCCATCTCCCGGGCCCGCCGCTCGGCGATCTCGAGTACTTCTTCTGCGCTCATGCCGAGCTTGGCCGCGATCCGCTCGGCCTCCCGGCGGACGTCGAGACGGACGTCGATCGAGTCGCGGTAGCGCTCGGGCCGGTGGGCTCGGAGCAGGAACATCAATAGGCCATCGGAGCCCTGGAGCGCGCGGCGGCGCGCCTCGCCCTCGAGGGTGTCGATGGCATCCTGCTCGGCGGCCGTCCACGCCTCGGCGAACGCCGGGTCGCGCCCAGCCCGCCGGTACGGGGTGCTGCGGTCGATGCCGGCAGCATTCGTCGCCAGTTTGACGTTGCCGCTAACCCGGATCGCATCGAGGAAGGGCGCCCGCCAGTCGGGCCGGCGGCGGACCGGCTTCTTGGGGGACTCATTCATCTCGCACCGCCTGCCGGCCGGTGTAGGCCTGCCAGCGCTCGATGGCTCCCTGGGCGACAGCCGGATCCAGTTCGAGGGCGTAGCAGCGTCGGCCGGTGCGCTCGGCCGCGATGATGGCCGTACCTGAACCGAGGAACGGATCGAAGAGAGCCTCGCCGGGGCGAAGGTGGTTGCGTATCGGGGTCTCGAAGAGCAGCACCGGCTTCTGGGTGGGGTGGTCAGCCGGCGCGTCGGCGCCGTCGCCGCGAGCGGCCTTGGGCGAGGCCGCTCGCCAGATCGTGTCCTGGTTGCGCTCTCCAAGGAAGGGCACCCGGGCGCCCCGCCGGCGGACGACCCAGGCGGGCTCGTGGGCCCAGTGGTACCAGGAGCGCCCGAGGGTGAATCTGGTCTTGTCCCAGATGATCTGGCCGACGATCACGAAGCCGATCCGGGCTAGGCCATCGGCGACAGTCGCGGCCTGCACTGCGGCATGCCAGACGTAGCCGACCTGTAGGCTCGGCACGAGGGCGAAGGCCTCGGACCAGTCCGCCCGCGTGTCGCCGGCGAGACTCGTTGCCCGGTGGACCCCCGAGCGGTGGGAGCCTGTGCCGACGACGCCGTCGCGCCACGCAAGGTCGAGATTCACGCCATACGGCGGGTCTGTTGCCAGCAGCTTCGGCGCGGCGCCGGCGAGAAGCCGACCCACGTCTGTCGCCGACGTCGCGTCCCCGACGAGCAGGACGTGGTCGCCGAGCAGGTATCGCTCGCCGGGCTGGACCGTTACCGCCGCTGGGTCCGGAAGGGGCCCGACATCGTCGGGATCGGAAAGTCCAGCGCGGAGTGCGTCGAGGCCGTTGGCTCGGGCCAGGTCGTCGAGCAGGCCGGCGAGGGCGTCCTTCTCGGGTTTCAGGGTAGCGAGCAGTTCGTCGAGCCGCGCGGCGTCGAAGCTCGCCATCGCCCCGATCGGATCGAAGGTGGCGATGACCAGGCGTTCCTCATCCTCGGAAAGGTCGACGTACGTGACCGGGATCGTCGGCTCGCCGCGGCGCAGGGCCTCTTCTAGCCGGGCGTGGCCGTCGACGAGGTTGCCGGTGCGGACATTGAGGGTCGTCTCGGCTACCCAGCCGACGGTATCGAGCGAGCCGGTCAGGGCGGCGCGCTGGGCGGCCGGATGGCGGCGTGGGTTGGACGGATTGGGGATCAGCTGGTCGGGTGCGACGTCGGCGTGGCCGACGATCCGGTTCTGCCAGCGCCCCGCACCCGACTTCATCGGCAGGTGCTGCGTCTGGCCGGGGCGGGGGATCGGCGCCCTGTCCAGGGCCAAACATGAATCAGCACCGACCTCGACGGCCAACGCGGCCGCGGCTCGGTGCTCGGTGAGGATGCCTGAACGTTGATCGTGTGTGCGGTGCTCTGCCAGTAATCTCCTTGTAGCGGGCTTGGATTTGGGAAGCGGCGCTTCCGATGGCCGGATTCTGCATCGTCGGGCGGTCGGGCCGCTCTAAACAGAACTTGCGTTCGATTATAGCACGGAGGCGATCGGCTCGACGATCGGACTTTCCGCGGACGCAGGTGCGGCGGCCCGTTGGCCCACACCCCCCGATGAGTGTTGAAAGTGTTGACAAACAAAGGTGCCCGGGAGCCGCGGAGCAGGGGCGGGATGCACGGAAGGACCATCGGGATAGTGGTGAGGCGGCCGGCGACGAGGAGGCGCCAGGGGTCACGCTTCGCTTGGGAAGCAGACACTCTGCCAGCTGAGTTACTCCCGCTCGGAGCAGCGAGAGCTATAGCAGATCGAGGTCCCGGTGCGGTGGGGTCGGGCGCTGCGGCCCGTTCGGTGCTTGGGCGAGGCCCCGGTCGCCCACGTGAAGAGCGTACTCCTCACGGGCAGCTCGGTCAGACGTGCCGATGCAGGTCGGTCTCTGGCGTCGTCTCCGGCGCGTCTTGGTCCCTTGGCGGCTCCTCCCAGCCCATCTCATCTGCCTCGCGTTTCGCGAGGTTGAGGTACACGACCTGGTGTTCGACATTGGCGATGTGGGACGCGGGAACGTACGAACGGCCGCGGAGACCGGGTCTCGACGCGAGTATGTAGTTCTGGCCGACGCTTTCGACGGTGCCAAAGCGGTGCCCGTCATTGCCGAGGATCGCCCAGCCGGCCTTCAGGTCCGTCATGCGCATGCGCTTTCGAGCTCCTTCCCTTGCTCGTGCCTACCTTAGATGAGCCGCCCGCCTCTTGCTAGACCGGCTGTGGGTCGGTGGTCGACCTTGGTGCGTTGTCGTTTACAGTTCTGGCTGCGGCTCGTCGCGATCATGGTCGCGTATCTGCTTCTGGTGGAGCTGACGAAGCACTGGTTCGACCGGCGCGAGGCGCGGCGACCGGATGCGGTCGCACATCAGGCGGCCAGGACGCCGCGGCGAGCCAGCGCTTCGAGCCAGTAGTCGACGGAGGCCTCCAGGTCGTCGAGGACGGCGGCATCCTCCTGCTCGAAGGCCGGGATTATCTCGAGGACCAGGGCCAAACGCTCGACCCCGCTCTCGCCAAGGGCGTCGATGACGCGGTCGGCGACGATGCGGCCGCGCGTGTTCGCATCCGGCGTGAAGGGCCAGTGATGGTCGCCCTCGGCGTCCGATTGCTGGAGCTGGATCTCGAAGGCGGCCCGGCCCAGCTCGCTCAGCCAGGCGTACGGATCTCGATCTGCGCCGGCGGTGCCCGGAACGCACATGTGGCCCACGTCCAGGGCCAGGCGGATCGGCACCCGCGCGGCGTCGCCGTCCGTCAGCAGGTCGAGGATCATCGCAATTGTCGACGGCTCGCGGGCAGCGGCCAGGTTCTCCACGAGGAACGCCTGCTGGCCCTGCGTGCGGGCATCGGCGGCCAGCTCGCGAAGGGCAGAGCGCAGACTCTCCCATCGCTCGGTGCGGAGGTTCGAGTCGTGCCACTCGCGCACCGAATATGCCCCGATGTGACCACCCGTCGCGATCGCCCCGATGCTCTCGCTGAATGCGATGGCGCGGCCGAACCACGCCTGGGCGCTGGCGCGCGTAGCCGGGTCGGGGCTCAGGAGCATGTTCGAGGAATATGCGGCCAGGCCGGTGAACGTCGATCGAACGCTGAGGCCGTGCTGCCGGGCGGCGGACGCCACCGCGGCCGACTCCTCGGCGAGTGAGCCGCCGGCGATATCCACCAGATCGAACGAGTGCTCGACCAGCCGCAGGCCCAGCCGTTCGCTGACGATGGGCGCCCAGTCAGTCGGCAGGGGCCAGCGCTTGACCGCGAAACAGGTGTTGATCCCGAGTTCGAGTTGCATCGTGTAGGCTCCGTTCGCCAGTCTGCGGTCTCGAGCGTCCTCAGGGCATGGTGCCGACCGAAGGGCTCGAGGCGGGTAAGGAGTTCGAAGCGTTCGAGCGTCGGACGACCGCCGATCCGGCCAGCTCGACATAGGCTCCGTAGGCATCGTCGTACAGGACACGGGTAGCTGCCGACGGTTCGATTGCCGGGTCCAGGCGGACGCAGCGGGCTATCGCCTCGTCCACGTTCCCGTAGACACCGGAGCCCAGCCCGGCCAGCATCGCCACCCCCGTTGTGGCCGCGTCGCCGGAGATCGGCCGCACCACCAGCCCCGTGACGTCCGCCTTGATCCGATTCCACGTCGCCAGCCGTGTGTCGCCGCCCGAAACCCGAAGCTCGCTGACCGGGGCGCCGGCTCGGCGGAGCAGGTCCAGCTGGCCCCGGATCGCAAACGCGACACCCTCTAGCATGGCCCGGGCAATCACTCCCCGGCCATGCCGCGCCGAGAGCCCCGTAAAGGCGGCCCGCAGGTCCGCGTCGGTCCGTTCGCCGTCGCCCAGGACCGGAAGGGCCAGCACCCCGTCCGCGCCCGCCGGCGCCGCGCCCGCCTCCGTGTCCAGGGCAAGGTAGGCGAGCCCGTTCGCCCGCCGCGACCGTCCCCCGTACAGCAGGTCGGCCAGCCAGGCTACGGCGGCGCCCGTCGTGTTGATGCCCGTCTCAGTCGTGAACGGGCCCGGCACGACGTGCGGGTAGTGCGTCACGAGCAGCTCGGCCACCGGCTCCAGAACCACGGAGTTCAGGCACGTAGATGAGCCGGCCATCTCGCTGACGGGGCCGGGCTCCACCACCCCGGCGCCGAGCGCGCAGGCTTGCGAGTCGGCCCCGCCAAGCACCACCTGAACCGGTCCGGGCAGTCCGTAGCGTCGCACCAGCGCCGGGCGCAACTCGCCCAGAACCTCGTCCGACCGCCGCACGGACGGAACCGCGGCAGGGTCTATGTCCAGAGCGGAGAGCATCTCGGCGCTCCAGCGGCGGGCGCGTAGGTCGTACAGAAGAGTGGCCGCCGCGTGCGTGCCGTCCGTCGCAGCGATGCCCGTCAGCGCCAGCGCCGCGAGATCGCGTGGCTGCAGGAACAGCGGATCGCGCGCCCATATGTCGGGCCGGTGGCGGCGCAGCCACATCATCTTTGGCGCGATGTGGAAGGCGGCAGGCAGGTGGCCCGTCAGGCCGTGGATCCACGCATCACCAAAGCGCTCGCGCAACTCCGCCGCCTCCGTCGAGGCGCGGTTGTCTCGGTACATCAGCCCCGGCCCGAGCGGCTCGCCGCGCCGGTCCACTGGCACCAAGGACGGGCACTGGCCGGTCAGCCCGATGGCCCTGATCGCTACGCTGCCGCGCGGCCCCAGCCGCCGTATCGCCTCGCCCAGCGCCGCAAGGGCCGCCGAGCGCCACAGCCGGGCGTCCTGCTCGGCCCAACCCGGCTGCGGCGAAGCGATCGGATATCCCCGTCGCGCCTCGAGCAATCGATGTCCGTCAAGGTCGAAGGCGACCGCCCGGGCCCCCGACGTGCCGACGTCGATCGCCAGCAGCACCTCGCCCCTATGGCCGGTCATCGTCACCCCCGCACGAGCTGATGGGCTGAGACCTTGTCCGTCTCCAATGTGATCAGGGCGCCGTTTAGCGTACCGGTCGAGTAGTCGCTCCCAGGATTGATGGCGATCGTTCGACCCAGGCGACGGATCCCGGACGACTCGTGGATGTGGCCGTGCAGACCCAGCAGCGGCTGATGCTCGGTGAGGAAGTCGCATACGGCGGTGCTTCCGACGGGCGCCATCTTGACCTGGCCCAGGACCTGCTGGACCTGGAGGTTCTCGTCCAGGACGGGGGCATCGTCGAGTTGGGTGTCGAAGGGCGGGACGTGGATGTTGGCCACGGAGCGCTCGGGATGGGTAAGCCCCGCCGCCATCTTCGCCAGCGATGCGGCCAGCGCCGGCTCATCCTGCTCGCGGTAGCTGTTCCAGGGCGTCTTGTTGGAGAAGCCCCAGCTGATCATCTCGTGGTCGTCGTCCAGCCAGGTGATTTTGCCCTCGTCATGCTCGCCCCACGGGGCGTTGTCCAGCAGCCTGGCCAGCGACGGTGGATCGTCGTTGCCGAGCATGAAGAGCAGCCGCTTGCCCTGGGGGCGAAGGCGTTCGTCGGCGAGCGCGAGCCAGCCCTCCAGGCGCTCGTTCATGAGCTGAAGGAACAGGTCGTCCAGCGTGCCAGCCTCCTTGCGCGCCTCGAGCTCGCCCGGTTCCGCCCGGTAGGGGTAGTAGCCGTGGTCGGAGATGAGCTTCTCGAGGGCCTCCAGGTCCGACCCGTCCTCGACCTCGTAGTCGGCCCCTATGAAGCTGCAGCGGTACTTGCCGCCGGGCTGGCGCACGATGGATTGGATCGCTTTGCCGGCGACGTCACCGCCCAGGATCATCACGTCGGCGCCGTACACGGGACCTGCATTGAGGAACTTGCGGAAGCACTTGGAAGAGCCGTGCAGATCCGTGGCGAAGTAGATGCGGGTCTTGCGAGCCATCGGGCGGCCTCGTCAGACGTTTGGGGACGCGGCCCGGAACTTGCGAACGGCGTCCATCAACGCCCGCGCTCTCTTCGGATCGACGGGATTCCAGGTGATGCCGTCTACCTTGAGGCTCGTGCCCACGATGGCTCCGTCGGCGACTTTCATGATTTCCGCGATCCGATCGGCCATGACGCCCGTGTTGGCGATGATTGGAGTCTCGGGCGCCGCCTCCTTGGCCGCGACGAGATCGCCCATGGCCATGGGGCTGCCGGCGGCCCAGCCGCTGATGAGGATCGCGTCCATGCCCAAGAAGGCCGCGCCGCGGGCCCGATCGGCCACGGAGCGTGTGCCCAGCGGGCTGCTGAACTCCGGCGAGATGTTGTCGAAGAGGGCCACGTCAGCCGCCCCGATCGCAACCCGATAGGCGGAGATGTCGCCGATGTTGGGTTGGATGATGCCGAGGTCGGACTCGTAGACCCCGGTCAGGACTTCGCGGATGAACCTGGCTCCGGTGGCCCTCGCAACCGCCAGGCTGGCCATCGGGTCCCACAGCAGGTTGACGCCGAAGGGCACGGTGATGCGGTCGCGCAGCCGGCCGACCGTGGCCGCCATCGCCGCCGCGACCTCGGGTCCAACCTTGAGCTGGTAGGGGTAGTCCTTCTCGTTGCAGAAGAGCACGCCATCCACGCCGGCCTCTTGCAGGATCTCCAGGTCGCGCGCGACGGGGGCGAGGATCGCGTCCGGCCCGCCGGCGACGTCGTGCAGGGGTCTGCCCGGCAGGCCGGGAAGATGGAGCATGGCGACGACGGGCTTGGGTACACCGAAGATGCGGGCAAGGCTGCTCATGCTGCTCTCACGCCTCCATTGTTTCCTGGCCGTTGGGCGACGAAATGTCGGTGCCAGACGCGGGGCCTGCGTCGGCCTGCTCTTCGTGCCGTTGGCTACCGGGTGATGCGACGACGATCTCCATGCCAAGCGCCCGAAGTGCCTCCAGTTCGCCCTCGGGTGCCGACAAGTCAGTGACCAGAATGTGGATGCTGGACGCCGGAGCGACCATCGAGCTGGCGACCAGTCCGAGCTTCGAGCCGTCGGCGATGACCATCAGGCGCGCACTCCGTTCGACGGCGATGCGATGAACCTCCGCCTCGTCGTCGTTGATGTCGGTCAGACCCCAACGGGCGGTCAGACCGGCCGTCCCGAGGACGGCGAGGTCGAAGCGGTACCGCTCGAGGGTCGCCCGCGCGGACGGACCCACGCAACTCAGCTCGTCGCGCCGGACCGATCCGCCCAGGACAACTGCGCGAGATAGGCGCGTCCCAAGCAAACTGGCGATCGGCAACGAACCTGTGACGACCGTGACCTCGGAGCGAGCTGGCAGGTAGCGAGCGAACTGCTCGGCCGTTGTGCCGATACCCACGAACAGCATCAGCGCGTCGTCGATTCGCCGCGTGGCCTCCAGCGCGATCAGCCGCTTCTCGCGGGCGTTCGCCAGAGCTCTCGCGTTGAAGGCCACGTCCAGCGAGCGGGTGAGGTGGGCAGTGGCGCCGCCGTAGGTGCGCCGCAGGAAGCCGTCGCGCTCCAGGCGTTGGATGTCACGACGGATGGTCATCTCGGAGCAGCCGTAGTCGCGGGCCAGGTCGGCGACCTGGATCGACATGCCTTCGGCGACTCGTTCGAGGATCTTGATGCGGCGGTCTGCGGCTAGCGGCATCCGGAATCCTTCCCCCGTTGGATCGGCTCCGTCGCAGTTGGGAGAGTCACATACTCGCACATCGCTGGCTGTAATGTCTCACATCTTTCCATTGACGCCAAGTGTTCGATTGTGTTTACTACGCCTGGGCCGATTTGACTGCCACGCGGCGGGCCCTCCGTGAGGTCTGAGCGGCAGCGACACCTTCGGCCGTTAGGGCGACCTCCGCGCGGAGGCCGCGATGGAGGTGACGAGTGGCAGGAGGCAGTCAACTCTTCGTTCGCCAGAGCACCGGCCTGGTACGCGAAGCCAGCGCCCTGGACGCGACGATCTTCAACGCCGTCTTCTCGGCGCCGGTCGGCGCCACCCTGGCGTGGGGTGTCTTCTTCGCCCTGTCGGCATTCCCGGGCTCCGACATCGTTTGGGCGACGATCATCTCGTTCATCATCAACATCCCGGTCCTGCTGATGATGTCGCTGCTGGCCTCGAGCATGCCGCGCACGGGAGGCGACTACGTCTGGGTAAGCCGGATTCTCTCCCCTCCGCTGGCACTCGTCTCCAACTTCGGGGCGGCGTTGTCGGCCACGATAGGGGCTACGTTCTGGGCCCGCTACTTTCCTGTTTACGCGCTCGGCCCGATCCTGGCGACCCTTGGCATTACCTTCGACAACAAGACCCTGATCGACTGGGGCAACAGTTTCCAGCAGGACACTCACTGGGTCTTTGCCGGGGCCATGGTCATGGTCGTCCTGATGGGTGCGATCCTGATCGCGGGCCTGCGGACCACCTTCCGCTGGCAAAACGCCTTCTGGATCATCGCCTCGGCCGGCACCTTCCTGGCCTTCATCGTGCTCGTCTTCGGAAACCACACCGACTTCGTCAATAACTTCAACGCGGTCAGCGCCAAGTACGGCAGCCCGACCGCGGCGACCTTGATCGCCAACGCGGGCGTCACGCCGGGGTCCGGGCCAGACGTGGGGAACATGAACGCGACGCTGCCGTCCATCTTCGTGATCATGACCTTCATGATGTGGAACTGGTGGTCGGTCTACCTGAGCGGCGAGCTCAAGAGCGCCGCCAACCGCGGGCGCCAGCTGGCGATCATGTTTGGAGCGCTCGCCTGGGACGTGATCTTCATCGTCGTCGGCGTGGTGCTCCTCTTCAAGGTCACCGGCTACGACTTCATGGTCGCGGTCAACTCGGCCACGTCCGGTTATCTCATCCCGACAGGGCCCTGGTACCACTTCCTGTCGTCCCTGGTCTACAACGCACCCATCCTTACCTTCCTGATCGTCGGCTCGTTCCTCTTCTGGAGCCTGCCGGCAATGGTCGGTAATACCTACATGCCGATCCGGAGCTGGTTCGCCTGGTCGTTCGACCGCCTGCTGCCGGAGAAGCTCTCCGAAGTCAACGAGCGGACCCACTCGCCGGTCTGGGCGATCCTCTTCGAGATGGTGCTGGTCACCGTGATGCTCATCTGGAGCATCATCAGCACCACTTTCGGAACCTGGCTAGCGCTCGGCGTCCTGGCGGGTGTGGTCTGCGTCGTAATCGTGGGCATCGCCGCAGTCGTCTTCCCAACAAAGCGGCCCGACCTCTACAAGGCCTCGCCGGCCAACGTCAAGGTGCTGGGGATCCCACTCCTGTACATCGTGGCCCCGCTCTCGATCGTCGTGATGGCGTTCCTGACCTGGTGCACCCTGGCCTACCCGGCCCTGGCAATCGGTACGACGGCCAACTACTGGTGGGTCCCGGCCTTCATGGGCATGATCGCGGTGGTCGGGCTCGTCGTCTTCTATGTGTCTAAGTTCGTCAGACGCGGGCAGGGCATCGACATCGACCTCGTCTACAAGGAACTCCCGCCTGAGTGATTCCGTGCCGTTCGCGGAATGCGCAGCGACCCCGGCTGATGGCCGGGGTCGCTGCTGTTACTCTCCCCTCATCGTCTCCTCTGCCATCGAACCGGAGTGACCCTAGTGCCCGACGACCCGGCAATCCTTTCCGAGATAAGGGCCGAGGCCGAACGCCTCTCCCGGCTGGCCGTGGCAGAGGGGATCCCGATGCGAATGGTCGGCGGACTGGCCATCTTCCTTCGCTCTGAGTCCGTCCGGAAGCCCCCCTTCGCCCGCAACTACGCCGACATGGACTTCGCGGCCAGCTCCAAGGCGCGAAGTCGCGTCAAGGAGTTTCTGGAGGGCCAGGGCTATGTACCGGAAAAGCTGTTCAACGCGATCCACGGCGCCCAGCGTCTCAACTACGCGGAGCCCAACGGCCACTGGACGATCGACGTCCTGATCGATGAGCTGGCGATGAGCCACAAACTGGACTTCCGGGGCCGGCTGGACGGTCCGGATCCCACGGTCCAGCTGGCCGACCTGCTGCTGACCAAGCTTCAGATCTGGCAGATCAACCGCAAGGACCTCGGTGACGCCCTGTGCCTGCTGGCAGACTACCCGCTGGGCAAGGACGGCGACGGCGCCATCGGTTTGGATCGGATGGCAGCCGTGCTCGGGTCGGATTGGGGCTTCTGCCACACGGTCGAGCGGAACCTGGGTAAGGTCGCGGAGCTGTGGGCCACGGAGCCGGTGGAGAGCGCGCGCTTCGACGTCGCGCGCCAGGTCGAAGAGGTTTCCGCCGCCATTGCCGCAGCGCCCAAGTCGCTGGCGTGGAAGGCACGGGCCAGAGTGGGGGAGCGCCTGCGCTGGTACGAAACACCCGAGGAGATCCAGCACTAGCCTGCGGCTTGGTCTTCGGGCTGCGGGCACGGCCGCAGCCCTCCCCTGGGGCGCGCCGCTACCGAAAGGCGGCCAGCACCTCTCGCCCTAGCGCCTCGATCGCGTCCGGGTTTGCCGGCCCGGGCCACGCGTCCAGGACGATCCGCTGCACGCCTGCCAGCGCGTAGGCGGAGAGTATCCGCCGTTGCTCCGAAGGAGCGGCGTGGGCCGGGGCGCCATCCCAGGCCAGCATGACCGAGTGCCGCACCCAAGCCGGATCGCGGCCGAACTCGACGCACTTCTCGTCGAGTCTCACGAAGATGTCGCGGCACGCCTCAGGGGTCAGGTTATCCAGGTTCAGCTCGTCGGCGAAGCGGGCGGCGAGCCGCACCAGCTTCGGTTTGCCATAGCCTCCCACGACGATCCGCGGATGCGGCCGCTGCACCGGCTTGGGTTCGCAGACTGCGTCGTGGAGGCGGTAGTGCCGGCCGTCGAAGCTGAAGCGCGGCCGCGTCCACAGGCCGATCAGGATCTGGAGCTGCTCCTCCAGCATCTCGAACCGCTCGCCCATCGGCGGGTAGGGGATGCCGAAACGTTCGTGCTCGGGGTCATACCAGCCGGCCCCGACGCCGACGTCCACCCGTCCGTCGCTCATCTCGTCGACCGTCGCGACGACTTTGGCAAGGGCGATCGGCAGCCGGAAAGTGACCGGGCTGACCATGGTGCCCAATCGGATCCGCGTCGTCTCTCGGGCCAGGCCAGCCAGCGTCGTCCAGGCGTCTGTGGCGGGGGCGCTCCAGTCGCCCTTGAGCGACAGCCAGTGGTCCGACCGAACGAAGGCTTCGAATCCGGCCCTTTCGGCCGCCTGAGCCAACTCGAGCATTCGCATGTAGGGCAGGCCTTCCTGCGGGTCGACCATGAACGCAAAGCGCATGTTCGGCTCCTTTCGGCCGCCACTCGGCGGCTCCTCCGCGCTCCTTGGCCCGTTCCCGCGGAGCCCCGCCCGGGGGCCGAGGATTTCGTAGCGCAGTTGCGTTGCAGGTGCAAGACCCGTCTGTCGCGTAGAGGCACGTAAGGGTCGCGTAGAGGCACGTAAGGATCGACGGCCCCACCACGGACGAGGGCAACGACCCTCTGGCTGATAAGGGTCCTCGGGCGGCCGACAACCTGCGGCACCTGGAGGGCTTCCGATTGTGCTGGCTGCGGCGCAGCCGGCCGGACGTCGAGAGCATCCGGGGCCATGCAGGGAACACCGTGAGTCGGTGAGCTTGCGCGGGGAACCAGGCAATGGTCGGCAGAGCTCCGTCGCAGGCAGGCTGAGCCTCGACTCGGATCCCTCAATCGCCATGCAACATGCGGGCGCCGACCAACCCGAGGCCCGATCAGTTCGAGGGCATGTCTGATGGGCATAGGAGTTCGGTCAGAGACTCGACGACTAGATCCGCAGGCAACTCAAGGCCCAACGTATAGCGGCTCCGGACGCCCACGACCGACATGCCCGCAAAGCGCCCGGCCCGCATGCCAGGCAGCGAGTCTTCGATCACGACGCATGCGGAAGCGGCTACGCCCAGCCGACGCGCGGCCTCGAGGAAGATGGCGGGGTCTGGCTTGCCCTGGCGAACGTCGTCGCCGGACACGACCGCAGAGAACGCGTCGGCCAGCCCGAGTCTCGCGAGCACGGCCTCCACCACGGGTCGTCTCGCCGAGGACCCGAGCGCCAGCGGGACACCACGCGCGCGCAACATCGTGACGAGCTCGATCACTCCAGGAGCCGCCACGAGGCCACCCGATAGCGCCGGCATCAGAACGGACTCGGACTCGTCAAGCAGTTCTTCCGGAGCGTCGGCAAGACCGAAGCGCTCCACGACCCACCGCCACGTCGCCTCGTTTGTCACACCCACGAGCGCCGCATACTCGGTCGCGCTCACCGCCGCGCCGCGCCTCGCGAGCACAACCCCGAGTGCCTGCTCGTAAACCGGCTCGGTGTCCGCAAGAACGCCGTCCATGTCGAAGATGACGGCGCCCGCTAGCTTGAGGATCGGATTGAGACGGTGCATGGCGCCTTCCAACGCTCTTGGGATAGGCCGAATTGGCTCGATGATTGCGGTCTTCCGTGGCAGGGATGTGGCTGCCAGTCGGCCAGGGTCCCGGTCAATAATGAATGTGTTGACATTCGAGGGGCTCGCGAGCCGCCGAGCCGCGGCCGGAAGCACGGTCTGACCGTCGGCGTAGGTGTGTGAGGGTTCCGGCCAGCAGGAGTCGGCGGCTCCCGCTCGGAGCGGATAGGGCTCCCAGGACCCGCGGTGCCGGCCGAACCTCAAGGACCGCTGCTGCCGAGAGTGCCGGAGGCGGCTGAGCTTCTCGGGATCCCTCGCAACACCATGTACCAGCTCACAGTCTCCGGGCCAGGTCAGGGTCCTGCACGTTGGCCGCGCAGTGCGGGTCCCGCGGCAAGAGCTGGCGCGGTTGATAGACGGCTCAAGACCCGGGTCGTGACCTGCCTTGGTGGAGACATGCCTCAGACACGTCAGTAGTGGTTACCCACCCCAAGGCCACCTTCGGCGGGGCCAGCCGCTGTGAACCCCACGTCGCCGAGTCGAGCGGCGCGTAGACTGGCGTGCTTCAATTGGGTTAGGACCCATCGAGCCGTCGCCGGCAACCGCCCAGGAGAACGAAATGCCTGCTCGTAAAACCAAGGGAAAGACCGCGGTCGACACCAGCCCAAAGGTTGCCGCAGAAGAGCTGGCGGCGGCCGAGAACGCGACAGCGGCCGCTA
>DASWZK010000101.1:0-17814 GCA_036404515.1 Candidatus Limnocylindrales bacterium
GTGGAACTCCCCTTCAGCCTGCTCGAGGCGGCGACGTTCCAGCTGATCGGCGTCGGCATCGTCCAGGCCCGCCTGCCTATGATCCTGTGCGTGTCGCTGACCGCATCGGCGATCGTCTGGGGGCTGCGCGACCTGGTCGGCCGATCCTGCGCAATTTTCGCCGGGCTCGCCTTCGCGGGCAGCGGGCTCATTCTCCTCTACGGGCGGCTCGTCTTCTTCGAAGACCTGGTCGTTCTCGGCCTCACCCTTGGGACACTGGTGCTCGTCCGGGACAGCCGGCTCACCCTGCGTGGCGGCATGCTCGCCGGCGTCTGCTACGCGACAGCGATCGGAACGAAACCGAACGCCGCATTCGCGGTCCTCGGGATACTGGTCGCCCTGGGCGTGGCGTGGGGATGGCGCAACCGAGGATTGAGGCGCTGGCTTGCCGGCGCCTGCCTGGTGATATGTCTGAGCGGCTTGCTGTGGACGATCGTCATCTGGCTGCCGAACCAGGCGGCCGTCGCGATCGACTTCGCAACGTGGCCCGCCCTCCAGTTCGCCCTGACCCCGGACGCACTGTTCGAGTCTGTGCGGCTCTACCTCCAGGGAGACAGCGATCAAGTTGTCGGTCCGCTGCTGGGACCGTTGCTCGTGCTCGCGACGGCGGGCATCATCGCAATCCTCGCCTTCCGCCATCGGCTGACCAGGGCAGAAGCCAGGCTCGCGGCCGCCGCGGGCGGTTGGGCCGCCTTCGGCCTTGGAATCCTCCTGGACGTGTCGTACAGGCCAAACCGATATGCGGTCCCACTCGTGCCAGCGCTGGCGATTCTCGCCGCCATCGGCCTTCACGTCGGCGGGCAGTGGCTGGTAGAGCGCCTGCAGAGCCGCCGGGCAGTCGCGCTCCAGCCGGACCCGGATCACGCGGTTGATCGGCCGGCGCCCGCAGCCCTCGAGCTGACCCAAGATGCACGTCGGCATCGCCTCGGCATGCGCAGAGCGATGCCTCTACTGGCAACCGTGGCTGTTCTGATCGCGGTCGTTCCCGGATTGTGCCTCTACGGCTCATGGGCGGCGAACGCCACCTACAACCTCGTGGCCATCCAGGATCGGTTCGCATCGCTCGTGCCTTCGGGCGAGAGGGTCGCGGGTCGAGATTCGGCACTCTTCCTGATGACGTCTCGCGCGGTCACCATAATCGTCGGACTCGCCAACAACGGCGACCTCTACGCCGAGGGGGTCCGCCTGTACCTGGTACTGGACGGTGAGCCGGCACCCAACGGCGTGCCGGCCACCGCCTGGGCCGCCCGCCGGTCCCTTGCCTGCGCGGACTGGAACAGCGTGACGGAATGCCTCGTCCGCGTTCCATAGGAGGGTCCGCCCGGCGCTCAGGTATCCTGCGGTTGCATAGCTATTCATCAAATCGTATACTCATGCCGCCATGCCCGCGACGCGATCCAGGCCAGACCAGGCGCCGGCGAGTACCCAGAGCGAGGGTTCTCCGCCGGCTCATGATCGCCGCGCGCCCCTGAGCGCGGGCGGAACCTCGACACCTGGATCGGAGCGCGGTCTGGGACCAAAGGCCTTCCGAGCCGGACACGGCCGCGGCACGATCACGGTCGGCATCGTCGGTGCAACCGGCTACGCCGGCGGCGAGCTGGTGCGGCTGCTGTTGCAGCACCCCAACGTCAAACTCGCCGCCCTCAGCGGTCGCAACCGTGACAACCAGCCAATCGCTATCGCCCACCCGCACCTCGGCACCACGGGCCTGGTGATCGATGCGGCCATCCCCGAGGCCGACGCCATCTTCACCGTAATGCCGCATGGCGTGGCCGCGGAGATGGCTTCCGAGATAACCGCGGGCGGGTCGGCTCTCCTCGACGTGGGCCCGGACTTCCGTTTGCACGACCGGGCCGATTACCCACGCTGGTACAAGTTCGACCATCCCGCGCCCGAGCTGCTCTCGGTCGCCGTCTACGGCCTGCCGGAGTTGCATCGCGACGAGATACGCGCGGCGGCCGATCGGCCGGCCACGATCATCGGCCTGCCGGGCTGCTATCCGACGGCGACAATCCTGGCCCTGGCACCGCTCGCCCGCGCCGGGCTGGTAGGCGACCTGGTCGTCGATGCGAAGAGCGGCGTCTCCGGCGCGGGCCGCGAACTCAAGTCCGATCTGCTGTTTTCCGAGGTGAACGAGAGCGTCAGGGCCTACGGCGCTTTCACCCATCGCCACACCGCCGAGATGGAGCAGGAGCTCGGGCAGCAGGGCGAGCGCGGCACGCTGGGCAGCCGCGAAGCCAATCCTGGCGTCGCGACGATCGACTTCCTGCCCCACCTGATCCCGATGACCCGCGGCATCCTGGCGAGCTGCCACGTCAGGCCCACGCGCCCGGTCACCCAGGTTGAGCTCGACGCCCTGTACGACCAGGCATACCGTGACGAGCCGTTCGTCCGGGTGGTGGCCGACCCGCCATCAACCAAGCACGTATCCGGCAGCAACCTCTGCCTGATATGGGTCAAGGTCGACGAGCGCAGCGGCCGCATCCTGGTCCTCGGAGTCATCGACAATTTGGTCAAGGGCGCCGCCGGACAGGCAGTCCAGGCCCTCAACCTTCTCTTCGGGCTGCCCGAGACGACCGGCCTCGAGCAGTACCCGATCGTTCCATAGAGCCCAGCCGACCGGGCGCCGTCACGTCCACGAGCCGCCGGGCCGGCGCACCGCCCAACGACCACTCGGAGGAAATCGAAGCTGATGCACCCGGGTCTCGATCAAACTAAGACCGCGGGCCAAGCCGACGCCAACGACCTGCCTCCCCTCCCGAACAGGCTGCCGGCCGTGGAGCAGCGCGCGGCGATGCCCGGCGGGTTCCGGGCCGGTGGACTGGCCGCGGGCATCAAGCCCTCGGGCCGACTCGACCTGGGCGTCATTGCGACCACCAACCGGACCGCGGCCGTCGCTGCCGTATTCACCCGCAACCAGTTCGCGGCAGCGCCGATAAGGCTCTCGCAGGCCCATCTCAATGCCAACGAGATCGGCGGCGGCGGGAGGTTCGGCTGGGCCGACGCAATCGTCGCCACAGCCGGCACCGCGAACGCCGCGACGGGAGTGGAAGGCGACACCGAGCAG
This sequence comes from Candidatus Limnocylindrales bacterium, assembly GCA_036404515.1. GTDB lineage: Bacteria > Chloroflexota > Limnocylindria > Limnocylindrales > CSP1-4 > Fen-1039. Next base: position 3,107 of record DASWZK010000101.1, read on the forward strand.
GCTGAGGTCTGTGAGGCTCTGGCGGCACTTCTGAACACCAAAGCCGAGCTTACGCTGGCGATGTCGACGGGTGTGATCGGCGTACGACTGCCCGTCGCGAAAGTGAGGAATGGGCTGGCCGGGCTTGTCCCGCGGCTGGCAGAGACGGGGGCCGGCCTCGAGGCCGTGGCGGGGGCCATCATGACCACGGACAAGCGTGTCAAGCTGGCGACGACAACTGTCGAGCTGCCGGGACCGGACGGGAGGCCGAGGACCGTCACCGTCTCAGGCATCGCCAAGGGCGTGGGCATGATCCACCCGCGCATGGCCACGATGCTGAGCATCATCCTGACCGACGCGGGCGTCGCCCCGGACACGCTGTTCGCGCTGCTCTCGCCGATAGTCCAGCGCACCTGGAACCAGCTGAGCGTCGACGGCGATACGAGCACGAACGACACCGTCTTCCTGCTGGCGTCGGGCGAAACTGGGGCCTCAGTGGCAGCTGCGAGCCATGAAGCCGCGCGCCTTGGAGACGCAATCGAGGCTGTCGCCCGGTCGCTCGCGCGCCAGCAGGCGGCGGACGGGGAGGGCGCCACAACCCTCGTCACCTGCCAGGTGAGCGGCGCGGCCGACGACTATGACGCCCGGGCCATCGCCCGTTCCGTCATCAGCAGCAGCCTGCTGAAGGCCGCGATCCACGGCCGAGACCCGAACTGGGGCCGCGTGGCAAGCGCCGCAGGCAACGCCCGCCTCCCCGACGAGCAGCTTCTGGAGGCGGCCGGCCTGCACCACACCGAGGCCATGCCACGGGCCGGCCGGGCGCCCGAGCTCGATCCCAACAAGCTCCAGATCGCAATCGCCGGCACGCTTGTCTTCAAGGGCGTTCCCCTGCTCTTCGACCGCGACGCCGTCCGCCACGAGATGGAAGCTCCCGAGGTACTGATCCGACTCCATCTCGGCCTTGGGGATGGCATCGGCGAGGCCTTCGGCTGCGATCTCACCGAGGGCTACGTCATAGAGAACGCGGAGTACACGACGTGAGCGATGTGCTGGTCCTGAAGCTCGGCGGAACAACGCTTGCGGACCAGGCGCACGTCCTCGACGAAGTCGCCGCCGTGGCTCGCCGGCGTCCCGTCGTGCTGGTCCACGGCGGCGGCAGGCGCATTACCGAATGGCTTGAGCGCCTGGGCGTGCCGCACAGGTTCGAGGGTGGCCTGCGCGTAACGGATCAGGCAGCCCTGGACGTGGCCGCGGCCGTCCTCCGCGGCGTGGTGAACTCCGAGCTCGTTTCCGACCTGCGGGACCGCGGCGTGGACGCGGTAGGTTTGAGCGGCGTGGACGGCGGATTCATGATTGCCGAGCGCCTGCCCGGCCTGGGACTCGTGGCGCACGTCGTGGGCATCCGCCGCGACTTCCTGGACGCGCTCCTGGTGGCCGGCCAGGTGGCTGTGGTGGCACCGCTCGCCCGTGACGAGGGCGGCATCGTCTGCAATGTGAACGCCGACGACGCGGCGGCCGGCATCGCCTCCGGACTTGGAGCCCGCCAGCTCGTCCTGATGACGGACGTGAGCGGAGTCCGCGACGCGGCCGGCGAGAAGCTCGCGACAGTGACTCCCGACGAGGCCGATCGTCTCATTGCCGAAGGCGTCATCGAGGGAGGAATGGTGCCCAAGATCCGGGCCGCCCTGCAGGCGGTCAGCTGGCCGGGCGCCGAGGCGATCATCGCCGACTCGTCCGACCCCCATGCCCTGACCCGAGCCCTGGACGATCCGACCTTCGGTACCAGGATCAGAGCCGACCGCGAGGTCAGCGGAACCGCAGCCGGCACGGCCTGAGCGATGGAAACCATGGCGATCCACGGCGGCGGATTCAACGTCAAGCAGCGCCGCCAGCGCGCCCTCCTCGAGCTGGTCACCAGCTCACCGATCGGCAGCCAGGAGGAGCTGGTGGAGCGGCTCCGCGACGCCGGCTTCGAGGTAACCCAGGCTACCGTCAGCAGAGACGCGGCGGAACTCGGTCTGGTCAAGGTACCGCGCGGGGACCGGCACGTGTACGCAACGCCCGAGGGGGCGGCCACCGGCAATCTCTACGACTCGAGGCTGGGCCGTCTTCTGGAGGACATCCCCGTCCGCGTCGCGCGCAGCGGCTTGAGCCTCGTTCTCGTGGCAACTCCAGGATCCGCCGGAGCGATCGCCCAGGCGATCGACCAATCGAGCCTCAAGGACCAGGTCGCCACCCTCGCCGGCGACAATACGTTGCTCGTCCTCTTCGAGACCGAGGCCGCCCTGGAGCGGTGGCTGGTCCGCTTTCAGAGCTATCAACCGACCGCGGCAGCGACGCCGCCGGCCGGCCGGCCGTTCACGCATTCGGAGGCTCCTCGATGAAGAAAGTGGTCCTCGCCTACTCCGGTGGGCTCGACACATCGGTCGCCGTCGCCTGGCTGCGTGAGCACTACGACGTGGAGGTCGTAACCCTCACCGTCGACCTGGGCGGCGGCGTGCTCCAGGAGGACATCGATCGCCGGGCCATCTCGGCGGGGGCCGTGCGCGCTTATGTCGTCGACGCCAGGGAGCGCTTCGTGCGGGACTTCTGCTGGCCGCACGTCCAGGCCGGCGCTCTGTACCAGGGCGTCTACCCGCTGGCCACGGCCATGGCTCGCCCATTGATTGCCCAACTCCTTGTCGAGGTGGCCCACAAGGAGGGAGCGGAGTCGGTCGCCCACGGCTGCACCGGCAAGGGTAACGACCAGGTCCGCTTCGATGTCGCCACCCATGCCCTCGACCCATCTCTCACAGTCATCGCCCCGATGCGGGTCGGCATGGGTCTGTCGCGCGAACAGGAGATCGAGTACGCACAGGCACGGAACATCGAGATCACGATATCCAAGGAGTCGATCTACTCGATCGATGTGAACCTGTGGGGCCGATCGATCGAAGCGGGAATTCTGGAGGATCCCTGGATGACGCCGCGCGACGACGTTTACCGCTGGACCGTCGACCCGGCGAAGGCACCCGATCCGGTCGAGGTCGTCATCGGCTTCGAGGGCGGCGTGCCCGTTTCGCTCGACGGCGAGAGGCTCGACCCCGTGGCGCTGGTCGAGAAGCTCCACGTCATGGCAGGCGCTCACGGCGTCGGCCGCGTCGACCACATCGAAGATCGGCTCGTCGGCATCAAGAGCCGGGAGATCTACGAGGCCCCGGCGGCCACGGTCATCCATCGGGCCCACCGCGCGCTGGAAGGTCTGACGCTCACCAAGGACACTCTCCGTTTCAACCGCATCGTGGCCGACGAGCTGGCCCAGCTCACCTACGACGGACTGTGGTTCAGCGCCCTGAGCCGCGACCTGCGCGGCTACGCGGCGAGCAGCCAGCGTGTCGTCAGTGGCGAGGTGCGCGTCCGGCTGGACCACGGCAACGCGGTCGTGACGGGAAGACGCAGCCCGCTCTCGCTGTACGACAAAGCCCTGGCCACATACGAGGCGGACGACGCCTTCGACCACGCCTCCGCGGTCGGGTTCATCGAGATCTTCGGTTTGCCGCTCCGCACCGAGGCCGCGCGCCATGGCGCCGTCGGCCGGCATTATGGCGCTGCCTGGACGTGGACGGACCCGCTCCTCGACGAGCTGCCGACACGAATCTACGACTCGCCGTCGGCCACGGCGAAGTAGCCGGACGGCTCGAGAGCACACCCGAATGGCAGGCCCCGACGACGTCGACCGGAGCGTTGAGACGCGACGCGGACGCGCCGGGAGATCCCGGGGTCGTCCCGCCGCGTCCCGGACGGTCGAGAATGGTCGATCGGTCGCGCTGGAGCCCGAAGGGCCGCCCGGCGAACCCGCGCGAGCCACGGCCGAGGCCCCGTTCAACGCGGAACGCAAGCTGCGAGAGCTTTCGTTTCTGCACGAGTTCGCCAAGCTGCTGACCACGGCCCGCAACTGGGACGAACTGATGCGGACGATAGTCGATCGCACCACGGACGCCCTCAACGTCGATGTCTGCTCGGTCTACCTGATGGAGCGAGACGAGGCGCGGCTACGCCTGGCAGCGACCAACGGCTTGGACAGCGACCAGGTGGGCGCCGTCACCCTCGCTACCGGCGAAGGGCTGACCGGCCGCGCGGCGCTGATCGGGCGACCGGTCGCCTCGCCGGACGTTCGGGTCGATCCCAGGTTCAAGTGGGTACCAGGCTTCGACCAATCGCAATTCGTGTCGATGCTCTCGGTGCCGCTGCCCTGGAACGACCGGGTGATCGGCGTCATCAACGTCCAGGCGATCGAGTCGCGGACGTTCTCGCCCGAAGAGGTCGAGTTCCTTGTAACGATCGGGGCGCTCCTGGGCGGCATCGTCGAGAAGGGTCGCCTGCAGGCCGAGGCCGAAGAGCAGCTCCAAACGCTGACCGCGCTCGACGGCGCCCGGGCCGAGTTGCTGGCGGTGGTAACGCACGAGCTGCGCACGCCGCTGGCGGTCGTCCGTGCCTATGTGGACCTGCTCGCCGACGCGACGACGGACGCCGGCGACACCTCCTCGGTCGCCGGCTCGGATGCACCGGCTCATCCGGCTCCGAGCCCGGAGCTCGTAGAAGAGTGGCGCGCCCAGGCGATCGCCCAGGTGACTCGGCTCGACCGACTGGTCGACTCGATCCTGGCTTCCGTTCGAGGCGAGGGCCTGTCAGCCGGCCTCGCGCGCCTCCCATTCGACGTCGCCCGTGCGATCAACGACACGATCGTCGAGATGACGCCGCTGCTGCGCGGTCACCGACTCCACCGCGGGGGCACTTCAGAAGAGCTGCTTGGTATCGGAGACGAAGGCCGTTTTCGCCAGGTACTCGAGCATCTGCTCGAGAACGAGGCCAAATACTCGCCGGATGGCGGCTCCGTCAGCATCGGTGCGTGGCGCTCGGATGGCGAAATTCAGGTCTACGTCACCGACGACGGTCCGGGCATTCCAGAGTCGGAATGGGAGTCTGTCTTCGAGGCCTACGTCCGGACGGCCAATCGGCCGCGGGGCTCGGGCATCGGTCTCTACGCCGCCCGACGGCTGATGGACGCAATGGGCGGACGTGTATGGTTGGAACCGAACGGCGTCGGTGGAAGCAGGTTCATGGTGGCCGTGCCCGAGATGCGCCACACTGATGATCCCGGTGGTCCGGAGGCGGGAGTGATGTCCGAGGCGGGCCCGGAAGGTTAGGCGGAGCGGAGGAGGCGAGGTGAACGGCATCGGTCCGGGGGAGGCAAGCCTGCTCGTTCTCATCGTCGACGACGAACCGGCCATGGTCGGCGCCGTCTCGGCCCTGGTTGGCCGCGCCGGCCATCGAGTCGTGACCGCTTACGACGGCAACACTGCCCTGCGACGCTTCAGCGAGGAGCGACCCGACCTCGTACTGCTGGACCTGGCCATGCCAGGCCTGGACGGCGTGGAGGTCTGCCGGGCGATCCGCCGCATGTCGCAGACGCCGATCATCGTCCTGACCGGCGAGGCGGACGAACGCGCCAAGGTCGAAGCCCTCGACACGGGCGCCGACGATTACGTCGTGAAGCCGTTCGGCAAGCACGAGTTGCTTGCCCGCATCCGGGCCGTTATGCGCCGACGCGGCACCGAGACCGAGCCCCACGGAGTCGGTGAGCTGCGATGGGGCCCCATCGTCCTGGATCGCGGCCGCCACACGGCGTCGGTCTCGGGCGGGGAGATCCTCCTGACCCGGACCGAGTACAGCCTCCTGGCATCGCTAATTTCAGCCGCGGGCCACGTCGTCTCACATTCGACGCTGCTGTCGGCCGGCTGGCCGGGCGAGCCCAACCCGGACCCGCAATGGCTCAAGCCGCACCTGGCCCGGCTCCGCTCAAAGCTGGAGCAGGCCGGCGCCCCGGTGCCGGCATCCGTCCGCGGCGTCGGCTATCGCCTCGAGGCCGCACAGTAGCGGCGGGACCAGGCTTTGGGCAGGTTCGGCTCCGGCCGACCAGCAGCGTGATCCGCGGTCGCGGCCCGGTGCAGCGAGCAGCGGCTTACCCAGCCGCGGCCTCCAGCGGCGTGATCCGATGCGGCATGTCGATGCATTCGACGCGGCATCCGCGCGCGTCCCGACCGGGCAATCCCCAGAAGTGGCGCCACGCGGCATCCGGGCCGAGAAGGCCGCCGTCGGCCAGCGACTCGCGGGGCGTCAATCGGCAGCCGCATGCGGCACAGGTGAGCACGAACGACTCATCGCGGTGGATGGCGCGCGGATACGGCGTCTCCCCAACCGGCTCGAACTCGTGCAGCTTCATCGTTCTCCAAGGCTGGCGCCTCTAGCGCCCAACCGAGAATACGGCGCGCTGCGGACTGTAACGAGAGGGCGCCAGTGCCGATTCGGTTGCAGATCGGGACGCCGCCGGACCTATAGCCCCAGGCGGGCTTTCGCATCGGCCAGGGCGGCGGCCACGCGGCGGGGCGCGGTGCCACCGACCACATCGCAGGCGGCCATGGCTCCCTCCAGAGAAGCTGCCGCACGCAGTTCGCCGGGCAACGCACTATCGCCGACGATCGCGACCGCGATCGAGTCGTCGGACGTGGCCAGGGCCGCGGCAATCGTTGCGTCGTCCATCGCGTCTAACCCAATGCCGGCCCTTTCCGCTTCGGCGACGAGTGCCCCCACGACGTGGTGAGCGGCTCGGAAGGTTACTCCCCGCCGCACGAGGGCATCGGCCACGGCCGTGGCCGTGACGTATCCCTCGCCTGCCGCCGCACGCATGCGATCGCCGTCCACGGTCAACGTCGCGACCATCCCGGCCATGACCAGCAACGACGCCTCGAGCGTGGCCGCCGCGTCGAAGAGGGGCGGCTTATCGTCCTGCAGGTCCTTCTGATACGCGAGCGGCAGGCCCTTTAGCAGCGTCAGCATGCCGGTCAGTCCGCCGATCACGCGGGCGGTCTTGCCTCGCACCAGCTCGGCCGGATCGGGGTTCTTCTTGTTGGGCATCATCGAGGAGCCGGTCGAGAACGAGTCGGCCGGGCGGACGAACCCGAACCTCGGGTTCGACCACCATGTGATCTCCTCGGCCAGCCGCGAGAGATGGACCATGCAAAGCGCGAAAGCCGAGAGCGCCTCGACGACGAAATCGCGGTCGCTGACGGCATCGAGCGAGTTGGCGGTCACGCCGTCGAAACCGAGTTCCTCGGCCGTGGCCTCGCGATCGAGCGGGTAGCCAGCTCCCGCCAGCGCGCCCGAGCCGAGCGGCGAGACGTTCGCCCGTTGCCGGCAGTCGGCCAGCCGGCCTCTGTCGCGCTCGAGCATCTCGACGTAGGCCAGAAGGTGGTGGGCAAACAGCACCGGCTGGGCCGGCTGGATGTGCGTCATGCCCGGCAGGATCGCCTCCCCGTCGCGATCGGCCAGGCCTGCGAGCGCTCGCTCCATCCCAACGATCGCCTCGTCCAGGTCGTCGATCGTCCGGCGCAGCCAGAGTCGCATGTCGGTCGCGACCTGGTCGTTCCGAGACCGGCCGGTATGGAGCCGCCCGGCTGCCGGCCCGATTCGATCCCGCAGCGCGGCCTCGAGGTTCATGTGTACATCCTCGAGCGCCGGGTCCCAGATGAACTCGCCTCTCTCGACCTCGGACCGCAGACCTTCGAGCCCGCGCTCGAGAGTCTCGACCTCATCGGGATCCAGCAAGCCAGCACGCCCCAACCCATGGACGTGGGCGATCGAGCCGCTGATATCGTCGACGGCGAGGGCGACGTCGAAATCGATCGAACGCGTGAACTTCGCCATGCGTTCGTCCGACGTGCCTTCGAATCGACCGCCCCACATTCGCACCGGTTTTCCTCCGTGCTCGTAGACCGGCATGGTACCGGGCCGCCGATGGCGGTGCGCGCCGACGATAGCTCGGAGCCAGGGCGCCCGGCGAGACGGACACGCAGATCGCAGTCCGGGAATATCGGACAAGGCGCCGATGGCAAGCCCTTTGGGCACAGACAGAGCTCACGCCGGCACGCCCCGCGAGCAGTATGCGCTGGCTGCTACCGAAGGACGGCGTCGGCCCTACGCGGACCTCACCGGCACGCTCGGCAGCGATGATTATGCTTCGCAGATGGCGCCCACTTCCGCCGAAAGGTATTCCGTCGCCCAGGCCTCCACCTCGACCGCTACCCCACCCTCGACCGCCCTGCGATCGACCCGGGCCGACTGGCTGCTCTTCGCCGTGCTCGGTGCGATCTGGGGCAGCAGCTTCCTGTTCATCAAGATCGGCGTGGGCTACTTCGGCCCGTTCGAGCTGGTCAGCTTCCGGCTTCTGTTCGGCGCGACGACACTGGCGGCAATCGTCCGCATCGCAGGAGAGCCGCTTCCTCGCGACCGCGGAACGATCGGCAAACTCCTGGTGCTCGCAGTTTTCAACGTCGCTATCCCCTTCTCCCTGATCACCTGGGGCGAGCTGTCGATTTCGTCGGGCACGGCGGCGATCCTCAACGCCACCGTGCCGTTGTTCACGATGTGCATCGCCGTCATCGCCATCGGCGAGGCTTTCACCGCGCCGCGGCTGGTCGGGCTAGCGGCCGGCTTTATCGGCGTGATGGTCGTGGTCAGCCGCAACGCGGGCAGCGGCAACATCGCCGGCGAGCTGGCAGTGGCCGGAGCCGCCTGCTCGTATGCCTTTTCGAACGTCTACGCCCGCCGCCACCTCACGCACCTGCGGCCGATGATCATCGCCATCGGCCAGGTCGGACTGGCCCTGCCGATCGTGGCGGCAGCGGCGCTCGCAGTGGAGCACCCGTGGACCGTCCCTCTCCGCCCAGAGCCGATCCTGGCAACGCTCTGGCTGGGAGCGCTGGGCTCTGCCGTAGCCTACCTGATCTCGTTCCGTCTGCTCCAGCGCTGGGACGCCACGAGGGCCTCACTCGTCACTTACCTGCTGCCCATCGTCGGAGTCACCCTGGGCGCGGTGATCCTTGGCGAGCAGGTCGACGCTCGGGTCGTCCTGGGCACGGCCCTGATCGTCGGCGGAGTGGCTACGGTCAACCTGCCCGGGCTTCGCCTGCGTGGTCTCGGCACAGCCCGTCCGCCCGCCGAGGCTTGATTCCGGCCAACGAAGCCCCGCCTGGATCGCCCACTCGTCAAGGGGCTTCCGACTCCCCGTTGCGAGACCTGCGGCCGTGGCCTAACGTGCACAAGAAGGAGGCCGACGTGGCGAAGAAACATCACAACCGTCATGAGGGCGGGGACGGCGGCGGCGCCGCTGCCGCCGCCGAAGCTGAGTTGCAGGGGGCGGCCCCAAAGGCAGCCACGCCTCGCAAGCCGGTAGCCCCGAAGGGGGCGGGCCCGAAGGCGGCCACTTCCGCCGCGCCGCCCACCGTCGCCCAGGAGAACACCGCCGCACTTGTGGAAGCCGCCGCGGCCGTGACTCGAGAGGAGCAGCTCGTCCGCTCCAGGACCGAGCGCCGCCAGGGCGTGACGATCGCTCACGCAGACAGGTTCGATCCGTCGACCGGGGACCTGGTCCAGAAGCCCCGCGAGAAGCTCGAGCGCAAGTTCTACTATTCCGAGCTGGCCCGACTTCAGGTCGAGCTGGTCAAGCTCCACGAATGGATCAAGTTTCGCGGGCTCAAAGTCGTCTGCCTGTTCGAAGGTCGCGACGCGGCCGGCAAGGGTGGCGTCATCAAGCGCATCACCGAAACCCTGAACCCGCGCATCGCCCGCATCTGCGCCCTCGGCATCCCGACGGAGCGCGAGAAGACGCAGTGGTACTTCCAGCGCTACGTGGCCCAGCTCCCCGCTGCCGGCGAGTGGGTGCTCTTCGACCGTAGCTGGTACAACCGAGCCGGCGTCGAGCACGTCATGGGCTTCTGCACTCAGGAGGAATACGAGGATTTCCTCCGGACGGCGCCCGAGTTCGAGAAGATGCTCATCCGCTCCGGGATCATCCTGATCAAGTACTGGTTCTCGGTAAGCGACGCGGAGCAGGAGTGCCGTTTCCAGGATCGGATCAACAAGCCGACCAAGCGCTGGAAGATCTCGCCCATGGACGTCACCGCCCGCTCGAAGTGGGTCGACTACTCGAGGGCAAAGGACGCCATGTTCGCCGCCACTGACACGCGCGAGGCGCCGTGGTGGGTGGTAGAGGCGGACGACAAGGAGCGCGCCCGGCTGAACTGCATCAGCCACCTCCTGCACGTGATCCCGTTCGAGGACACTACGCCGGACCAGATCATCCTGCCGCCCCGGCAGGTCGACGAAGGCTACATCCGCCCTCCGATCAACAGCCAGCATTTCGTCCCCGAGAAGTACTGACGGACCCAGCCACGTCAGGGCGTAGTATCGCGGAGTGTCCGACCAGCTCTCGCTGAGCCTTACCGGTGACGTGGCGCGGCTGCCACGATCGATGAAGCCGATGCTGCCAAGGCCAGCCGATGCCGCCTTCGACTCGGACGACCACATCTTTGAGCCTCGCTGGGGCGGCCGACGCGCTCTGGCCTTCATCGAGCCGCGCCGAACCGCCCGTGGGTCCCGACTCCGCCTGATCGACGAGAGCGGACAAGAATTCACTCGGTATTTTCCGGAGCTGGCCGCGCTGCAAGACCTGGTCGGCGACCTGCCGGCCATCCTGGACGGTGAAATCGTCATCCCGGACAGGGTCGGTCGGATGGACGAGCGAGCGCTGGTCGGCCGCATGACCCACGGTGGCACGACCGGCGTCACGCCTGTCTACCTGGCCTTCGATCTGCTTTGGGCCGGCGGCCGGCCGATCATCGCGCAGCCGCTCCTGAGCCGCCGCGAGCACCTTGCCAGGATCGTCCAGGCGAGCGCCGAGCTGGTGGTCCTGCCCGGGGTCGTCCGAGACGGCATCGACCTCTACTTCGCCGTGGCCCAGCAGGGCCTTCACGGCGTCATGGCCCGCCACGTTCGCAGCCCGTACCTGCCCGGCCGGCGCAGCGAGCTGTGGCGCTGGATCGCGACGCAACCAGAGGAGGTTCCGCTGCACGTCCTACCGGACCCGGTGGCGGCACCGCCGTCGCGGCCGGTGCTGGCGTTGATACAACGACTCCCGCTCGAGGATTGAAGGCGCGGCTTCGCGGCCGCGATCACCGGCACCAGACCCGGTCATGCATTCCCGGCAACCGTGGCGGCCGGCATCGCCCTACCGCGAGACGCGGGCCGCTTTGAGAACCTGGCGCAGGCTGAGTCGCTGGCCGTAGAGCAGGACGCCGGCGCTGTAGATCCGGGCGGCCAGGAAGAGCGCAACGACGATGCTGATCGCCAGCAGCAGCACCGACAGGCCGAATTCCCAGGGTTCTACGTCACCCACCGAGACGCGGGCCAGCATCAGGTACGGGCTGAAGAACGGCACGTACGATGCAATCTTGACCCAGGTCTCGTCGATCGCCTGCAAACTGAAGACGGACATGAAGTAGCCGGCCATGATAAGCACCATCAGCGGCGACGTCGCGCTTTGCACGTCCTCCTGACGGCTGACAAGCGAGCCAAGGGCCGCGTAGAGCAGCGAGTACAAGAGGAAGCCGAGGACGAAAAGAATGACGAAGGCGGCCAGGACATTCGGGGCCAACCCACCGAACTGGGTGCCCGCGTTCGAGCCCACCACGGCCTTGTGAATCGGGGCCTGGGCAAGCAGCCCTCCAGCGACCGCAGCCAGGACGATCCCATACTGAGTCAGGCCCGCCGCTCCGTTGCCGATGACTTTGCCGGCGAGCATTTGCAGCGGCGTCGTGGCATTGAGCATCAGTTCCATGACCCGACTGCCCTTCTCCTCGGCCACGCTCATCGCTACCCACATGCCGTATGTGATGATCGCCATGAAGACCAGCACGATGAGTCCGGTCGAGAGCAGGTCCGTCGAAACCTCGCGACCGACGCTGTTCATCGCCGAGGAGGAGTCCACCGGGACCACCTGCAGCGCGTACGGCGCCAGGATCGCGCCGGTGGAGGTGCCGGCCCGAACCAGCCTGTCCTCGATTTCGAGGTTGGTCAGCGCCGACGAGATGGCCTTCACCGCCTGCCCATCCTGAGCCAGGTCCGTTCGGAGGAGGAATGTCAGGTCGTGGGTATTGGGATCGCGGTCGATGACCAGCAGTGCGTCGAACTTGCCCGCCGTGAGCGCCTCAAGTCGGGCCGGGGCCACGTTCGCTCCGGTGATCCAGGTCAGGACGAAGTCCTTGGGGGCGTTGGGGTCCGAGGTCGCCGGGCCGTTCAGACCCTGGTCCAGCACGCTCAATGAGTCGGACGGCATGCCGGACGCGAGGACGACAACCTCGAGACGCGTCTGACTGGTGGCCGCCGCGAAGTCGATGAGGACCGGCAGCTGCGTTGCGGCGAAGGCAATGATCGCCAGCAGGGCCGTGCCGAGAACGAAGCTGCGGCTCCGGGCGCGGCTTCGATACTCGCGGACGGCCACGTACCAGGCGTTGGGGAAGAGTGTCCGCCAGCCCTTCATGCTTGCGCAGCCTTCGGCGCGAGGGTGCGCTCAGTCGTATCGATCTGCCCGACGTGCTCGATGAAGATCTGCTCGAGCGACGGATCGGCCATCTCGAAATGGCGAATCGTGCAGCCGCGGCTCAAAGCGGCCTTCAGGACCGAGCCCGGATCGTGGCCCGGGGCCACCTCCGCTTCGGTGTAGTCCTGACCGCGACGCGTGACACGCACACCGTCGAGCGTCCCGAGCCAGGCCAGCTCGAGATCGCCTTCGACGGCCAGGCGCACCATCTGGCGGCCGGTGGAGCGGCGCACGTCGCGGACGGACCCGCCCACCACAACGATCCCACGATCGAGGATCGCGATCGATTCGCACAATTCCTCGACCGTCTCCATCTGGTGGGTAGAGAAGATGAGCGTCTTGCCGCGGTCCTTCATCTCCAGAAAGGCCTCCTTTAGCAGCGCGACGTTCACCGGGTCGAGACCGCTGAAGGGTTCGTCCATGAGCAGAACCTGCGGGTCGTGCAGGATCGCCGCGATGAACTGGATCTTCTGCTGGTTGCCCTTCGAGAGCTGCTCGGCCCGGCGATCGGCATACTCGGGGATCCGGAAGCGCTCCAGCCACTCTCGAGTCTCGCGCTCCGCCTCTTTACTCCGCACGCCATGGAGCTTGGCGAAGAAGACGAGCTGCTCCAGCACGTTCATCTTGGCGTACAGCCCGCGTTCCTCCGGCAGGTAGCCCCAGGTTTCCCTCGGCAACTCTGTGTTGAGCTGGCCGTTCCAGATGACGGTCCCCGAGTCGGGCCGAATGATGTCCAGAACGACCCGCATGGCCGTGGTCTTGCCCGCACCGTTGGCACCCAGGAAGCCGAACACCTCCCCAGGCTCGATCTCGAGCGAGACGTCCTGCAGCGCCTGGACCTCACCGAAGCGCTTGGACACGGAGTCGATCAGCAGCGACATCGAACCTCCTCGGCGAACGGCCCAGGCCGGCTTGCGGAGTTGATCGTGCCCACCCATATCACCGGACACAACGGGCCATTCGTCAGCACGGCCACGATCCGGCGCTCATCATTACCGCCACCTGTACCAGAGGATGCCGCCAAGGTAGGCCGTCGCAAACACCGCACCGAGCCAGGCGTACGGCATCGCGTCACCCCCGCTGAACTGCGAGGCCAGAAAAGCGATCAGGATCATCAGCGCGATGACCTGAGCGGCCAGGGACAAGGCCCGGCCGTTGATAGACTCCCAGCGCTCGTCGACCGGCAGACCGGACAGCAGGCTCGCCGTTTCACTCCTCGACTGCAGCGCGACCAAAGCCAACGCATAGGCCGCGACGACTGCGAACGCCACCAGGGCCTCCAACAGCGTCGCCTGCCTGCCGAGCTCGGCGGCGGCAACCAGCAGACCGATCGCAAACCCGACCCCCGGTACGACCGACTTACGCATGCCCGTCACCATGGAAGACCTCTTCAATCGCCCGTCCGAAGAACCGCCCAATGGCAAGCGCCAGGGGCAGCGACGGCAGGTAACGCCCGGTTTCGATTGCGTTGACGGTTTGGCGTGAGACGCCCAGCTGCTTGGCAAGGTCACCCTGGCTGAGGGATCGATCCTCGCGCAGCCTCCGGACGTCGTTCCGCATGCCTGTCAAGTTAGCTCGGGGTTTGCTACTTGACACAACGCGTCTTTCATGTCATCATTCAGTTATGGACGACTTGGATTTGCGAGATGGGCGCTTCGGGACTCGTTCATCGTGTTCTTTGAGAGTCCGCCTTATGTGGGCGGCCCCCTCGGGAGTGAACAAGTGCTCGATGGCTTCCTCGGATGTCATCTCGCGCGGGTGCTTTGAGGGCTTGGAGTTTTGAGATGGCTCGCTCAATGCGTCAACCTACCTTCGCTCAGGAAGTCAACCTTACTGATCTGCTCGGCAAGTTTGCCTCGGACGACCGATGCCGAGCATATCTGGAATCTCTTCGCTGGCCCGATGGAATCCGCTGCCCGCGATGTGAGTCCGAAAGAGTCCGTCAGATCAAGGGACGACCGCAGTTCGATTGCCAGTGTGGCTACCAGTTCAGCGTCACCACCGGCACGATCTTCGCTGACTCTCATTTGCCGCTCTGGAAATGGTTCCTCGCGGTCTATTTGATCGGCGAGTCCAAGAAGGGCATCAGCTCGAACCAACTCAAGCGCATGCTCAGCGTGTCGCTCAAGACGGCGTGGTATCTCACGGGTCGCATCCGCGCGGCGATGCATGACGAAGCGGCCCCGCTTCTGTCCGGGATCGTTGAGGCGGACGAAACCTACGTCGGCGGCTACATGCGCGGGCAGCGCGGCGG
>DASWZK010000102.1:0-6665 GCA_036404515.1 Candidatus Limnocylindrales bacterium
GACTCTGGATCAGGGCATTGAAGGTTCGAATCCTTCCTCGCCAGCCAATCCCCAAACCACGCTCAGATCGAGCCCCTTACTGTCGAAGTCTGCCGTTTGACAGTAAGCACGCCGGTCGGACTTGCCCATGATCCTCCGGTAAACCGAGAGCCGACTTCATGTGAGTGGCTCCGCTGGTGTCGCCCCGACTCCCGCTCCCTCTGGCCGCTGACGATACCGGCTTCTCCGGCCACTCGAGCGGGCTTCGTGGGATCATTCACACCGGTGGGAAGATGGGCTGATTAAGGGGAGCTTGGAAACGCGGCCCACACTCAGGCCGCCGGGACCGCGCCGGGCCACCCGCGAGACCGACCCGCAGGCTGAGTTCATCGAGAGGACTCACGGCGGCCGAGCCCACCTAGAGCGTTGAAAGGCCCCCAGAGTCGGATCTGACGTTCCAGCCAATCGTCGTCTCTGGTGCCAGTCCGCACCACGATGGCGGGCATGGGCGCAGCGGGGCCTCCATACTTCTTGACGGAGGTAAACTCGCCGGGTTCGGCCGCGATAGGGCGGCTTCTTCGGACGTGTAACAGGCCGCCCAGCGGGTGCATCCACATACACGTCGTGCGTCCCCAGAGGCGAGGCGAGCGGAGGCGTCAGCCCGCGCGTTCGGCTTGTATTTCCGCCCGCCACGCCACCAGCTGTCGAAACACGGCCGGAGCACCGAGCAGCGGCTCTTCGGCCGGCCCGAGGTTCGCCGGGCACAGGATGAACGGCTCGCCCTGCCAGCCGCCGAGACCGCCGTGCGAACCGACGAGTTCCTCGAATCCGGTGACCTCGCCCGAGATTCGGTCGACGGCGCCGAGCAGGATCAGGTCACCGGCGGTCGCGAAGTCCTCCAGGTGCCGCAGGTTCTCGGCCGCCCGAGGACCGTAGTCGGCCAGAGGCTCGCCGCCGTCGGAAGGATCGGCGGACAGGTCGGACCGACCGTGCGGTCCGAGTACGAGTGCATGACCGGCAGCGGATCTGACAAGGAGTGCTCCGATCCCCGGATGGCGCGACAGAGCCTCGATAAGGCCCGGGTATCCAGCCTCGATCGCCTCCGCGGTCGCTCTCCCGGGCTGGCTCGTGAAGTAGATGTGGGCCAGGCTGCCGGATGAGCACACGACGACATCCGGAACCGGCCCGACCGCACGACGCCCCGCTCCGCCCCGGAAGCGTCCCAGGGCGCCTGGCAGCCGGCGTGCCAGCAGCGGTCCCAGGCCGCGGCCCCGGCCCAACTCGGCCGCGATGCGTCGTCCCATGCCGGCCGATTCGACCGCGTCGGTTGTGCCGACGACGGTCATGTTGCCAGGCAGCAGCGCGGCGAGGACCGCCTCCAGCGGTTCGCCGCAACGCTGTTTGAACGTGGCACCCAGGCTCTGGCCGTGATCTGAAAGCACGACCAGCCGATAGGGTCGTTTGGTGTACCGAGCGGCTTTCATCAGCGACCCCAGGGCCCGATCGATGCCTTCGAGAGCGTCGATTGCTTCCGCCCGTTCGGGGCCGCAATGGTGCGCGATGGCGTCGTAACCGGTGTAGTCGACGTAAATGGTCGGCGCCCCGCAGTACATCTCCTCGATGACGAAAGAGGAGGAGATGGTGCGCAGGGCGATATTGGTAACGGCACGTTCGACGGCAAAGTGCAGGTCGCGGCGCATGCGCGGCTCGACCGATCGGCCGCGCTGGCTCTCGGCCTGATAAAGCTCCTTGGCCACCTCGCCGACCATGAGCACAAGCAGGCGGAGGTAGTTGATGGAGGTGGCCAGGAAGCCGCGCAGACGTCTTCCGTCGTCGGCCGGAGCGCCCTCCGCGATCGTGGCCATGGTCAGGTAACAGCGCGGTGCGTCGCCGGTCACGAGGTTGCCAATGCTGGCCCCGTCGTCGGCCAGCAGGCCCGCGCCATCGCTGATCTGACGGACGATCTCGGCCGCATCGTCTGGGTGGTTGGCTACCAGCAGCCGGCCGCTCGACTTTTCGTACCAGCGAAAGCCGGCGATGCCGTCGTTGCGGCCGTGCAGGATTCCTGCCTGACTGGCCGGCGTCGTGGGCGGCAGCAATGCGATCCAGGGGCGGAGCGTCGCCTCACCGTCGCGTACCAGCCGGCCGAGCGCCGGTACGCGCCCGGCCCGTATCGCGTTGTCCAGGACGGGAAGGCTCAGGCCGTCGATCTGGACCACGAGCAGCCCCGGGGTGGGGTCCGTTGGGCGACCGAAGTCGCGGGCCACCAACCGCCGGACGAGCACACCGTAGTAAGAATCGTCGTCGCTCACCGCCACGAGCTCGGCGAGCAGGCTGTTGAGCATCGTCAGCAGGACGGCTCCCCACACCGCGGTCGCGGTGCCGTCCACCGAGACGCCGGGCACGACCCGTCCGAGGGCGACAATGACCATGAACTGGACGGCCAGGCCCAGGATCTGGGCGACGTAGATCGGCAACGCCACGAGCAGCCAGTGGAGGACGACGGCGGAGACGTTGTCGAGGGCCAGCAGCAGAAGCGCGGCCAGCAGCAGCGCCGTCGGGCCGTCGATCTTCAACCCCGAGAGAGCGGTGGCCGTGATTGCCAGCGCCAGGCACGCCATCAGGTACGACAGGATCGCGCGGCGCAGAAGCGCCAGGCGGACCGGTCGCCACTCCCACATCAGCCGAGCCTGGAGCCGGTGAGACGCAATCAGACGGCCCGCCCCCGGGGCGAATCCGTGCCGGACCCCGAACCTCATCGCGCGGTCCGCGAGTCCAGGGGCATCGATTGCCCTGGCTGCAGGACGCGCACGTCCACCGCTCCGGAGCGTGCCGCAACGGCCTCTCGGAAGGCCTCGCCCGGCCCCCCGAACTGGCGACTTGCCACCCGCCTCAAACCGAGCGGATACAGCGTGCCCCAGTGAATAGGCATGGCCACGGCGGGGCAGATTCGCACCACCGCCTCGGCCGCTCGCCGCGGATCCATGTGGCCGGACCCCAGCGTGGGACCCCACCCGCTCACCGGCAGCAGCGCGACGTCGACCTTCCCGGCCAGCTGCTGCATTCCCGGGAAAAGGTCGGTGTCGCCGGCAAAGTAGACGCTCGTCGTTCCGGTCATGAGGAGCCCCAAAGCACCCTCGGCACTCGTGAAGAGCGAGCGTCGGCGGCCGTGCTCGGCGTGGACGGCCTCCAGCGTCAAGTCGCCCACTTGCAGTCGATCACCGACTCGCATCTCGTGCACGGCACCGCGCGCCGCCTTTGCGACGACGCGCCCAAGGCCGGCCGGGACAATGCACGTGGGCCGGCCCGGGAGAGCCCGCAGGGAAGGGATATCCAGGTGGTCCCAGTGGCCGTGGCTGACGAAGACGGCTGAAAGATCCACGAGCATTTCAGGGAGCACGTCCTGCACGTGACGCCGGATCGCGCCGCCCGCCAGGTGGCCGAGCACGGGATCCGTGAGGATGCGCACGCCGTCCAGGTCGACGAGGACGGTCGAATGGCCGAGGAATGTCAGCCGATCGCCCAACTTGCATCCTCCCGGCACTTCCAGCAACTCCGCCTCATCGACGATTGCGACCGACCACGATCGTGAGCGCGTCGGGGCTCTGTTTGATTAGCCGAATGAGCGCCTCAGATATCCGGATGTCTGGCACGGCTGACCTGGTGGCCAGTCTATCAATCGACAGACGGGCCTCTCTCGTCTGCGGCTCGCGAGGCGGGCAACGGTAGATCACTAGTCGTACGCAAAGGCGTGACGTAGGCCCTGGGCGTGGATATCGTGCACGAGACCGCCCGGCTCGGGGCGTGGCGGAGATGAACGACGGCAACTGTTTTCGAGTAGGGGAGGGTCTCGACGTGGGCACAAAGTGTAGGGCCTAACTCGTTGGTGCCGTGATCGTCACGCCTGACAACGTGTCGATGCTGATGTCCAGCGTCACCGTCTCATGGGACGGCGTGTTGAAGATCTTCTGATCGAGAGACGCCTGAATGCTTAGGCCAGCCGGAGTCCCGTCGTCCTCTGCCCAGAAGGACAGACTGCTGACGGTGAGGCTCTCCTGACCAGGACCGGCCGCGATGCCGAACGCTGAGAGGTCCACGTCCGCCATGTTCGCGACGGTGAGCCGATGAAGCTGTTTGCCAAACTTGGTCTCCACGCCCTCATCAGTGAGGACGATGCCGCTGCCGACAAAGCCTTGAAGCGTCTTACCTGAGGCTGGCGCCTTAGTCCATTCGCCTCCGTTCATCCGCGAGTACGCCCAGTCGCCCACGACGCTGTTGTCGTTCGTGGCCGTGATGCCCAAGATCTTCGAGCTAATCGAGACGTCGCTGTCTCCGCCCTTGACCTTGAACGTTCCCGTGATCGGGCCTGAGCTCGAGCCGATGATCAGGGCCACCTTGATGGACCCGACCACGGAGCCCTGGGCCTGGAAGTCGCTGCTTGCGATCCTGGCCTTGAAACTGTCCAACGTCGACATCGGTGTCGGAGTGGGCGTGGGTGTCGGAGTGGGCGTGGGTGTCGGGGTAGGCTTGGCAGCGGCTGGAGCAGATATCAGGACGCCGGTGAGCATTGTGCTTCTGCCCCACCAGGCCGCTACGGACCCCACGACGAGGACGATGGCTGCTCCCAGGGCAACACGGCGAATGCACAAGAACGAGGGCATTTCCGGCCTCCTTGTCGTACTCGACTCCCCTGGGGCAACCTGGAGGCTCTGGCGTTCTTGCCAGTGCCACGTAAGCCGCAGATAAGGGGCCCTCGCTAGTTTCTCGCCTTAGCCCCCGCTTCGCTGGTCGGCTGCGTCGTGACTGCAGGACCGGCTGCGTCGGGGGCCCGCTGGTAGGGGGGTCGAACCTAAGAGTGGCACATGCCGCGCCAGTCGCCGACGATCCCGGCCCCGCCGGCCAGTTCGAGCGGGTAGGGTCCGAAGCATAACCAAGGATGGACTAGCGATACCCGGGTCGGGTCGGCAGCCTGCGTCCCCGGCGTCGCGGCTTGAGCAGCGCGGCCGGGCCGCTACGCTTGGGCAAGAGTCGCCATTGGACACTCCGACCACTTCATAATTCATGCCGTCGCAGGTGGCCCGAGCCGAGCAGCGTGGGGTATGACAGATGCAGCAGCGTCTGACCGGAGTTGCAGTGCTGCAGTGGCCGCGGGCGTCGTGGGGGTACCTGCCATCCTCGGGGCGGGCGCCTGGTGGAATGCGTCGGAGGGGCTCGCCTGGCTGCCGCGGATTCACGGCAGCCATCGGCTGATCGTACTCGTCCTGCTCGTGGTCGGGATCTCGGAGCTGGTGCTCGCCAATGGCACCTGGATGCTGCGTCAAGGGGCTTGGAGGCTCGGGGTCGCCTTGAGGCCACCGCGATTGTCCTCGCGGTGGTTCAGCTAGGTCGGCTCGCTCGAGTGGGGATAGCGCCGGGATACCGCAGCCAGCCCGAGCCCACAGGAGAGACACCTATGGGGCACTTCTCTCTTCGCGCTGAGTCGCGTAAATGGCCTCAGCTTGATCGGCCGCTTCGGCCAGGACCTCTTCCGGCGTAGCCTCTGGGTAGGCCGCTCGAATCGCGGCGGTGACCGTGACGAGGTCAACACCCTCAACTTCTTGAACGGCTTGCAGATTAATGACGTAGTTGGCCAGGATCGAAATAACTGCCGCCACCGGCAGTCCGAAAATAGCGCCCCAGATCCCAGCCACCTGCGCTCCGACCAAAACGGAGACGATGGTGACGATTGGATGAACCCCAGAAGTCCTCTTCATCAGTCGGGGTGTGACGAGATGCATGATGAGGGCTTGTCCAACAAAGAGGACAACGGCGACCGGGACGACTGCGCCGGGCACGAAAGCCGCGGCGACAAAGATCGGCGGAGCCAGAGCCAAGCCGGAGCCGACGAACGGAATCGGCATACACAGCGCAGCGAAGAGACAGATGAGGAACAGGTACGGTAGGCCAAAGACAAGACCGACAACGACCGTCAGCACGACCTGGATAACGATGAGGATGACCTGCATCCAGAGAAATCCCCTAAAGGCTCGACCAACCGAGCGATCGAAAAGATCGAGCTGGGTCTCGAAACGATTTGGAATTACCCTGCGCCATTTAGCCTGCAAGCCCGAAGCATCAGAGACGATGAAGATCGACAACACCAGGGTGATTGAGAGTGCACCGACAACCGAGATCACAGTTCCGGCGATGGCCCCAGATTGATCTGCCACGGTGGTTTTGATCTCGGGCAGGATTCTGGCCTCCCCCTGACGAAAGAGGGCGGCCAGATCAATCGTGTTGGTGCCTATTCCCAAACGCCCCTGGAGCGAGGCTAGACTGGCGCTGATAGTCGCGGTGGCCTCGTCGGTTCTGCTTATGAGATTCGTCGCCTCACTCATGCCGATCGAGGCGGCAATAAGAACAAAACCGACAAAGGCAAGGGCTACACAACCGTAGACCAAACCGACCGCCTTGCTCCGTCCCATGTGTAAACGACTTGCGGCCCCGTCGACTAGCGGGCTAACCACAAACGCCAGGAGCCATGCCAGAAAGCAGATCATGAAGATCTGAACCGCCCTGGCTTTGATGGAGGCTCCACTTCTTGGAGGAAGATGGAGTCATGCCAGACAACGCCAGCAGCCACAAGTCCTCGCATCGCTATCCAGCCGAACTGAAAGAGCGCGCCGTCCGGATGGTGTTCGAGACCA
>DASWZK010000103.1:0-8299 GCA_036404515.1 Candidatus Limnocylindrales bacterium
GAGGCTCGCGGTGGCAGCGATGGTGAGAGCCGGCTTGGTCATGATCTGGCCGACGGCCAGGCCAGGCCAGTCGGAGACAAGGTGTTGGTTCGCTCGAGCCCGAACGAGGTCGGTCTGACTGAGCACGCCAATCAGAATCCCGTTCGCATCCAGGACAGGAAGACCGGAGATCTTCTTGCTGTCGAGGATTCCGGCGGCCTCTGCGAGAGAGGCCGTCTCGGCGATCGCGATTGGGTTGGCAGTCATGACCTCGCCGACGGTTCGAGAATCGGTCATCGAGCGGCCTCGGCGGTAACCGGGGCCGGAGCAGCACGCTGACGGGCAATCGCCGCGGTGACGTCGACCACGCCGTCGTAGGCGGCGTCGATGACTGCCAGGTTGGCATCCACCACCGCCGCGCCACGCTTCCCGAAGAAGCGGGTGAGGTTGGTCCGGACGGCGTCACGAAGTGCCTCGCGGTCCAGACCGGCGCGCTCGGCGAAGGGCGAAACCTTGAGGAAGACGCCCACGAGGGCCACGCCCTGCATCCGGATCTCGAGGTCCGGCCGGGGCGCGTATTTCATGGCGAGCGATGCGGTGTCGAGGGCCAAGAGCCTGATGTGGCGGGCCAGGATCTCCGCTCGGGTCGCAGGCGGAAGTGCAGCCCAGACCTCCTCTGGATCGGTCAAGGGGGTGGGCAAGAAGATCGTGCCACCGTCGACCAGCCCCGCCAGGGGATCGCCCTGCTTGAATGAGTTGACGTCGAAGAGCGGGACGAAGTCGACTTCGGTCAGCTCGTTGTGGAGTCTGATCGGCTCCTCGGCGATCGTCAGGAAGTAAGTTGTCGGCAGGCCCTTCTTCTCCGAGCCGTAGCGCGGGTATGCCTGAACGTACAGGTTGAACAGCTCACCGACGGTCGTGGCCACGAGCTTGTTCGTGGTGACGCTGCCGAAGCCGCCCACCGAGTGACCGCGCAGGCTGTAGGCACCGCGGGGCCGGATGTTCAGGCCGTTGTTGGCGAGGGCCAGGGGGTGTCGGATGCCGAGGACCGCCCGGCGCTGCGCCTTGACGGCTTTTTCGTCGGCAATCCAGTCGAACACGGCCCCAAGGTCGCCGGGCTGGATGTCGCGGGAGCCGAGGCCGGCAGAGACCGACACGACACGGGGCAAGGGCGCCCCGTCCATGGCCGCATCGGCGAGGGCCGACTTGAGCTCACGCGTCAGTGGGTTGTCTGCCGCGGCCGGCTCGTCGGTTCGCTCGACCACGGCCACAACCTTGGCGTTGCGGAGAGCCGCAGCCAGCTGAGTCGCGGGGAAGGGGCGGAAGCTCGTCACGGTGACGCATCCGACCTTGCGGCCGTCGCAGCGGAGGGAGTCCACGACCGCGAGAGCCGTGTCGGCCATGGTCCCCATGGAGACCATGACGTAGTCGGCGTCTTCGGTCTTGTACGTGTCGATCAGGCCGTAGTGGCGTCCGGTGAGAGCCGTCCACTCGGCCATGGCCCGGTCGGTGATCTCGGTCAGGCGGTCGTACCACGTCCTCTGCCCGATCCGGCCCTTCATGTACGAGTCCTGGTTCTCGACGACACCGGACATCAGGGCGTCCTTGGGGTCGAACAGGTCGCGCACCGTCTTGCGCGGGTCACCGACGAAGCGGCGCAGGAGATCGTCTTCGGGGAGCAGGACGTTCTCGATCGTGTGCGTCGTCAGGAACCCGTCCTGGGCGACGAACCAGGGCGTCTCAGCGTCCTCGGCGACACGGCGGGCAATGGCGGTCAGGTCCGCGGCTTCCTGGCAGTTTCGGGCGAAGAACATGCCCCAGCCGCAATCCGCGACGCCCATCATGTCGTCGTGGCCGGCGTGGATGTTCAGGGCTTGACTGGTGAGGGCCCGAGCCCCGACGTGGAAGACGACCGGCAAGCGCTTGCCGGCGATGACGTACAGGACTTCCTTCATCAGGATGAGGCCCTGTCCGGCGGTGAAGTTCGTGACCCGGCCGCCCGCCAGGGCGAAGCCTTCGGCGGCTGAGGCGGAGGAATGCTCCGACTCCGGCTCGATGAACTTCAGGTGCGTGCCCCACAGGTTGGGAGTGCCGTTGGCGACGGCAACCTGGTAGACCGCCGCCATGGTCGTCGAGGGCGTGATCGGGTAGGCGCAAGCGCCGTCGCTGATCCGCGTCTCGACGTAGGCGATGGCCTCCGAGCCGTCGATGATGGCCGGAATGCCTGGAAATTCTGGAGTCGGTTGGTTCGTCACGATCGTCGGTTCACTCAATGAACGCAGCTGGCGGGCCAGCGCGCTTCCATCCAGATGCTTGAGCAAGGTGCCGCCGATCCCGCTGGCGACCGCCTCGCGTTGCTCGTCCGAATGCCAGTATGAAGCCAACACCGCGATCCGGCCCGGAGGGACCAAATCGCGCAGAGCCGCAACCATCGGCCGCCATCCCCCGGCGACGTCAGCATCGAGCAGCACCACGTCCGGTCGGCTGATTGCAGCCTCACGCGCCGCGGACTCGCACGAAGCCTGAGCGACGATGAAGCCATGGCGCGAAAGGTGGTCGCAGAGAGCCTCGGTTGCGGCGCGGTGCTGACTGACGATCAGCAGTCGACGCAGGGGTATCTGGAATTCGGCGAGCATGCGCATAGCGTGCGCCGAGGTGCCCGCCGCCCGTAGCGACAGGGCTCCCTAAGACCGGGGGCCATATGGCCCGCGGCGGCACGTTCCGGGATAGGTCGTTCCCGCCCGGAAGAGTGGCCTCGGGACGCCGACGGAGTGGGGGTCGTGGGGCGGAACAACCCGACGTCCCGGGACTTGCGGCCCGCCGGCGACTGCCGTCCGGGCGGGTGTCGACTTGCCCCCGGCGGAGGGCCATTCGGCACTGCGCAGCAGTCATTTGGGCCAGCAGACTGCTGACTGTGACGAACGCCGGAGGGGACGCCCGGCGTTCGTCCTTTTTGTGTCCCAACGTGCCGGCCTGGCACGCCGCTGGAACCAAGATCCGGTCGCCGAGCGCCACCCGAGCGCAGTCCTAGGCGGCGACGAGCACTGCAGCGAGCGCATTTGAAGGGGCGTTAGCGAGGCGCACAGGAGCCAATTCAGGAGCCAATTACGGAATGCGCCAGCCGATCGGTGACCGCCTAGAGCTCATGGTACTTCCTGGCGTAGGCCGTCAGCTCGTCGCGGAAATCGGGGTGCGCGATGGCGATGAGGCGCCTGGCCCGCTCGCGGAAGCCCTGCCCGAAGAGTTCGGCCACGCCGAATTCGGTCACGACCGTGCGGACGTGCGAACGGGTGGTGGTGACGCCGGCCCCTTCTTTGAGGCTCGCGGTGATGCGGCTGACCTTTCCATCGGCAGCGGTCGACGGCAGGGCTATGATCGCCCGGCCTTCCTCGGCCAGGGCCGCGCCACGCATGAAGTCCATCTGACCGCCGACGCCGCTGTACATCCGGTGGCCGATCGAGTCGGCGCAGACCTGCCCGGTCAGATCGACCTCGATGGCCGAGTTGATGGCCGTCATGCGCCTGAAGCGGCGGATGATCGAGGTGTCGTTCGTGTAGTCGACCGGCCGCATTTCGACCATCGGGTTGTTGTCGACGAACTTGTACAGGCGCCGAGTGCCCATCATGAAGGCCGTCACGATCTTCCCGCAGTCGATCTCCTTGCGCTGGCAGGTCACGATGCCGCGCTCCACGAGATCGACCATGACGTCCGTAAACATCTCCGTGTGGACGCCCAGGTCCTTCTTGCCGTAGAGCCCTTTGCCGACCGCGGCCGGTATGGCGCCGATGCCCATCTGGAGCGTGGCCTCGTCCGGAACGAGCTCCGCCACGAAGCCGCCAATGCGATCCTCGAGCCCGCCTGAGTCGCCGCCGGTGTATTCGTACGGAGGCTGGTCCACCTCGACCGCGTAATCGATCGCGCTGACCGGTACGAAGCTGTCGCCCAGGGTGCGTGGCATGGACTTGTTGAACTGAGCGATGACCACCCGGGCATTCCGGATGGCCGTCAGCATCGTGTCGACTGACGTGCCGAGCGAGCAGAAGCCGTGTTCGTCGGGTGGGGTCATATTCGCGAAGACGGCGTCCAGCGGCAAGAGACCGCTGTCAATCAGGCGCGGAATGTCCGAGAGGAAGACCGGGATGAACTCGGCCCGGCCTTCGTTGATCGCCTTGCGAGCGTTCGGGCCGATGAACAGGGACCGATGAAGGAAGTGGCCCTCCATGCCGGGATCCAGGTGCGGGTGAGGACCTTCAGCGTGCATATGGACGATCTTGACGTCCTGGAGCTCGGGAGCTCGACGTACCAGGGCGTCGAGCAGCACGGACGGCGTAGCAGCGGCGCCGTGCATGAAGATCTGCTGGCCTGACTGGATGACGGAGACTGCCTCATCGGCGCTGACGATACGCATGACCCGCAGTGTACGGACCGCGTCCAGCGACGCGAGGGCCGATTGGACGATTCAGAGTCCCCGTCGCGCAGCGGGTGCGCCTAGGCGCCGCCCTTGAGACGGTGACGGGCGACGAACGCGGCAGCCTGGGCGCGGCGCTCCAGGTTCAGTTTCGAGAGGATCGAGCTGACGTAGTTCTTGACCGTCTTGTCGGACAGGAAGACCTCGGACGCGATCTCCTTGTTGGTCTTCCCCTCGGCCACGAGGAGCAGGATCTTCTGCTCCTGCTGCGTCAGCTGGGCCAGCTCGTCGGTATAGGTACCCGTGGCGATGCGGCGGACGCGGTCGAGAACCTTCTCGGTCACGGCCGGGTCCAGCAGCGACTCCCCGCGGCCCACCGACTCGAGGGCGCTGATCAGGTCGCGGCCGCGGATCTGCTTCAGCAGGTAACCGGATGCGCCGGCGATGATCGCCGACAGGACCGCTTCTTCGTCTGGATAGCTGGTCAGGATGACGACGCGGGTCGCCGGAAACTCAGCCCGAATCTCGCGACAGGCCTCGATGCCCGATCCATCCGGCAGCCGGACGTCCATGACGACCAGGTCCGGCTCGAACTTGCGAGCCATCTCGACGGCTTCCGCCGCCGTGCCCGCTTCGGCGACGACCTGGAAGTGCTCGCGCCGCTCCAGCAGCGACACGAGACCCTGCCGAACGACCTCATGGTCGTCGACCACGAGAAGTCGCAGGGGGCGCGCTTCTATCTGGTCGGTCATTCGTCTCCTCGATCCGTAGCCCCGCCCGATGCTTCGCGACGGGGTACCGAAACGATAATACGCGTGCCGGAGCCGGGCTCGCTGTGAACCTCCAGTCGGCCACCGACAGACGAGGCGCGGGCGCGCATGTTGACAAGGCCCTGGTGGCCGGCGCCTCGAGGTTTGGCCCGATCGAAGCCGACTCCGTTGTCGCTGACAGTCATCGTCACGGCCCGATTTCGAGTCTCGACGTGGACGTTGCCCCGGGTCGCCTTGGAGTGGCGCGCGATGTTGCTGAGGGCTTCACGGGCGATCGAGAGAAGCTGACCGGTGAGCTCGGGAGGCAGGTCCGTGTCGTCTGCATCGGCCGTGTCGAGTTCCACGTCGACCATGCTGTTGACTCGAAACTCGTCGGCCAGAGCGGCCAGACCGCCAACCAGGCCGGCCTGCTCGAGCAGCTCAGGCCGGAGCCCGAAGATGAAGTTTCGGATGTCGCGGATCGATTGATCGAGCGAGTCGATGGCGCGCTCGACCCGGGCTCGAGCCAGGTCGGGCTCGTCGACCATGAGGTCCGGCACGTCTTCGAGCGATAGGCCGACCGCGTAAATGCTCTGGATGATGCCGTCGTGCAGGTCGCGACCGATCCGCTCGCGCTCCTCGACAATCGCCAGGCGCTGGACTTGCTCGTGAAGTCGGGCGTTCTCAATGGCAATGCCTGCGTGAAGAGCGAACATCTCGATCAGGCGCTCGTCGTCTTCGGTGAACTCGCCGATAGGCTGCTTGTTGGTCAGGTACAGTCGGCCGATCGACCGGCCTTTCATTCCGACCGGCACGCCCAGCAGCGACCGCATCGGCGGGTGGTTGGTCGGGAAGCCGTAGCGGCGCGGGTCGGCGGCGACGTCGCGCACGCGAACGGGACGGGTTTCGTTGGCTATCACGCCGAGAAGCCCGTAGCCGTGGGGCGGCGGCCCGATTCGTTCGCGCTCGGCGCGGCTGATGCCGCTGGTTATGAAGCGTTCGATTCCGCCTTCCTGGTCCACGATGCCGAGAGCCGCGTACTGGGCGTGGGCGAGCTCGCGGACGCGGTCGGTGATCAGCTGCAGGACGCGGTCCAGGTCAAGCACGCCCGCAATGCCGCGAGTCGCGGCGTCGAGCGCGATCAGCTCCTCCGAAGCCTGGCCGGCGCGGGCTCGCGACCAGGCGGAGCCGATGACGATCTCCAGGCCTCGGGCGCATTCATCGACGGAGACCACGGCCGCCGGTGGCGCATCCAGCTGGAGAGTGGCCAGGGTGTGATCGCCGAAATTGAGCTGGTACGTGTGCAGACCGGCCGCCTCGGCGCCCTGGTCAAGCAGGCTGCCGGCCCTGAGCTCGACTTCGGCCAGCGGCAGCGCGTCGACGCGGAGATGTCCACCGCCCAGCCCCGAACTGTCGATCACGCGGCCGAAGGCTGAGACCAGCTCGCCGTAGCTCTCAGGGCCCGGACGAATGTGCCAGCGCTCCAGGGCAGCCGACATTTCGCGCAGACGGAGCAGGCCGGTCGAGTCCTGGCTCGGGTGCGACGTCGGATGCGATGCGCTCATCAATAGGAGCCTAGCAGGCTGCCAACGCGCCGTCGCCACCGCTTCGGGTGTTCCGGCCCGCGGTGGCCTCCGGCGTCGCCGGGCAGCGCCCTCAGGCCAAAAAGATGCGACTGATCGCCGTCGAAGGCGCCATCGGGCCGGGGACGTTGGGCCCGCCGGAACGGGCCGGAGGTCCCTTGGCCCTCAACCGACCCACGCCCACCCTTGCCGAACACGCAGACCGGCAGCACTCCAGTGCATCGGCCGGACGGACAGGACGATGTCCCGAATCGAAACCGTACTGCTGGCGACCGACGGATCTCCGGCTTCGGAGCCGGCCAGCGAGGAGGCGATCGACCTGGCGATCCAGGTCGGGGCGCGGCTTCTCGTGGTCAGCGTCCTCGGCGCTGCCTCTAGATCATCCGAGGCATCAGCCGAAATCGGCGGCGTTGCGGACTCGCGCGACTCGTTGACGACGAAGGCCCACGCCATCGTTCAGCGCGCCAAGGCCGCCGGAGCCAACGCGACGTTCCTCGTCTGGGAGGGCGAGCCGGGCGATGCCATAGTTGCCGCCGCCGATTCCGAGAACGTGGACCTGATCGTGGTCGGCTCGCACGGCCGCAGCGGTGTCAGCCGCTTCCTCATCGGCAGCGTCTCGGACTACGTCGTCCGCCACGCCCATTGCCCGGTCATGGTGGTCCGCGGCGGCCTGGAAGCGACGCGGCACTAGCTTCTGGGGCGAGTTGCGGTGACCACGGCAGGTCCGAGGCAGCGCCTCGGTGGCCGCGAGCCGGGGTCGCGCGACTCCCCTACTTCGTGTAGGCGCCCTCTGGATCGAGTTCCTCGCGAATCAGGCGCAGTTCTTCGGGCGTCGGCGCCGGGGTCGCCGCGAGCGGTTCCGCGACCTTCGGTTCCCAGCCAATCGTCTCGCGGACCTGGTCGAGAGT
This sequence comes from Candidatus Limnocylindrales bacterium, assembly GCA_036404515.1. Taxonomy (GTDB): domain Bacteria; phylum Chloroflexota; class Limnocylindria; order Limnocylindrales; family CSP1-4; genus Fen-1039. The sequence continues at coordinate 7,628 of DASWZK010000103.1, forward strand.
GGCTCCCGGGTGGATTGAGTCGAGACGCATCTCGCCCGAATCGTCGAAGTGGTAGATCCCCAGGTCGGTCACGACGACCGACGGGCCACGGCCGAGCCAGCCCTCCTCGCGCCGGATTCTAGCCGCCGCCTCAGCTCCGCCGAGGTTGCCGGGCGAGGTTCGGAAGTCGATCCGATCGACGAACGAGCGCTTCGACTGGCGCATGATGACGAAGACCCGCCGAGCGTTGATGGCTATCTCGCATGCCCCGCCCGAGCCCGGAAGCCGTGTCTTCGGATGCGCGTAGTCGCCGATGACCGTGCTGTTGATGTTGCCGAAGCGATCGATCTGGGCCGCGCCCAGGAAGCCGACGTCAACCAGCCCGCCCTGCAGGTAGAAGCTGAACAACTCGAACATCGAGACGGCGGCCGTCGCGCCGGTGACGATCGTGGGGTCGCCGATCGAGAGCGGCAGCCGAGCGGGGACTGCGCCGAACGCGCCCGACTCGTACACGAGTTCCAGCGTGGGGGCGACGGTCAAGCGGGCCAGGTTGACGGCGATGTTCGGCAAGCCGACTCCGACGAAGCAGACGCGCTGGTCGGCCAGCTCGCGAGCCGCAGCCACGATCATCATTTCCGACCTGGAGAAGTCGGCGGCCCCGGGCGCTCCGGACGCCGCGCCGGACGCCGCGGG
>DASWZK010000104.1:0-3630 GCA_036404515.1 Candidatus Limnocylindrales bacterium
GGAGCTCACCGACGCGCTCGACAACGGCGAAGTGGCGAAAGCGGTGCTGGCCGCGCGCCGGCTGCTCGGGCCCGGCGGCCGCCACCCGTTCCAGCTGCTCGCCACCTTGCACAAGCACTATGGGGCGATGTTGCGTCTCGACGGGAGCGGTATAAGCGATCCCGGCGAGGCGGCATCGCTGCTCGGCATGTCGCGGTTCCCGGCGCGCAAGGTACTCGCCCAGGGACGAAGGCTCGGCACGGACCGTATCGCCCACGCGATTAGCCTGGTCGCCAATGCCGACCTCGATCTTCGCGGAGTGCTGGACTGGCCGGACGAGCTCGTGATCGAGGTACTCGTGGCGCGCCTGGCCCAGCTCTCCCGAACACGGTTGGCTGCACCAGCCGGCGCGCGCCGCCCGGCTCGCACGCCATGACCGCGCCGAACCTCGGCCGCTACGACCAATCGGATCTCCTCGAGCTCGCACAAGAAGTTGCCGAAGCGGCGGGCAAGCTGCTGCGAACAGGGCTGGAGAGCGTTGCAGGTGGGCTCCTGCTCGCCACGGGTGCCTCCTCCAAGTCGAGCCCGACAGATCTCGTCACCGACGTCGACCGAGCCAGTGAGGCGTTGATCGTCAGCTCTTTGCTGCGCGCTCGGCCGGATGACGGCATCCTCGGAGAGGAAGGCAGCTCCCGGAAGGGTTCCACGGGGGTCACGTGGGTCATCGACCCGCTCGACGGCACCATCAACTACCTCTACGGCATCGAGGAGTTCGCGGTCTCGATCGGGGCTTCGGTGGACGGGCGAAACATCGTAGGAGCGGTCCACAATCCGGTGAACGGTGAGATGTTCGCTGCCTGCGAGGGACAGGGGGCGACGCTCAACGGCCGTGAGCTCCGGCTCAAGCCGTCGGGCCGGCCCCTTGCCGAGGCGTTGGTCGGCACCGGTTTCACCTACAAGGCGAAGGACCGGGCCGATCAGGCACGGATAGTCGCGATGGTCCTGCCCCAAGTACGCGACATCCGACGTCGCGGCTCGGCATCAATCGACATATGCGGAGTGGCTTGCGGACGCTTCGACGCCTTCTACGAGGCGTGGCTCAAACCGTGGGACCTCGCAGCGGGCGATGTCATCGTGCGCGAAGCCGGGGCCACTCTCACAGAGATCGAAGGGCTGGCCGACGGGTCCTCGACCGTCGTGGTTGCGGCGCCGGGCTTGGAAGGCCCGCTCGTCGCGCTGCTCGAGAGCACAGCCTCGAACCGAGGAGCCCCGCTCGGCGGCCGGGGGATGCTCGCCGGCTGAGCCGCGTCCCGCTCGGCGGCCGGCTGATAGCGTCCGCGTCCAACGCTCCGCCGACCAGGCCAAGGATAAAGCTGCCAATGGAGTTCGAAGTCGTCGTGGAAATCCCCAAGGGCCAGCGCAACAAGTACGAGATGGACCACGCCACGGGTCGGATCTACCTCGACCGGATGCTGTTCACCTCGACTCGTTACCCGGCTGATTACGGCTTCATCGACGGGACGCTCGGCCAGGACGGCGATCCGCTCGACGCTCTGGTGCTGGTCGAGGAGCCGACGTTTCCCGGCTGCGTCGTGCGGTCACGAGCGATCGGCATGTTCCGGATGACCGACGAGAAGGGGCCGGACGACAAGATCATCGCAGTGCCGGCCCACGATCCCCGCCTGGAGCACCTGCAGGATCTCCGCCACCTTCCGGAGTTCGATCGGCTCGAGATCCAGCACTTCTTCGAGGTCTACAAGGACCTCGAGCCTGGAAAGTCTGTCGAAGGCGCTACTTGGGCCGGACGTGAGGCGGCCGAGCTGGAGATCGAGCGGTCCCGAGAGCGCGCCGAGGAGCACGGGCAGCACTGAGCTGCGCTCGTAGCCGTGGGGGGTTCTTGAGCCCCACGATCAGACGTGCAGGTTCACGTGCCAGGCCCGCTGCATGGGCTGCACGAGCGCAAGGGCGAGCAGGTCGTAGCCAGCTGGAAGAAGATGCACACCGTCTATGGAACGGATCTGTTCGATCGATCCGTTGATCGTCAGGTACGTGGTGAAGCCTCCCCTCCTGGTGGCTAGGACCTTCGCAGCCGGGTAGTACGTCACGCCCGCGTGGGCATGTGCCTCGGCATAGAACACCATGTTCAACTTCTGTGGGAAGCCGGCCGGGACAGTCGAGCCGGCCCCCATCGGCGGCAGCCCGACCCACATCACGTGGGCGCCCGAAGACGTTGCCTCTTCCATGACGAGCGCGACCCGGGCCGCATAGGCCTGCCACCATGGGCTCGCGGCCATCGAGAACGACAGGTAACGGCCGTTCCCGATCGAGAACGACTGCATGTCATTTGCGCCCAGCATGACGACCACGATCTTCGGGTGGTACTGCCGCAAGTCGGCTTCGAGGGTCGCCGGCCAGTTGTAGTAGTCGCTCCGCGCCAAGCCCGTGTCCTCGAGACCTTTTTGGACGACGCGCACGGCCGGATCCGTCGAGAACACGTCTCCCAGGCCAAAGCCGAGGTCTTCCCCGATGGAGTCTCCGATCGAGAGCAGCGTCAGCGGCCGAGAAGCCGTCGGGGACACCAGCGCCGGGGGTCCGGGCGGGACCACTGGCGGCGGGGGTAGTGGGATGTAGCGGGTTCCGGGACCGAGATGTGGCGCGCCACCAAGGCCGAGGTAACCCTGCGGTCGCTGTGCCGGCACGTTGTCGGGCAGAACGGTGGGCAGCGGGCCACTGCCGCACACCGGCGCCCCGCCAATCCCGCACCGCCCCAAGGCCGAGTCGGCGGCGTTCACCGGTCCGGAGATTCGCAGCGCGTTGCTGATCGCGGCTATCGGGCGGAGGATGGACACTGCGACGGTGCGGCGGGCCCCGATCTGGCCCGCCTCCGCGGAGTGGTACAGCTGGCTTGCATCGAACAAGAGCCAGACCATGAAACAGATCAGGCCGACGCCAATTATGCGGCCCGCTGACGCCCGCCGCCTTTGGTCGGTCGGCGCGCCCTCGGCCGGTGGGCGGGCTTGGCCCCTCGGGCTGCGCGTGCGGGCAGCCGACGCGGCGGCGCCCGGTCGGGCCGAGCGAACCCGTGCCGGGGCGCCCGACCGGGCCGAGCGAACCCGTGCCGGGGCGCCCGACCGTCTCCTCGAGGCGCCTTCCGGCCTGGTCGCTCCCGTGCGTGCCCGGCGGTCGTCCTGGCGCGGGTCGCCTTTGCGGCCGTGCTCGTGGCCGGCTGATCCGGGTGCGTTTCGGAAAATCCTCAAGAAGCTCGTGCCACCTTCGACAAGATGATCCCAGTCTCAAAAACGGAAGTAGATGAACGGCGCCACGCCCGGTGGGCCGAGCGTCGTGATGATCAGGAGAACGGCGGCGAGCGCAGTCCCCTGGGCGAACACGCTAAGTCGTGAGAACACCTCTTGCGCGCGCAGGGGCAGGGCCTGTGGCACGTATTGGGACCCGATGCCGACCGCGATCACCAGCAACACCGCGAAGTTCACGAGCGGGGATGGCTGGGTCCAGCCGGTGAACAGCCGGCCGAACATCGCGAACGCGTTCGCGAACGAGGTAGCGCGGAAGAAGACCCATCCCACGCAGACGAGCTGGAAGGTCGCGAACTGTTGCCACGCGGCCCATCCGCGGCCCTCGCGTTGAGGCGAG
>DASWZK010000105.1:0-3488 GCA_036404515.1 Candidatus Limnocylindrales bacterium
GTCTCCATACGCCTGGGCGGTATCGAAGAAGTTCACGCCCTTTGAAACGGCAAGCTCCAGCGAGGCAATCGATACCTTGTCGTCGGAGCCGGTCCAGCCGCCCATGCCCCACATGCCGTAGCCGACTTCGCCGACCTGCCAGCCGGTCCGTCCGAAGGTCCGATACCGCATCCCCGTCGCCTCCCGCAACGCCAACTCGGCGTCATAGATCCTCGTGATCGTTTGGTTCATCCTAGCGCCCGCAGGGCAACTCTTCGCCGGAGTTGCGTGTGCGGCTACGGGGAGAACGATGCCTGAATGGATTTACTTCATCCACGCTTCGCGGGAAGACTTTGCCGCGACCATGACCCGGGAGGAAGAGCGAGTCTGGGGCGAGCATTTCGAGCGGCTGAAGAAGCTTCTGACTGAGGGGACGCTCATCCTTGCGGGACCTACGCTGGGCAGGGTCAACACCGGCGTGGCAGTGATCGAGGCCCCCGACGAGGCCTCGGCACGGCGGATCATGGAAGAGGATCCGACCATCGCCAGCGGCCTGGCCACCGGCGAGCTGCGCGGCTTCCGAGTCGCGCTGCTGCGCGGCCGCGACGATTGAGGGCGCGATGTACGGCAATGGCGGCCTCACGGACTCGTCGCGGTCCCATCGGGCTGGCTGTCGCGACCGGCGTCGAACTTCAGGAAAGCAGGCGCGAGGTTCCTTCGGGGTCGGCCTCTTCGGCCCGGTCGGCATCGTTGGGCCTGTCGGTCTCTTCGACCAAGGGAAGCTCTCGGTCCCTGTGGGCCGTGTAGTCGGGCAACGTTCGCTCGTACGACCCTGTCATCAGCGGTGAGGAGATCATGAAGTCGGCCGAGGCCCGGTCGCACGCGACCGGGATGTTCCAGACGACCGCGATCCGCAGCAGCGACTTCACGTCCGTGTCGTGGGCCTGGGGTTCGAGCGGATCCCAGAAGAAGACCAGGAAGTCGATGCTGCCGTCGGCGATCATCGCCCCGATCTGGAGATCGCCGCCGAGCGGCCCCGACTGGAGGCAGGTCACCGGCAGCTCCAGCTCACGCTCAAGCATGATTCCAGTGGTCCCGGTCGCGACGAGGTCATGCACGGCCAGCATGCCCCGGTTGTACCGCGCCCATTCGATCAGGTCCTGCTTCTTGTTATCGTGGGCTACAAGCCCGATCCGTTTGCGAGGTTTCAGCTCCAGCGTCATGGTTCATCCTTGTCCGGCCGCGGCAGCGCTTGGCTGCCTGCCTGTGCCCAGCATGGCAGAAGAGCCCGAATCGGGGATGTGCAATTCGCCGTGGACCGCCCGCCGTCGCGCTCCGTACTGGAGCCGGGGCGCAAATGACGGCTACGTACGCCAGGCCCGCGGCCGCCTGGCAGCGCCTGGCCCTCAGGGCGGAGGATGGCCTGCACGCCGGTTGGATCGTGGTCGCGGCGCCGCTGCTGACCGGGCGGGCGGCATGGCCGGGCCGTTCGACTCCGGCCAGCCGCTCGACGGTCTCTTTCGCCTCGCCGGCTTCCTGGGCGCCGTCGGTTGCCTGGCCACGCGCAGCCCGATCGCGGCCACTGCGGCCGTTGAAGGGGCCGTAACCTGGTCGGGTGCGACCCCTTCCACGGTCTCAACGCCCCGCCCCGCAGGTCCTGCGTCAGCAAGTAGCCCGTCGCCGTTGCACGGAAGAGGAAGAAGATAGCGAGGAGAGCGAAGCCGACACCTGCGATCGGGCGGATCGACGCGTTTGGGGCGGGTCCGGTCGCCGTCAGCAGCAAGGCCGCCAGAACCACGCAGACTGCCGCGCCGACGAACTCGTTCTTGCGGATTGCCCGGGCGTCTATCCGCAGCCTCCCGCGCTGGTCGTCCGCCGGTCGGCCCGACCTGTTGGTCTCGAGATCCGCCGCGGGGAAGGGATCGAAGCTGGTCTGAGTCATGGCCACAGCCCTCATGCACCTGACACTGGCCGGAAGAGTAGCGACCGCAAGGGGCTGCTCGGCCGGGCGCCCCCCCAGGTGAGCCGGTCCGTGGTCAGACGCACTCTTCGCGACTTTGTTGCCACTTTGCCGTGCCCTTGCCGCCGTGTGACAGCCAAGGTGGCACGGCCTCGGACCAGATTCAGCTCATGACGAACGGGGTTTGCGGTACAGGGGAGGAGGTCGGGCCGGCGAAACCGCCGACCCAGCCCGATCCGTGGGCGCTGGCGGCCCATGTCGCCGGCGGAAGATCGCCGTTCGATTTCGTCGAGCCGCCAATCTGGTTCAGCTACAGCTCCTTCGAGACGTTCGACCGTTGTCCGCGCCAGTACGCCTTTCGGTATCTGTGCCACCTGCCGGCAGAGGAGCCACGACCGGCCGCGGAGTTCGGGTCGGCGGCGCACGGCGCGTTCGCGGCCTTCACTCGCGAGCGGCGCGAGCGGCCCGCCCGCGGCGAACCGGGGCCGGTTCGGGCCGACCTGGAGCGCTTCTTCGAGTCGGCCTGGGCTCGCACCTCCCTATCCGCCGAGGCCGATGCCGAGATCTGGCGGCGGCGCGCCGAACCAATGCTCGATCGCTTCTGGGCCTCCGAATCAGCCACTCAACCGGAGACCGTCGGCGAGGAGCTCCGCTTCCGGCTCGGCCTCCAGCTGGACCCCGACGTCTTCGTCGTCGTCACGGGCTACATCGACCGCGTCGACCGGCTGCCATCGGGAACGGTCGATCTGATCGACTACAAGAGCGGACCCTCAGCTTCCCGCGAAGCGGCCGAGGCCAGCATGCAGCTCTCGATATACGCCCTCGCGTGCCGCGACGCGCTAGATCTGGGCCGGCCCGAACGAGTCACCCTCTACTGCGTCGAGGAGGGCCGGCGCTTCAGCGCCGAGCGTACCGACGCCGCGCTCGATGCCCTGCGCACCGATCTTGCGGCTCGCGCCGGCCGGATCCGCGGCGGCGATTTCTCCCCTGCTCCGAGCCGGCGTTCCTGCAGCTGGTGCGACTTCACAGCGCTGTGCCCGGTGAACGCGCGTTAGCGTAGCCGACAAAGTCACCCAGATTGCACACCCGCACGCTCAACGCCATCGGAGCGCGACGCGCCGGGACCGCGACGCCATCGGCCGGTGACACCCAGCAGGGTGTCACGCCACCGGCGTGGATTCACGCTCGGCATTCGCGCTGTGCCACCTATTCAGAGCGGGCGGAAGATGCGGCTCTGTGACCCCGCGGCAACCGACCGACTTCTTCCTCGAGAACTGTGCTACGGCCAGGACTTCACCAACCAGGCCGGCGGCGTCAACGACGCCGTCATACACCGCGCGGAGGCCGCACAGCGCGCTGAGTCCGCATCTCCGAATTTGCTTGACGGGCGATACTCGGCCCGCCCACCATCTTCCGTGGGGCATGGGCCGGCACCGAATGGGGCGCCGGTCGTGTGTGAGTGCCTGTGCTCACGGAGGAATGACATGATGACGCTCACCCGGGTCCCTGGTTTCGGTGGATCCCCGATGCGCGGCCACGCCGGGCATTC
>DASWZK010000106.1:0-1500 GCA_036404515.1 Candidatus Limnocylindrales bacterium
CCCCACTCTCGGGCACAGCGCCGTTCCGACCACCACTCGTCGAGCCGGCAACCGGGCCTGCTGCGAGCCGATCCGAGCAGGGAGCAGAAGAACCCGTTCAGGCCGATGAGATGAGCGAGGCGTTGGCTGGCAGCGAGGTCGTGGACGAGGCTGCGACGCCAAGAGAGATCGCCGAGGTCGAGCCCGGCCTCAGCTGCTACGAGGGCGGCACCGAGCGGCCCGAGGACCCAGTGGAATGGGGACGGCTTCCCCCAAGCCTGGGGTCGGAAGCGGTCGAGGATGTCGAGGGCGTACAGCTCCGACAGGCGCATCCGGGCTCGGCGTTCGCCGCTGAAGCCGACCTCGGTCACCTGTGCGGTAGTGAGAACCCGATGGTCATCGAGGAGACGACAGAGAAAACGGTCCCGTTCGGTGAGACGGCCGACTACACCGAGCAGCCGAGCATCGAGGTCCCGCCAGCCACGACGACCAGTCACCGATCCGAGCGAGCCTGACGGCACTGTGCTTGATCTGGATCGGACTGTCCTTGCTGCGCCTGACGGCGCCGCACCCGCCGACGCTGTCTGCCCTGACGCAGTGCGGACCGGCCCTTGGCCGGACATCTTCGAGCGACTCACGACCACCTACCCCCTTGAGTCCGCCGACGCGGCGGAGCCCTCTGCGGGCGCCTGACGTGGCGGTTCGGGCGGGGGTGAGGGCTCCATCCGAGGACGGAGCCCTTCACGGAGCCCTTCGTGGAGCCCTTGACGGAGCCCACTGCGGACATCGCGGGGGATATCGCCCGCGGCGCGCCGAGCGTTGGCCGGCGATGGGGCGGGCAGGGTCCGCCCGGCCAGCACGGGCCGTGCCGGCTTGGTCTCGGGACGGCTGTGTGCGGCACGGTTGGCGTCACGGACCGCCTGGGCACGACCGGGTATGGCGGGCGGGGCTGGCCGGGTCCGGAGCGTGAAGGCGGGGGTCTCCTCGCCGTCGACCACGAGGCGAGCCGCGGCGGTGTACGCGCCGAGGTGGGACAGGTCGTGCTCGGAGACCTCGGGGGCGACATGACGGGAGAGAACATGCGCGTCCTCGGGGCTCATGGAGAACCACACCTTGGTCCGGGCGTTGGACGAGACCGCCTCGCGTAGCTCTTTGGGGAGCTGGCCGAGATGCTGATGGGCGAGCACCATGGAGAGCCGGTAACCGCGGGCCTCGGCCAGCATCTCGTCGAAGCTGCGGGGCAGGTGCAAGAAGTTCTGGCACTCGTCGACCACGAGCGACGCGTCGACTCGGGCAGCTTGTCCGAGCCGGGCTCGGTGGGTGGCGGTCTGCCACACCTTGGCCACGACGAACGAGCCGAGCAGGCGGGCCGTCTCCTCGCCCAGGACGCCTTTGGGCACCCGGACCAGGCAGATGCCGCCGTCGAGGACCTGGCCCATGTCGAAGCTGGAGTCGGGCCGGCCGACGACGGAACGGACGAAGTCCCGCAACAGAAAGACACGGAGCTTGTTCATGACCGGT
>DASWZK010000107.1:0-20783 GCA_036404515.1 Candidatus Limnocylindrales bacterium
TATCCGACACTCGGCGTCGACTCGCCGACCGCGGCCACCGTCACAGTCCCGCTCGGGACCGCCAGTTACGTGTTGACTGGCACGGCGACGCCGGGCACAACTGTGCTCATCGCCTGGAACGGCCAGGATCCGAAGACCGCCATCGCCGATGACTCGGGCCACTGGACCTTCACAGCGCCCCTTCAGGGCGGCAGCAACCAGTTCGACGTTACCGCTGAGAACCTCGACACCAGCCATGCCAGCGCGACCATCAGGCGTATCGTCCTGGTTCCGATCCCCACTCCGACGCCGCCCGTCCCAGAGGTGCTGTTTTCGGCGCCGGCTGACGGAGCATCTGTCGCGAACGGGGCGGTGACGGTCACTGGAACGTCGACGGACGTTTCGTTGGTCACGATCACGCCGACCTATCTGGGCTCGCCGTTGGCTCCCGGAGCGACGTTGCCTCCTCCGACGCCCAGTGCAGCAGCCACAAGTCCCGCCGCCGCGGTCTCGCCTGGCGCGTCGGTTGGGCCGTCCCCCACGCCTGGGCCGCAGCCTACGACCACCGCGACCGCCGCCGACGGCACCTTCACGTTCAGCCTGCAACTGACCCCGGGTCGATGGCAGCTGGCCATCGTCGGGACGAACTCAAAGGGCGTCCACACGACGCCGGTGACGCGAACGATTACCGTGCCGTACAAGGGCTTGAATGTGGTGATACAGCTCAAGGGGGGCAGCGCCTCGGTGTCCTACTTTCATGACGGCGTGACCGACGACAGCGGCACCGTCCACCCGGACGGATGGTCGATTACCGTAGTCGGCAGCAGGTACGTCTGCATCAACACGACACGTCCGAACCTCGTCTTCGTCACGGTGAACGGCGTCTCGTACGGGCCGGTAAGCGGGTTCGGGGGCAGGCGCGTATACATCGACGCGAACGGGGTCAAGAGCGTCAGTTCTTGTTAGGCGGGCATGGACAGCGATCGGCTTGAGCAAGTGGTCGAGCGCCTCCAGGCGCTTTGCCTGGAGCGTCGACTGACAGTCGCGACCGCGGAGTCGTGCACGGGCGGTCTGGTCGCGAAGCTGATCACGGACGTCGCCGGCTCGAGCGGATACTTCCGCGGTGGGGTCGTCTCATATGCCGACGATGCAAAGGTGCGTCTGCTCGGCGTGCCCGAGGATGAGCTAGCCGCTCACGGCGCCGTGAGCGCCCAGGTGGCCCGCTCGATGGCCGTCCGAGCCCTAAGCCGGACAGGGGCCGATGTCGCGGTCGCCGTCACTGGCGTCGCCGGGCCTGGCGGTGGCAGTTCGGCAAAGCCCGTCGGCTTGACCTACGTGGCGGTGGCTGATGCCGCCGGTGTAGACGTTCGCCGGTTCGTCTGGACCGGGGACCGGTCAGCGAATCGAGACGCGAGCGCCTGCGCTGCCATCGAACTGCTGCTGGAGCGTGTTTCGGCTGGCGTCATGACCATCGAAAGTTCATGAGCCCAACTCGGGGTGCGGCGGCGGTCGGTAGTGGTCTGTCGCCGGCCAGGGACGCGCGTCCGATCCGCGAGGGGGAGCGTATCCACGTCGTCGGAGCCGGTGGCGCCGGGGCGAGCGCCGCGGCGCTGCTGGCAAACGATGGCGGGGCCACCGTAAGTGGGTGTGATCGGGGCGGGCCCTCCCCGTACACCCCGCCTCTTGAGGCCGCCGGGATCCACCTCGACTGGACCCACGACCCGAGCCACCTGACACGAGGGCCTGCGCCCGAGCGCCTGGCGGTGACCAAGGCCCTGACGGCCGTGGACCCGAACAACCCGGAACTCGCGGCTGCCAGGACCACTTCCATCCCGCTCGAGCCGTGGCAGCAAGTCATCGCCGACGCGGCTGTGGGGCGGCTCCTGGTCGGCGTGGCCGGTACGCATGGGAAGAGCACGACGGCGGGATGGCTGGTCCACATCCTCGTCGAGGCAGGCCTCGACCCGTCGGCATTTGTCGGCGCTCTGCTTCCAGGCTCGATCACCGGCGGCCTGCCGTCGACCGCGCGGACTGGGACCGGCATGCCGTTCGTCGTGGAGGCCGACGAGTACGCGGGCAACTTCGACGCTTACCGGCCAAACGTGGCGGTCCTGACATCGGCCGAATGGGATCATCCGGACGTCTTCGCCGACACGGAGGCGGTCATCGCGGCTTTCACTGCCTGGCTGTGGAAGGCGCAGAGCGGCCCCCATCCGCCCATCCTGGTGGCCAACGTGGCCGACCCGGGCGTCGCGGCCGTGGTCGAACGTCTGAGCGGCTGGCCCGGCCTGGTCTGCGCCGTCTCACTTGCAGGCGACAACCGCGCGCTGCTCGATGCTGTTCGCCGAGAGGAACTCAGTGCCCGATTCCGCACGGCCGGAGGCCCGGCACAGGTTCTGCTTGGCCGGATTGCCAGGGCCGGTCAGGACGGCACGCTGCTTGAGTTCGCGGGGGTCGGTACGGAGCGCGCAATCCTTGCTTCGCGTATTCGTTTGGCGGGGAGGCACAACGCGGCCAACGCCCTGTGCGTGGCAGGCGCCGCGTTTCAGCTGTCCGTTCCCGGCGATCGGATCGTCTCTGGACTCGGCAGTTTCGGCGGGGTCGGGCGTCGCCTGGAGCGAAAAGGGGAGGAGAGAGGCGTCGTCGTGTACGACGACTACGGCCATCACCCGACTGCGATCCGAGAGACGCTCGCTGCGCTCCGCCAACTGGAGCCGGGCCGGCGAATCTGGGCCGTCTACGAGCCCCTCACTTACCATCGCACGGCGGCCATGCTCCACCAGTTCGCCGAGGTCCTGGCCACGGCCGATGCCGTAGCCGTTGCCGATATCTGGGCCAGTCGCGATCCGGACACGAGTATCACATCCGCAGCGGCGCTGGCCGAGGCCACTGCCCGGCTCAGGCCGGGACTAACGGCGGTTGCCCCGGGGTCGGTGGAACGGACGGCCGCGTGGCTAGCAAACGAAGTCCGAGCCGGTGACGCCGTCCTTGTCATGGGTGGAGGGAGGAGCTACAGGATCGCGGAGCTGCTCCTGGAGGCGCTCGCCGGCTGAACTTCAACACAATGGGAGCTGGCCGATCTTCCGGCCGCAAACTCGGCCCGGGTGCTTCACAATCTCTCCACCCGGCAGGTGCTTGTTTCGGGCCGCTCGCTCGGTTGTGGCGGTTCGAAGGACAGCAGCAAGCCGTGCGGTCCAAGCGGTGCACGAGACCACAGGGAGGACCAATGGCAGGCGAGTCCTCATTCGACGTGGTGAGCGACTTCGACGATCAGGAGATGCGCAACGCGCTCGACCAGGTCCGGCGCGAGGTGCAGCAGCGCTACGACTTCAAGGGTGCTACGTTTGATCTCTCGCAGACTAGGACCGAGCTTGTCCTGTTGACCGACGACGAGTTTCGGGCTAAGGCAATTCGAGACCTCATCGAGTCGAAGGCGGTCAGGCGGGGCCTGTCGCTCAAGATCTTCGACTGGGGCAAGATCGAGCCTTCGGGCGGAAACAAGGTCCGTCAGCATATAGCGCTCCGGCGAGGGCTTAATGAGGATCTGGCTCGGAAGCTCAGCAAGCTCGTCCGCGAGGAGTTCCCAAAGGTGAAGCCGCAGATCCAGGGAGACGCCCTGCGGGTCTTCGGTAAAAGCAAGGACGACCTCCAGCGGGTGATCACCAGGCTGAAGGAACTCGATGAACCGGTCCCATTACAGTTCATCAACTACCGGTGAGACCCGCCCGCTAACGCGGCGCGGTAATCCGAAGGAGAGCGGCCATGTCGATGACTGAGAACCAGGGCGCCACCGCCACGGTCGGCGCAGTTCTGGCCGAAAGTCTGGCTCGAGCCGGCGTGAAGATCGCCTTCACCGTGCCGGGCGAGAGCGTGCTGGGGTTGATCGAAGGGCTGTCCGCCAACCGAATACGGGTGGTGGCGACGCGACACGAAGGGTCGGCGGCGTTCATGGCGGAGGCTGTGGCCCAGCTCACCGGCCGGCCGGCTGTCTGTGTCGGAAGTCGAGGACCGGGAGCCTCCAACCTGGCCATCGGCCTCTACGCAGCCCGGGCCGATTCCGCGCCCGTGATCGCCATCATCGGCCAGGTCCGCCGCGACGTGCAGGGGCGCGAGGCGTTCCAGGAGCTCGACGTGGTACGCGCGTTCGAGCCGATCGTGAAGTGGGCGGTGGAGTTGAAAGACGCTGCCAGCGCAAGCCCGCTGATCGAGCGGGCCTTGGCTACGGCAACGAGGGGTCGCCCCGGGCCCGTCCTGGTTTCCATCCCGGCCGACCTCATGGATGCACCCGTGCTTGCCGTCGGCAGCGAAGCCCACGCTGCGGCTGGCCTTGCCGAGCATCACGCAGAGCCCGACCCGACGCTGGTTCGGAAGGTCGTTCATCTTCTCGCCGACGCGCGCCGGCCGCTGATCCTGGCCGGGGCCGGCGTTCTGCGGGCTCGCAGCTCAGATGCGCTCGTCCGTTTCGCCGAGACGATGCGCGTTCCCGTGGTGTCGTCATGGCGCCGCGGCGACGTGTTCCCCAACGACAACCCGCTTTACCTGGGTATGACCGGTCTTGGCGCCCCGGCCAGCGTGCTCGCCCGTCTCGAAGAAGCGGATGCGCTGCTCGTTCTGGGCTGCCGGCTGGGCGAGATCACCACGTTCGGATATCGGATCCCCGGACAGGCCACGCGTTGGGCGGAGGTCGACGTAGAGCCACGTGGAGCCGCGTCTTCGCACCGACCCGACATTGTCATGGCATCGGACGCTGCAGCCTTCCTGCGCGTGGCTCAGCGCGTCCTGGCGCGAGCCGTTTTCGACGCGTCGTCTTTCGACGAGCGCACCGCAGCCAACTCACTCGACCGGGAGGCCTATGAAGCCGGCTCGATCGTAGACGCGGAGCCCTGGGACGGCCCGGGCGTGCATCCCGGCCGGGTCGTAGCGACGTTGGCCCGGGTTCTTCCGCCTGAAGCGATTCTCACGACCGATGCCGGCGACTTCGGGACTTGGGCGGCCCGCGGCTACCGGTTCCACAGGCCCGGTTCGTTCCTCGGTTCCTCGGCCGGGCCTATGGGCTATGGCCTGCCGGCCGCGATCGGGGCCGCGCTGGCCCGGCCAGGCCGCCTTGGCGTGGCCCTGGCCGGCGACGGCGGCTTCGCGATGACGATGGCCGAGCTCGAGACGGCGGTGCGCGAAAGAGCGCACATCCTGGTCCTGGTGTTCGACAACGGCCGGTACGGCACGACCTGGCGCCAGCAGCAGCTGCGTGGCGATGTCCCAGGCCTTGCCACCAGTCTCGGTCCGGTTGACTTCGCCGCGATCGCCGAAGCATGTGGCGCCCTGGGGCTCTCGGTTCGCAGCGACGAGGAGTTTGAGCCCGCCCTTCGGCAGGCGCTGGAAGCCGGGCGGCCGGCGCTGCTGCATCTCGCCCTTGATCCACGCTGGACGACGCCTGACGGATCGGCTGTTGCCGAGGAGCGAAACGCAGTCACTTCGTCGCAGAGCCTTGAGGCGCTCGAGTTCGATGCCGCCGTGTCCGAAGCGGTCGCGGAGGCCGAACTCGAAGCGACCCTCGCGGTCGAAGTCGCTGAGATCGAGGCCGAACTGGCCATCGAGGAGGCAGTCGCCGAAGTCGCTGAGATCGAGGCCGAACTGGCCATCGAGGAGGCAGTCGCCGAAGTCGCGATGGACGAGCCCCGCGACCAGCCCGCGGCGACCGATTCCGAGCCGGAACCCGGCGGGACCGCCCAGAGGCTCGAGCCGACGGAGTAGGGGAGCCGGTGCTCCCCAGTCGGATCGAACCGAGCCCCGTCAACCCATCGGCTGCGCCAACCGCCGCTGCATGACGAGCTCAGTCCGGCGGTCATGGAGGGCCCGCTCCAGACCCACCGGATAAGCGTGCGGGTTCAGCAGCCGTCGAATGGCCGGGTGAAGGCTGCGAATCTGGGCCTGGGCGCGGGCTCGTACGTCATCCAACGAAGGCGTGGGCGAGACCCGCGAGCCGGATCGAAGCGCCGGTAAGACCAGTTCCTCGGGAATCCAACCGGGCTCTATGGCCCGCATATGCAGCGCATCGGCAGGGTCGACGATGACGTCTCCGTATGCCGGCGCGGGCAAGTCTTCGTCGTAGATCATGTCGGCCCTGAAACGACCCGACGGGTCGACGAAGCGGCGGACCCCCAGAACGCCGGGAATTGAGATCTTGGCGCTGTGCTCCGAGAGCTTTACCGGGTAGCGCCACCCGCCGTCGGGGTTGCAGATGGCGGTGAGCTTGTAGATCGCCCCCAGGGCCGGCTGGTCGTAGCAGGTGTCCAGCCTGGTCCCGACGCCCCAGATGTCGATCCGAGCGCCCTGCTCGCGAAGCGAGGCGATGGTGTACTCGTCCAGGTCGTTGGAGGCGACGATCTTCGTCTCGATGAACCCGGCTGCATCGAGCATTCGTCGAGCTTCCACCGAAAGGTAAGCCAGGTCCCCAGAGTCGAGACGGATTCCGGCCAGTCTGCCCCCCCGCGCTTCGAGGCGGCGGCCGGTCTCGATGGCATGCGCCACGCCGGCCAGCGAGTCGTAGGTGTCGACCAGGAGTGTGACGTTGTCCGGTTGCGCGTCGGCGTAGACATCGAAGGCCCGCTGCTCGTCGTCGAAGACCTGGACCCACGAATGGGCGTGAGTGCCGCGGACGGGTATGCCGTAGAGACGTCCTGCCAGAACGTTGGACGTGGCAGCCACGCCCCCGATAAACGCGGCCCTCGCGGCCGAGAGCGCCCCGTCGGGCCCTTGAGCACGGCGCAGCCCAAACTCCAGGACCGGGCCGCCGGCCGCTTCCACGACGCGGGCCGCCTTGGTGGCTACGAGCGTCTGGAAGCCGACGACGTTGAGCAGCACGCTCTCGACGAGCTGGGCCTGCAAAAGCGGCCCTCGCACGCGCACAAGCGGTTCGTTGGCGAAGACGACCGTGCCTTCGGGTATCGCATCGACGTCGCAGGTGAACTTGAGCGCCGCCAGGCGATCGAGGAAGGCAGAACGGAAGAGCGGCGAATCCCCGGCACCACGCAGGCCCCGCAGGTAGTCGATGTCGACCGCGTCGAAGCGTAGGCTCTCGAGAATGGCCAGGGCGTCGTCCAGCCCGGCCGCGACAGCGTAGCCGCCGCCGAATGGGAGGGTCCTGAAGTGGAGGGCGAACACGGTCTCGCGGTCCGCCACGCCCGCGGCTTCGTAGCCGGCGCCCATGGTCAACTCATAGAGGTCAGTAAGCGTGGCCAGGCTCGGGCGATAGAGCTCAGATACGCTGGACATCGGGCCCTCGCTGCGGTTCTGCCGACCTGCCTCTGGGCAGACGGCCTCGTTCGATCAGCATAGCGGGGCTGGGCCAAGAAGCGGTGGAAGTTCCCCGCCGCCGGGTGCCGGAGCCGTATCAGAGAGAAAAGTCGATGGTTTGGAGGCGGCTGCCCTACGATGGCAGCACCGCACGGTTCACCAGACGGACGTGTGGCCCGGCCAACTCTGCAATAGGAGACAGGATGATCAGCAAGCGAGTGGGTGAGCTTCTCGTGGCGCAGGTGGCCGCCGAGCTCGGAGCCCACCAGGCATACCTCGGAATCTCGCTTTACTTCGAACGCCAGAGCCTCGGCAAGTGGGCGAAACTATTCCGCGATCAGTCGGTCGAGGAGGCCGGGCACGCGTCGAAGATCATGGCCTTCCTGGTCGACAATGAACTCGACTTCGACCTCCCGGGGCTTCCGGCCGCCACGACCCACTACAAGACCGCTACCGAGGCGGTTCAGACTGCCCTGGCGAGTGAGATCAAGGTCACGGGCCAGTTCGATGCGATGGCTACGGCCGCCGTGGAAGCTGCAGACCATCGGGGCCTACAATTCCTGCAGTGGTTCATCGACGAACAGGTCGAAGAGGAGCGCACCATGCGTGCCCTGCTCGATCTTCTCGCGAGCGGCATCAATCTCTTCCAGGCCCAGGGGTTACTGGCCGAGATCGTCGAGGAGTAGTCCCGGCGCGCGACTCTGTCAGGCATTTCGACGGGGTGGCGGGTCAGCTTCCGCTGACCCGCCGATCACTCGGGATTCAGGCGGCGAGGCAGATAGCAACTGCCCCTGCGAGTGAGCGGTCGACCGGAGGCCCGCGCGAGCGACTGATGTGGTCTAGGTCTCCGCAGCGTTCCTGTCCGCGAAACTGGCCGCGAAATCCACGAAGCGCTGCACGTCCGCGAAAGTCGTGACCAAGCCGAGCGAAACTCGGACCGCTCCCGTGCTCTTGTCGTCGATGCAGCGCCGAAACTCATCGAGAGCCAGCCGGTCAGGCGCGCGAACGAAGCACGACGACAGCTCCTCCGCGGACAGACCGAGGGCCACCTCGCCGCCGCCGGGGTTGCAGAAGCAGCCCGTGCGCAGCGAAATGCCCGCATCGTTGGCGCGCCGCTCCACGACGCGGTGGTCGATGAAATGCCCGCGGGCGTCGTACAGGTTCAAAGCCACCGTTCCGCCACGGGCGGTTGAGTCGAGGGGGCCATAGACGCGAACGACCGGCTCGCCATTCTCATGGCGGAGCGAGGCCAGGGCCCGGAGCAGCCAATCGGTCAGGCAGTGCACTCGGGTGTGGATCAGGTCGAGCCCTACGCCGTGGATGTGGCGGAGGCCGATCTCGACCGCCGGCAGCGAGAGGTAGTCGAGCGTTCCGTCTTCGAACGCCTCTGCGCCCTCCTGCATGTAGTAGCGATCGCCCCCGACCGAAGCGACGGTGATCGTTCCACCGGCGAACCAGGGACGATGCAGCTTCCCCAGGGCGGGCTTCCGGGCGATCAAGGCTCCAACTCCCGTCGGGTAGCCGAAGATCTTGTAGAACGAGATCGGTACGAAGTCGGGATGCCAGCGGCTGAGATCCAGCCGATTGGTCGGCACGAACGCGGCGGCATCGAGCAGGACGTCCCAACCTCGCTCCTGTGCCCGCTCGATCCATGCGAGCGAGTGCTGCACCCCAGAGAAGTTGGATTGGGCTGGGTAGGCGAGCAGGCTGCACGAACCCGTCCCGACGTCTTCGAGGCAGGTCGCCAGTCGATCGTCGTCGATCCGCATGTCCGGCGGGATCACAGGCGCGTAGGTTACCCGTGCGCCCTTTGCCCGTGCGAACTCGCGGATGCCGTTGACGGAGTTGTGGTTGTCGAATGTCAGGACGTAATGCCCGTCGGGGGAGAAGGGATATGCCTCGCCCACGAGCCTGAGCGCGCCGCTCGCGTTCTGGGTGAAGCACACGACGTACTCGTCCGGAGATGCGCGGAAGTACTCGAGCACGCTGGCGCGAGCGCGCTCGACCAACTCCGTCATGGCCAGCGATGCCCGATTGGTCGAATGAGGGTTGCCGAACACCGCGCCCATCAGCAGGTCGGCATGCGCGCGAACCTGGGAGTCGGCGTACACCCCGCCGGCCGTGTAGTCAAGGAAGACATCGCCGCCGCGATCCAGGCGCGCGTAGTCTGTGGCCCGCAATTCGTCGAGTCGGCAGGTCGCCTCGAACTCAGGATAGGCGCGGATGAACTCGGCTTGGGCCTGGGCCAACGAAGCGAGGGGCTGTGCCTGCATCTCCCGGTGAGCTTGGCGTGCCGAAGCGACGACGTCAAACGCCGGCGAACTCCGTCCACCCGTAGGCTTCTTGGCTCACCCCTGATGCCGCCGGGCCGCACCAACGATCTGTGCGCCTTTGCCGCATCGCCGACTCGGACAGCCAACGGCCCTTGAATCGTCGAGCCGCCGGCAGCAGCATCAACTCGAGTCGGGGTGTCCCTTGGCCTTCCGCGTGGAGCGGACGATCGAGCTTGAGTGGCGCAGTCGTTCCCGAGCGCGACGAGATCCAGGACGCGATCGGAACGGTCCTCGCGGGCCGAATGACCCGCCGTGCGTTCCTGGCGCGAGCCGCGGCCCTGGGCCTCTCCGCCTCGGCGGCTAGCGTCGCGGGGGAAGTCGACCGAGACTGAGGCGCTGACCCGAAGTAGGGAAGGCCGTCAGCCCCACCCTTGCTCGGGAACTCGCGCCCGCAGCAAACCAGCGCGGGCCGCAGATCCGATCGTATCCTTGACGGCGGCACGGCTCGTAGATCGGAGACGGCGTGAATCTCAACCACCTCTACCTCCTGGTCCGAGACCTTGAGCGATCTCGCACGTTCTACGAGCGCTACCTGGGCTTCAACGGGCCCTCCGAGTGGCAGCAGGAGACGTTCGTCGTACGGAATGCGGACGGGTTCTCGCTTGCCCTGACGCCGGACCCGGATCCGCCGGTCTGGCCGCGGAGCCTGCACTTCGGGTTTCTGCTTGGCGACGACGTCGACGCCGTCCGCGAACTCCACGCGAGGCTTCAGGCCGATGGCGTTCTCATCGTCGAGTCGATCTTCCAGGCGCGGTTCGCGGTCTTCAAGTTCCTGGATCCGGACGGCTACCTCATCGAACTTGAGGCCGGCGTTCCGACCTTCGGCTAGCCGGCGAGCCTGGCAGGTGGCGCCGACACGATCAGCGCGCGCTGATCCGGCGAATCGAGGGCCGGTGGACCGACTTCCGCTTCAGCCTCGGTCTGTGGCGCTGGATGTTGCCTGGGTACGTCTACGACGAAGCGAAGGATCGGGTGGCCGTGGTGACCGTCCAGGACGCGCGTTCCGCTGTCGCCGCGCCGTCGGCTCCGTAGCGGGTGACGGGTAGCATCGGGACGCGGGAGCGCCGCCTGCCGGCGCATTGCAGTGGGCTGCGGGACAGGCGTCGCCGAAGAGCGCAAGATGGTTGTCCGATTTCGGCTGAGATGCCGGGTATCCCAGACGAGGACCAGATGACGAAGCGGTCAAGACACGAACGCGAGCAGCGCGCGGCAGAGAATATTCGGGTCAAGCAGATCACAGCCGACTGGGAGCGCGCCATTCCGCCCGAGCGCGCAGCAGCCTTCGCGCTGGAGGTAGAAGCGGCCCGCGCTCGTGGGCCGCGGCCCCCCCAGCCGGACATGGCTCCCGGGACGGCTCCGCATCCGCCGCGCCCCGGCTACGAACCCCGCCCACCCAAGAAGGAAGAGACGCGCCGCACGAGGTACTAGGCGGCTGGTCTAATGAGCGGCAGGCTGCCGATGAACCGCGCGTCTGCGCGCCTGCCACCGCAATCTCGTTCTTGCGTCGTCTCGGCCCGGCTGAGTCGGGGAGGGAGGGCGGGCACGCTGCACGCCGACCAGCCTATAGCGCTTGCCTGAGGTCGCCTAGCATGCTAGGCTAACAGCCAATGAAGCGCGGTCAAATGCTCCGGAGAATAGCCAGGGCGGCGCGCGAAACGGGAGTCGTCTGGGAGCTCGAACAGCAAGGGGCCAATCACGAGATCTGGCGGTGCGGGTCCATCCGCGTGCCGGTGCCGCGGCATGTCGAGATAGATGATCGGCTGGCATCGACGATCTTCGAGGAGCTCGAAGCCGAGCTTGGGAAGGAATGGTGGAGACGGTGAAGCCAAGCTATCGGGCAAACGCCAGGCGCGAGGGGCGGTGGTGGTTCGTTCAGGTCCTCAGTGAGCAAGGGCTCTACACGCAGGTCCGCCGGCTCGATCAGGCCGAGGCGATGATCCGCGAAGTGATCTCGTTGGTCCGGCACGTGCCTGAAGACTCGTTCGACGTCCTCGTGGAGCCGGACCTGGACTCGCTTGGCGGAGTCCGGGAGGCCGTCGAGGCCGCTCTCCGCGAGCGAGAGCGTGCCAATGCCGCCCAGGAGGCGGCATCCGCTGCCATGCGGCACGCAGTCTCTGAGATCCGAGCCTCAGGCTACACGTCCCGCGACGCGGGCCTGCTTCTAGGCGTGAGCAACCAACGTGTCAGCCAGATCGAGCAGCAATCCGCGGACCGTCCCGCGAGGCGGCGAGCGAAGTAGGCCTCAAGCTTGCAACGGCAGGTCTTCTCGGGCCCAACCTTCATCCTGTTGCGTGTAACGGACATAACCTCTCTTATCGGAAGTAGCACCGGGACGGCCCGGCCCCGCGGCTCTAGCACCAAGGGGCTAGAGCATGCCGAACCTAGACCTCCGATACCTGGAGCCGCGTCCTGTCCCCCAACCCGATTACAACATCCTGGAGGAGCCCGAGCGCTTCGAGCGCTCGTTCCAGGACCCTGAGGGACCGCGAGCGCTCGTCTCTGACAACGTCGCCGGCCAGCTGCCCGACGGCCAGTTCGTAACCATCATCGACCCGCGCGAGGCCCTGGCCCTGGTCAAGGCCCACGCTGAGAAGCGCGCGTGAAGCTCGGCCTACGCTGGTGGGACCGAAAGGTCCGCCAGCTGCTCGAGCCCGAGACGCGCTGCGACTGCCGCACGCGCCACTCCCCTCCTCCTAACCTACGAACACGCGTTACTCCAGCCGTCCTGGCCTACTGGCGCCGGCTCGGCTGGACGGTCCACGCGGTAGGGCGGGCGATCTACGCCCACGACCCAGCCGACCGCTTTCACCTCCTCGTGGGCTGCTGGCCCAGGCGCGGCCCCGAACCTGCCTGGGCCAGCCGGCTCGGCTTCGTATCTGCCGGCTGGGAACGCCGCCTCGATCGGCTCCGACGCGAGCAGCGATGGCGCCGGGAGGCTCGCGACGCCCACGGCCGCTTCCTCGCCCTCCTGCCCTGGTGGCGATGGCCCCAACCGATCCCCTACTCCTGGGAGGTCTGACCGTGAGTCAACACGTCTACACCGAAGCCGTCTGCGACCGCTGCAGTGCGATGGCTCGGATCGAAGGAAACGCGGAGGCCCCCCAGGACTGGGGCCATATCCTCACCAGGGGGCCTGAAGGCGCCGAGTTCCTCCTCTGCCCGCAGTGCTTTGGCTCGTTCGGCGTGTTTATCCGCACCAGCGTCGAGGCCCATGCCCGGCGTGCCGCTCTGAGAAGCTCGCCCCTCCACGCACGCAGGAGCGAAATAGGCAAGGCCGCCGTGCGCGGTCGCCCGCGAGACGCGCATGGGCGGCTCCTGCCTCGCATCCCCGGTGGCCCCCCCGCCATCCTCGACCTGCTCCGGACTGGCCCGGCTAGCAGCACCGATCTTGCGAAGGCGACCGGGATGCCATCCCGGACGGTCCTTCACTATCTGTCAAAACTGTTCGACGGAGGCCAGGTCGGTTACGACCCGGGCCACGGCTGGATGCTCTCGGGCCAGCATCTTCCCGAGGCGGCCCCGGCCCCCGAGCCTGCCCTAGAGCCCATTCCGGCTCCATTCTGGACTCGGCCACAGGCGCCGCCCCCGGCTGAAGTTCCGGCCCCGTCCCGCCTCTGCGCGAGTAAGCGATACCAGAGTGGGATCGCGCTCTTCGCGCGCTGCGCGCGCCCGGCTGGTCATGCCGGCCGGCATCGACATCTGCGCGTAATCCTGGCCTCCGACGCGTGATCGGCCTCCTGGCTGGCTTCGTCCTGGCCACTCGCCTGCTCATGTTCGGGCCCCCCTCCCCGACCGTCGAGCAGGCGAGGGCCTGGGCCCGCGAGACGCTCGGGCGGGGCGAGTACGCCTGCCTGAATGCTCTCGCGGAGGCTGAGAGCCGCTGGGACCCCACGGCCGCTAACCCCTCCGGCGCCTACGGCATCCCTCAGGCGAAGCCCGCCGACCGCATGGCGATAGTCGCTGACGACTATCTGACCAACCCCGTCACCCAGGTCCGCTGGATGGTCCTGTACTCGCGCGACCGCTACGGCTCGGTCTGTGGCGCGGCCGCCTTCGAGCTTGGCTGGTACGACCGCGAGGGCCGGCTGCACCCCGGTCACGGCTGGTACTGATGGCCGCCCGGCAGTGCGCGGTCTGTTGCCAGTCTTATGAGCCCGGCCGCTACGTCGCCCACGTCAGCCGATCGGCGACCCACAGGTCGCTGGTGGCACGAGCCTATGCCCAAACGCACCCGCGCAAGAAGCCCGCGCGGCCGCGAAAGGCTCGGCCCCGATGATCGCTCCGGGGCTTCCCGCGCCTTTACTTGATACAAGGGAACAATTCGACATTGATCGACGCCACCGGGGCGAAAGACCCCTCGGAGACGCCCCGTCGGACCGACGCTGGATCGAGGACCTAGGCCGCACGAAGAGGGCTGATGAGGCCAAGGTCGCTCTCTCTCGCTATCTCAGGCAGGCCGCGCTCGAGTACTGGGAGGAGGGTCTGCCTGGGGACTCGCTTCTGCTCGACGACTGGGCCCTGGCCCTCCTGGCTTGCCGGACTGGCCACCCCGTCCTGGATAGAAAGTGTGGTCGTTATGCATTCGTGGCCTGCAGCTGCGACGTTCGCCTCTGCCCCGACTGCGAGCGGGCTCGGAGCGCCCGTCTGGTCGCCCGCTATGACGAGGTCGGCTCGGCCATGGCCAATCCCCGCTTCTGGACCCTGACGCTCCCCAACGTGCCTCCCGGGCGCCTCCACGAGGGTATTGGCGTCCTGCTCGACGCTCTAGCCCACCTTCGCCGACGCTCCATCTTCGTCGGCGGTCCCTGTGGGAATGAACACAGGGCCGTCGCCTACGTCGACGGCGACACGGGCGAGATCCACCGATCATCCGATGATCTGAATCGCTGCTCTCACCCTCACCACCAAAAGCTGCTGGCCGAGAACGGTACCTGCCGTTGCGCGCGCTGCCTCGAGGTAGTGGTCGAGCGGGCCGGCTATCGCGTCACCGCGAACGGTTGCCCTCGCTGCACACATGATGCCGTCGTCGGAGGCATCTACTCGGTCGAGACCACTTGGAGCTCGGCGCACTCCGACTGGCACCCCCACGCCCATCTCCTCATGGACGCTCCCTGGATAGTCTGGAGCGAGATGCGCGATGCCTGGCGGGCGGTCACCTGTGACGCGATCCGTCGGGCCGAACGGGCGGACAAGACTCCCCTCCCCCGCTGCCCTCACCTCGCCGATGAACGCGGTATCGCGACGTCCGGATGTCGTGGCGCCTCGATTGTCTGGGTCTCTCCGGTGGAGGGGGCGCCAGGGACCCCCGAACGCAAGGCGGCCGTCCGAGAGACGCTCAAGTACGTGTCCAAGGGGCTGCTCGACAATCAGGGCCAGCTGCTTCCGGGCGCTGGCTCACATGAGCTAGCAGAGCTGCTCCTGGCCATCCGCCGCCGGCGCCTGGTGGCCGGCTGGGGCACCTTCCGGAACGTACACGACGACGAGGACGAGCCTGGTGCCGACACCGTCCCGGTCTACACAGGTGAGTTCGACCGCTTCGATCGGCCCGTGACCTTCTACATGGCCAAGACCTGCCCGTTCTGTGGCCAGGAGGCGGACTGGGAGGCGTCGTCAGCCCTAGTGCCCAGGATCGAGTGCCGTAGGACGGCTGCTGGGGTTCTCACCTGGGGGCCTCCGGGGGGCTCGGCATGAGCGGCGACTGGAGGGAGCATCCGCTTCCCCGCGTCCCGACGCTAGTCGAAGCTGAGGATGCCGCGGCTAACGCGCTCGCCAGGTTGCTCTTTGAGGGTATGGAGGCGCGCGTGCCCACGGATCTGATCCGCCCCGGGGGCACGCCCTGGCGTGAATACCGTGGCCCGGGCCGCGTGGCCTTGATCGATGTCTGCCGTGAGTTATTGCGCGGCACGCTCGAGGAGCTGGACGATCCAAATGGACGACGCCCCGGCGGCTACTGTATGCGCCGACCGACCGACCCGCGGCTGGTGCTGATGGGCACCCTGGGCGCCAGGCTCGTGGAGCTCAGCTACGTACGGGCAGACCGACCTGTTGAGGCGTGGGACGAAGCGATGCATCTGATCATGAAGGCGATCGCCAAGGCGGGAGTCGGCCCCTACGGGGCTCACGCGTCGGACGCCGCCCGCGCTGCCCAGGACGCTCGCGCTGAGGCGCCTGATGTCTGAGGTCCGCGACCTCCTCCGCTCATATCTGCTCGACCTCGCCCCGACGCTCGGTAACTGCCCCGACTGCTGGGGCCTCGGCGTGACCCACCGGGCCCTCTCGCGCACGACAGCCGAGGAACGCCACGGCCATGACCAGATCTACCAGCCGATGGTCTGCGCCACCTGCTCGGGCAGCACCTGGGTCCGCCTCGCGCGGCCGCGCTCTCGCGCCTGCCTGGGCTGTGGCCGGATCTTCCAACCAGTGGCGGGGCTGGGCCGGGACTGGATGGACTGGTGTACATATTGCCGCCGCGATGGTCTCGCTGGCCGTTCGTTTGCACTACCGCCCCACTCGGGGCCCCCCTACGGTGACCACGAGGCCCAGCCGAAAGCTGGCCGGCGTGGGACGTTAGCCGACGGCAACGCCACCAGTGGGCTGGGCCTCGTACCAGGAGGCAGCAGTGGAGCCAGCGTCCAAGGCGAAGTCCGAACGCCGCGTCCAGCAGGGCAGGGCCGCAGTGGCGGGCCGAACCAGGGGGCCCGACGGCCGTCTCCAGCCAAAGGTCCAACCAGCCAACGAGGCACCTTCACCGTCAGCCATCCCGCCCAGCACGACTTCCGCGTCCTTGGTGGCTCCGGATCAGGCAAGCACCAGCGAGACCAGCGAAGCTAGGGGAGACGCTCCGGCGTCGGTCCCTTTTGGAAACGTGCTGGCGCGCCTCCGCGCACGCCTGCAGTAATCCACGTCGTCACGGCCGACCAGCCGCCCCCTGGGGAGGGGGCCCCGCCCGAGGGTGAGGCTGGCTGGGAAGACTCGGCTGCACTGGACGAGGCCCTGGCACCCGAGTGGGCCGACAAACTAGCCGAGCGCCTGGCCACCGTCGTCAAGGCGGGCTTCGACGTGGCGAGCCTGGCCCTCGGGGACGTCTGGCGCCTGAGCGACCGCGAGACCCTGGTGGTCAAAGACGGCATCCGCACCTGGGCGCCATCGGTCCCGCGCCTCCCCTGGCTTGAGTTCCTCGTGGACCACTCTGTCCCGATCGCCACAGCCGTCGACCTCGGCGGCATCATCGCGCCCCGCATCGCCAAGACGCACTGGAGGACCCCGTTCAATGGACTCCGAGACCGCCTATCCGGTAGATCACGCCCTGATAAAGACCGACTTGGACCGGATCGCCTCAGCCCTCTCCCCGCTGATCGTGTCCCTGCTGGAGTCGATGCTGGAGGAAGGGATAGCCCAAATGGAGGCGTCGCCGACGGAGGTCGGAATCGGGCCGCTCAAGATGAGGGCAGGCCCGTTGATCGCCCGCTGGCTCCGCTCGCAGGCCCCGGGCTGGCGCCCGTCGCCGGAGTTGGTAGCAGCGCAGCTGTCCAGCGTTTTGCAGGAAGCTTTGACCCTGCCGGACCCCGTTATGGCAGCCCTCTGTGAAGCCGGCGCCACCGAGCTAGGCGCTTGGGTGGGCCAGGCTGACCCGGTCCCCGACGCGACCTGGTGGCAGCTGGAGGGAATGCTCGCGGGCATGTTCGACCGTGTCGCCCCCGACTGACATCTGGCTCAAGCCAGGCCAGATCCTCCTCATCCTCGGGCAAACGCAGAGCGGTAAATCGGTCCTAGCGACCTCGGCCGCGGCATCCGTCGAATCAGGGACGCTGGTGATCGTGGACCCCAAGGGGGACCCGGGAGCCCTCGTCCCCAACTGCGCCGTCACCACCTCCGCGCTAGAGGTCGTCCGCCGCCTGCCGGGCCGCGTCTGCTGGACCCCGGACCGGGAGGAACTAGGGGACCTTCCGGGTGCCTGGGACCGCATCTGCAGCCGTCTCCTCAAGCTCGCCGAGTCGGGCTACTCAAGTGTGATCGTGGTCCACGAGCTGGGAGACCTCTGCACCGAGGCGAGGATCGGGCCGGCCTTCCGCCAGCTGGTTACGCAGGGTGCCCAGATCGCGGGGGGCGCGGGCGCGGGCGGAGGCCACATAACTCAAATCTACGTCAGCCAGCGGCCGCGCCACATCTGGGGGGACGTCAAGAGCAACGCCCGCCACATCGTCTGCATGACCCTGACCAACCTGGACGATCGTGAGGAGGCAGCCCGGCTCATGAACGACATCTATGAGCCCGAGAAGGCGCGACGCCTGATCGTGCCGTTTGCACTACCGCTGGACCACTCCTGGTGGTACCTATCACCTGAATACCGGCTAACGCTCCACACCCCGGTCGAGCTTCCGCACTGACGGCAGAAGCGCCGAGCCCACAGCGGGGCTCGAAGAAGGGACCCGGAGCTAGCCGATGAAGCTCAACGTCAAGGGCCTGGACAACCTCGCGCTCGGCACCGCCTACATCGGCGTCTCGGCCGTCGTCGCGATCGTGATCCTCTCGTATGCCCTCAACTCCCGCCTGGTCCAGGGCCTGTCCGGCGTCCCCGTCGTGGGGACCGGCATCACGGCTCTCCAGGCTGCCTTCGGCCAAGTCGCTCGAAGCTGACAGGAGAGACCGTGGCCACCGCCGCCCCAGTGACAACCCCGCAGATCGCGCTGCTCTTCCAGCGGCCGACCCGCAAGATGCTCGACGCCCAGGCATTCGTGCCGGGCGGGAACGACCTCCGCTTCGAGCTCGATCAGAACGGCTACCTGGACATGCTCCGGGTCAACCTGACCGGCTCCTACGCCGCGGCCAACACGATCACGATCACCAAGCAGCAGCTTGTCCACGCGATCGTCAAGAAGTTCCTCCTCGACGTCCCCAACCGCGAGACCCCGATCAACATCAGCGGGTCTGCCATGCGGGTCTTCAACCTGCGCAACAACGACTTTGGGACCTTCCCGGCGGACCCGGTCCCGCCCAACCGGACCGGCGCAGAGGCAAACGCCCTCTATGCGACCCGCGAAGACGTCTTCCCGATCACCGAGGACGTCACCAACGACTTCTCGCTCAACTGGATCATCCCGTTCCACCGGAGCGTGGTCGACCACAAGGGCGCCCTGCCGGTAGGCGGGCTGCCCAAGCTCTACTTCACCGTCACCCCCTGCAACAGCCTGGCGGACTTCCTGACCACCACCAACGGCGTGGCCACGGACCTCTCTGACTTCGCCGCGGTCATGACGGTCGAGCAGGTCTCCTTCTCGGCACCGCCGGCCGACGCGAACGTCATCCCGGGCACCGAGGGCGCCGGCTACGTCGTCAAGTACGACGAGCAGATCGACGTCATCGAGGCCGCGGGAGTCGCGCAGCGCGTCAACATCGACCCGACGGACATCATCCTCGCGATCGAGCACCAGGTCACGATCGACGGCGTCCTGGACGGCGTCGACGTCGACCGGCTCTACTTCAAGGTCGCTGAGAGCTACTTCACCGACCCGAACGGCATCCCGTCCTGGCAGAAGACGATGGACGACGCGGCCGAGCACGGCGCCCCGTTCCCCGAGGGCACCTTCATGTGGGACGGCGACCTGCCCTCAACGGGCGCGGCCGGCTGGATTCACACCGACGGCATCAACAAGATCGAGGCGGGGATCACCGTCAAGACGGGCACGAGCCTGGGCTCGATCGCCAACATCCGCACCGCGGTCTGCCGGCTGATCGACCTGACTGCGGGGGCCTAAGCCATGCCCGCGTCAGTTCGAAACGCCGCCTACCAGTCAACAAGCGGGGCCGCCGCCGCGCGGGGAGCCGCGAGCGGCCTCAACATCTCGCTCCCAACCGGATTCAGCCTGCCGACGGGGCTCTCCCCGCTCGCGCTCGGGCTGATCCTGCTCTGCCTCCTGCTCGTCTATTGGGACAGGCGGGTTCTTAGGTGACCGTCTCGCCCCGGACTGAGAGCGCCCTGGTCCGGTGGGCCAAGGTCATGATCTTGAGCGCCGGCTTCCTCCTGGCGGACGGCGCCGTGACCTTCCTCTCCGGCAACGCTCTCGGCCTCGCCCCGGTCTACCAGTCGCTCGTCATGGCCCTGGTGGTCCCGATGCTCGTCGGGGCCGAAAAGTGGGCCAGCTGGGAAAAGACGCAACCCTGATGGACGACGTCGGCCTGACGCTTCTGGCCGCTGCCCTGGTCGTAATGACCGGAGTCGCCGCGTGGTCCTTCCGTATGGTCTGGAGGGCCGCCGCGGTCGTGGGAACCAACGAGACACTCCAGGCCACGGTGAAGACCCAGGCAGGGACCATCCGGGCTCTCAAGGGCGAGATAGCTGCCCTGACCCGGACGGTCTCTGACCAGGCCGACCGCATCGCAGCCCTCGAGCGCAACCTCGCCGACCGCCTCCTCGCGGAGGAAGTCCGGCGAAAGCGCACGAGCCGGATCGGGGACGCCCCATGAACGACAACGCGCTCGGGGGCCTGCTCTTGATCACCATCGGCGTCGGCATCGCCTGGCTGTGGTATCGCGGGTACTTCAACACGATCATCGGGAAGGCGACCGGCGGCCTATCGAGCATGCCGACCTCCAAGCCATTCGCACCGAAACTCGGCCAGTAAGGAGCCGCGATGAGCGCAACCAGCCACCTCAAGAACGCCGCCAACGTGACCAAGGCGCCCGGGTACTACACGTCGAGCGGCCGTCGCAATTGGGAGCCCGCCCTCCTCTGGACCGTCATCGCCTGCGTGGCGATCGTCACCGTCCGGACCGGCAAGCTGCCCGACGGCCCGCAGGCCATCACCTGGGTAGTCCTGGCCGCCTTCGTGGTCGGCGCCGGCGCCCTGGCGCCCGTCCCCATCACCCTTGCGTTGGTCGCCTTGCTGCTCGCGGGAGCGCTCAACGTGAACAACAAGCTGACGTCTGCAATCGACGCCTTCACCGGCAAAATCTCGGCACTCGGCATCGTTCAGACCGTGGGCTAGGAGCCGAAATGGAACGGACCCTCAACAAGTTCATCGTCTACACCATCGCCGCCCTGGTGGTCGCGGACATCCTCAGCCACGGCGCCGTGAGCGAGGCCCTGGCCAACATCTTCTTCGGCACGACGGGCTTCTTCCAGACCTTGAGCCGGCTCATCGCCGGGCAGACGGTCCAGGGCAGCACGACCACGCCGCA
>DASWZK010000108.1:0-45063 GCA_036404515.1 Candidatus Limnocylindrales bacterium
GCGGCAACGCCTCAGACCGAGGCCCTCTGCGGACCGGCCGCCCCCGGCTATGCCAGCTGCCTGTCGCTGCTCCGAACCGACATCGCGGCGCGGGCCCGGTCACAGATCGCATCTTTGGCGTCGCCGTCAGGGTATGGCCCGGCGGACCTGCAGTCCGCCTACGCCCTGGGACCGGCCTCCAGCGGTGGCTCCGGTGAGACTGTGGCGGTCGTGGACGCGTACGACCAGCCCAATGCCGAGTTGGACCTGGCGGCCTACCGGGCCCAGTACGGACTCTCGGCGTGCTCCACTGCCAACGGGTGTTTCCGAAAGGTCAACCAGAGCGGCGGCAGCATCTACCCGACCGCTGACTCCGGCTGGGGCGCGGAGATCGACCTCGACATCGAGATGGTCTCGGCCGTCTGCCCGAACTGCCACATCCTCCTCGTAGAGGCCAGCTCCAACTCCATCAGTGATCTCGGCGCCGCGGTCGGTGAAGCGGTAGCACTAGGGGCGGTCGCGGTCTCCAACAGCTACGGCGCGGGCGAGTGGTCGGGTGAGACCGGCTACGACACCTACTACAACTACCCCGGCGTCGCCGTCACCGCGAGTAGCGGCGACGGTGGGTACGGCGTCGAATACCCGGCTGCCTCACCGAACGTGGTCGCGGTGGGCGGGACCACCTTGAACCGGGCGACCAACACCCGCGGCTGGACAGAGACGGCCTGGTCCGGGGCCGGGAGCGGCTGCTCGGCCTACGAGTCGAAGCCGGCGTGGCAGACCGATGCTGGCTGCGCCAAGCGGACCGTGGCCGACGTCTCCGCCGTGGCCGACCCAAACACCGGCGTTGCGGTCTATGACGACTACGGCTACGGCGGGTGGCTCGTGTTCGGTGGCACCAGCGTCGCTTCCCCGATCATCGCCTCGACCTACGCGCTTGCGGGGACGCCCGCGAAAGGCACGTATCCGGGGAGTTATCCGTACGCCAACCGGGCCTCCCTCAACGACGTGACGAGCGGCAGCAACGGCAGTTGCAGCCCTTCGTACCTCTGCACGGCCGGT
Source organism: Candidatus Limnocylindrales bacterium (assembly GCA_036404515.1). Lineage (GTDB taxonomy): Bacteria > Chloroflexota > Limnocylindria > Limnocylindrales > CSP1-4 > Fen-1039. The sequence goes on from DASWZK010000108.1 coordinate 1,042, forward strand.
CTGGGTTATGACGGGCCGACCGGGCTCGGGACGCCCAAAGGTACGGCTGCCTTCACGCCGACGGCGCAGGCCACGGTGCCGGGGGCCCCGACGAGCGTGACCGCGACCGCCGGGAACGCGCAGGCGACCGTTAGCTTCAGCCCGCCCGCCTCCAACGGCGGCAGCCCGATCACCTCGTACACGGTGACCTCGTCCCCGGGCGGCAGGACCGCGACCGGGACGGCAAGCCCGATCACCGTGACCGGCCTGGCCAACGGCACGCCGTACACGTTCACGGTCCATGCGACGAACGTGGTGGGCCGCGGCCCGGAGTCCTCGCCGTCGAACAGCGTCACGCCGACGACGCCGCTGACGATCACGACGACCAGCCTGGCGGCCGGAAGGCTCAACAGGTCCTATAGCGCCACGCTCAAGGCGACGGGTGGCATCTCCCCCTACACCTGGACGATCACTTCGGGCGCACTGCCGCTCGGCCTGAAGCTCGGTGCCTCGACAGGCACGATCTCCGGGACGCCCACGAGCACCGGTACCTTCAGTTTCACGGTCTCCGTGGGGGACAGCTCGAAGCCGACGAGCCAGACGAAGACGAAGACATTCAGCATCACTATCTCGAGGAGGTAGGTGCAAATCCGTCCCGCAATGCTGTCGTGCATCGGGAGGCCGTCTGAACCTTTCTGGGCCTCAACGCCCGCCTGTCGTGAGCCCCGCAGGCCGGAGCAATGGTTTCCCTAGCCTGAACTGAGCCCCGCAACTGCAAGCCGTCCGGGCCCTCCCGGGCGGCTTGCCTTACCTGGCGAGCGGCTGGGTCGGGGGCCTGCTGGTCGTGGGTGAAACTTGACACTTGCGTGTGACCAGGTCGTCGACCGTGGCGAAAGGCAGCTGTTCACGCGAGGCGATGATCTTGGCCGCGGTCGCCGGCCCGATGCCCGGGAGCCCGTCCAGCTGAGCGGCTGTGGCGATATTCAGGTTGAGCGGCCCGCTCGGCGCGGCCGACGCCGCGGCTCCGGACGAACTGCTTGAGGCGTCGCCTCGTCTCGGAACGACGATCAGCTGGGCGTCCTGCAGCTTGGCCGCGAGGTTGATCTTCGTCTCCGCCCCGCGCGGGTCGACGTCGGTGGAGTAGCCGCCGGCCGCCCCGATCGCATCGGTCACCCGCGAGCCGGCCGGCAGCGAATAGACTCCCGGCCGGATCACCGCGCCGGCCACCTGAACCACGACCATTGCCGGGGACGCCGTGCCTCCTGGTCCAGAAGGCCCACCCGTCCCGGAAACCACCTCCACCTGCCCGGCGGGCCGAAGCTCAACGAACGCTGCCACTGCCAACGAAACAACTAGCAGGGCGGCCGCGGCCGCAAGCATCAGGAGAAGCGCGGACGGCCTCGATCGGTTGGGGGCCGCCTTTGCCTCTTCCGGGCCCACTGCCTCCAGCGCCCGCCAGGGCGCGTCGGTACCCATCCCTCGTCTCCGATCTGGCGTACGCGGCGGATGTCGCCGCGCACCGTATCGGAGGCCGCTTATCCGCGGCTTATCGCTCGCGCTCGCGCCTGTCTGTCCGGACGCGCGTTCGTACCGAACGACACCCCGCGACCGCTATCGGACGACGATGTTGACCAGCTTGCCGCCTGCGTGGATCACCTTCAGAGGTGCCCTGCCGTCCAGTGCGGCCACGATCTTCGGCCGTGCCAGGACGATGGCGTCCAGCTCCGACTCGGCGATCCCAACCGGCACCATGACCCGGTCGCGAAGCTTGCCGTTCACCTGGACCGGTACCTCGCGCTCGCTCTCAGCCGCGGCTGCCTCGTCCACCGCGGGCCAGACCTGCGCATGGATCGATGACCAGCCCTCACCTCGGGCATCCGCCAGCCGTGCCCAGATTTCCTCGGTGATGTGCGGCGCCGCGGGCGCCAGCATGAGCAGCAGCAGCCGGACCGCCTCGTTCCAGGCCGATCCGCCTGCCACCATCGTGCCGCGGTAGCGCTGGAGCAGGTTGGACAGCTCCATCAGGTGGGCGACCATCGTGTTGAAGCGCAGCTCGGCGTACTCTTCGGAGACCGTCCGCAGCGTCCGATGGGCGGCGGCCCGCAGCGCCTTCTCGGCCGCGGCGGCGTCCTGCCCGGCCGGCAGCACGCCGGATTCGGCGTCGCCCGGCTCGACGCCGTGCGGATCGAGCGCGGCCGTCCAGACGCGATTGAGGAAGCGGCTGATGCCGCCGATGCCCGTGGGGCTCCACGGCCCACCCTGGTCCCACGGCCCCATGAACATCAGGAATAGCCGGACCGTGTCGGCGCCGTAGCGCGAGACCAGCTGGTCGGGGTCCTCGACGTTGCCGCGAGACTTGCTCATCCGCTCGCCGTCGGCGCCAAGAATCTGACCCTGGTTGAAGAGCCGCTTGAACGGCTCACGCACGTGGACCATGCCCAGATCCGCCATCGCCTTGGTGAAGAAGCGTGAATACAGCAGGTGCATCACCGCGTGCTCGGCGCCACCGGTGTACTGGTCGACCGGGCTCCAGCGGGCTTCGATCGACCGATCGACCGGCGCGCTCGAATCGGACGGCGAGAGATAGCGGAACCAGTACCAGCTCGAGTCAATGAAGGTGTCCATCGTGTCGGTCTCGCGCCGGGCCGGCCCGCCGCACTTCGGGCAGGCCGCATTCACGAACGAGGTGTCCGACTTGAGCGGGTTGTCGCCGCGACCGGCGTAATCGACCACGTCGGGGAGCCGAACCGGAAGCTGGTCGTGCGGGACCGCCACGATGCCGTCGGCCTCGCAATAGAGCACGGGGATCGGCGTGCCCCAGTAGCGCTGGCGGCTGATGAGCCAGTCGCGCAGCCGGTAGTTAACCGCAGCCTTGCCCTTGCCTTGCACCTCGAGCGTGGCCACGATCGAGGCGAAGCCCTCCTTCGCAGGCAGTCCCGTGTGAGGGCCTGAGTTGACCATCCGCTCCTCGGTGCCGTGCGAGACGAAGGCCGTCTCCATCGGCGCCTCTACCTCGGCGTCCGAAACCTCGGGACCGGCGATGACGCGACGGATCGGGAGACCGAACCTGCGCGCGAAGGCGAAGTCGCGGTCGTCGTGGGCGGGCACGGCCATGATCGCGCCCGTGCCGTAGCCGGCCAGGACGTAGGCGGCGATCCAGATCGGGATGCGCTCGCCGTTGACCGGGTTGACCGCATACGAGCCGGTGAAGACGCCGGTCTTCTCGCGCTCGGTCGACATTCGCTCGATCTCGGTCTCCCGGCCGGCGACAGCGACGTAGGCCTCGACTTCGGCAGCCCGGTCGGCGTGAGTCAGCTTCGGCACCAGCGCGTGCTCGGGAGCGAGGACCATGAAGGTCGCGCCGTACAACGTGTCGGGGCGAGTCGTGAAGACGCGCAGATCATCGCCGCCTGACTGGTGTTCGTCCGGGGCTGTGGTGAAGACGACCTCCGCGCCCTCCGATCGACCGATCCAGTTGGTCTGCATGATCCGGATCGGCTCAGGCCATTCGATGCCGGAGAAGTCGAGCAGCTCGTCGGCGTATTTCGTGATGCGCAGGTACCACTGGTCCAGCTCGCGCTTCTCGACACGCGCGCCGCAGCGCCAGCAGTGGCGGTCGGCGCCCTCGACCTGTTCGCGTGCCAGCGTGCCGTCGTTCGGGCACCAGTCGACCGGGGAGGTGCTTCGGTAGGCCAGCCCGGCCTCGAGGAACTTCAAGAAGATCCACTGGTTCCAGCGGTAGTAGCCGGGGTCGCAGGTGACGACCTCGCTCTTCCAGTCGAACGTCGCGCCCATCGTCCGCAGCTGCCGCCGCATGATGTCGATGTTCGCCAGGGTCCACTCGCGGGGGTGGATCTTGTTCTTGATCGCGGCGTTCTCCGCTGGCAGACCGAACGCGTCGAAGCCGATCGGGAGGAAGACGTTCTCGCCGTGCATTCGATGGAACCGTGCCAGCGCGTCGGTGGGCGTCTTCGCGTACCAGTGACCGATGTGCAGGTTCCCCGAGGTATAGGGATACATGGTCAGCAGGTAGTACTTGGGCCGGCTGTCGTCGCCTAGGTCAGTGTCGTACAGACCGAGCTCCGCCCAACGCTCCTGCCAGCGCGGCTCCGTGACCGCGGGATCGTAGCGATCGGTGCGGGTGCGCTCTGCTGCCGACACGGGTTGACCTCTTGCTCTGTGCGCTGGCGTTACGGCGCGCCGCTCCTCCCGATCGGGCGCGCTCGAACAGCCTCAGTTTAGCCGAGCGTCGGCGGGGGGCGGCGACCGCGAACCGGCTGCGGTCAGGCCGACGTTCCCGTGCCGCCCCCGGCACCGGTCCCGCCGCGCAACCGGCGCGGATCCTCCCGCGCCCTGCAGCAACCTGCCGCGCCCCTGCAGCTCCCTTCCTCCCACTTGCTGACCCCGTTGCATCGTTACAGGATGCCGGCCCGCTCCCGGCCCCCGGCGGCCGTCCGAACCCCCTCCTTGGGCGCGTCGATGTCGAACTGCCCAGATTGCGGCACCGAGTCGGAGGTCGTCCACGCCCGGAGCCTGAGGCCGCCCCTTTATCTGCGCTTGTCTCGTCAACCAGCAGGGGTGGCCACCTGGCGGCCGGTGCGGCCCGGCCGCATGGTGAGGTGGTGGCGCGCCGGTTCAGGCGCAGCCGAAGGCGTGGTGTCGGTGGGGAATTGGTGGAGCTACAGGGACTCGAACCCTGGACCTCCTGCATGCCATGCAGGCGCTCTCCCAGCTGAGCTATAGCCCCACGCGACCGCGAATGTTACAGCAACCGGGTGTTGGTGCGCGACAGGCGCTTGCGCGACAGGCGCGTGCGACGCACGGGTGGCGGGCGCCGACCGACCCGAAGAGCCCTCGGTTCCGACGGCCGCATGCCTGCAGGCGAACGTTTCCGACGGCCGCGCCTCGGGGTCGTGCAGGGGCTCGAGCCTGATCGTCGGAGCAACCTGTGACCCCGCCCCGCGTTACGCTTCCCTCGATGGCTGCGACGACGGAATGGCGCTCTTCTCTACGGCTTGCGGATGGTCGCTTCGAATGCACGCTTCGGCGATCGACGCGGGCGCGGCACCTCCGACTGACGATCGACCCTCGATACGCGGCCGTCGTGACCGTGCCCGCCAGGGCGGCCCGAAGCCGAGGTGAGGCCGAGCGGCTGGCTGAGTCGTTCGTGGCGGACCGCGAACCGTGGCTCCGCAGGCAACTCGAGCGGCAGGCGCGCCAGCGCGAGGAGCTGGCGGCGCTGGGTCCCCTCCGTGACGGCGGCCTCTTCCAGTTTCGCGGCGAAACCCACCGTCTGCGGGTGGTGGCCGGTCCCGAGCGGCGCCGCACGACCGTGAGCCGTGAAGGTGGCGATACCGGCGACGAGCTGGTCGTGCGTTTGAGCAAGGCGGAGCGACGGGGCCTCACCACGATCCTCGAGGCCTGGCTGCGCGAGAGAGCCCGCATCGCGATCAATCGCGAGATCGAACGCCACGCGACGGCGTTGGCCGTAGCCCCGGCTGCGGTCACGATTCGGGATGCCCGGACTCGCTGGGGCAGCTGCTCCAGAGCCCGGCGCCTCTCCTTCTCGTGGCGTCTCGTCCTGGCGCCGCCCGAGGCTCTCGAGACCGTGGTCGTCCACGAGCTGGCCCATCTTCGCGTCTTCGGCCACGGCCCGGGCTTCTGGGAGATCGTGGCCACTCGTCGGCCCGATCACCGGCTCTGGCGGCGCTGGCTGCGCGACCACGCCCTGGAGCTGCACGGTGCACTCGAGCCCGGCGAATAGCCGCCCTTCGCGCCCGAGAGCCACTACATCGTCCAGCCGCCGGTGGCCGGCGCGGGCTGCGCTCATCTCGGTTCGGACGGCCCTTTGCGGGGCCGGAAGAGTGGCATAGAGTGTGGTTACGCCGATCGAGTCGCTGCCGAACGGCCGCCGGGCGATCGACGCGAGCGGCCGAAGGAGCCCGAGATGCCCATCGTCACCATCTCCCGCCAGTTCGGCGCCGGTGGCTCGAGTGTGGCTGGTATCGTCGCTGCCGAGCTCGGTGCCGAGGTGGTCGACAAGAAGCTGATCGAGGAAGTCGCCAGACGGCTCTCGATGCAACCGAGCGAAGTCGAAGCTGAAGACGAGCGACCGCGAACCCTGCTGGAGCGCCTTGTCAGGTCCTTCTCAACGCTCGAACCGGGCTTGGGGGCAGGATGGGCGCCGCCATACCCGGACCCGTTCTACGATCCCCGCAAGGAGATCATCGAGCTGACCGAGCAGGTCATCAAAGAAGTGGCCGCCCGAGGTAACGTGGTCATCGTTGGCCGTGGCGCCGGCTTCTTGCTGTCGGATCAGCCGGGCGTCTTTCGGGTCTTCCTGCGGGCACCCGAGGAGGTTCGCATCAAGACGCTCATCGATCGGCTCGGCGTCAACGAGCACGACGCCAGGCGGGCGATGCACGAGACGGACTCGAACCGGGCCGCGTACATAAAGCAGCTTTATGGACACGACTGGTGCGATCCGGACGAGTACGACCTGGTCGTAAACACGGGCCGGATCAGCTATCAGAACGCGGCGCACATGATCCTCAACGGTGTTCGCGAACAGGCCGTGCCTGCAGTCTAGTCCCCGTCGGACGGGTGCCGACCTTCCGACTGTCCCGTCGTCGGTCGGTAAACCAAACCCGCCACTCAGGCCCGCGACAACGCCAACCTCGGTGGCGCCCACCAAGAAGTTACTGGGCAGGATTACCGCTCGGGATGACCCAGGCCGGGCCGCTCGGTGGCGCGGACCACTGATCGGCTGACAGAGTTGCCTTCGACAAGGTGGCCATAGACCAGCCGACCGCGAGCGCCAGAACCCATATGACGACCACCAGATCGAAGTGGCGGCCGAACGTCTCGCGCATGGCGACTACCTGCGGGACTCTATAGCCGACCGGCCTGAACGCCGGCCTCAACCATAAGAATCGGTCTGGGAGAAGGCCGCAGAACAGTGCTTCGGGGGCAGATTTCGCGGGTACGAGGGCCTTGAGTGGGCCACTAAACCTTGAGCGCCGTGCTGATGGCAGTCGAGGCGTCGCAAGGAGCGGGTCAGGGGACAGTCACGGCCTCCGGCTCGATGTCGAAGAGGCCCGGCACGGAGAGATACCGCTCGCCGGTGTCGTAAGTGAAGGCCAGGATGCGGGCGCCGTTCGCCATCTCTGGCAGTTTTTTGGCCACGGCCGCCAGAACGGCTCCGGACGAGACTCCGACCAGGAGCCCCTCCTCGCGAGCGGCTCGCTGGGCGAACTTGAAGGCGTCCAGTGCCGAAACCTGGATGACGCCGTTCACGGCATCGGCGTGGAAGTTGCCCGGGACGAAGCCGGCGCCGATGCCCTGGATCGGGTGAGGGCCGGGGTTGCCGCCGCTGAGCACCGGCGATAGCTCGGGCTCGACCGCGAAGACCTGGAGCTTCGGCCAGCGCGGCCGCAGGACCTCACCCACGGCCGTTACGTGGCCGCCCGTTCCGACACCGGCAAAGATGTAGTCGAGGCCGTCCGGGAAGTCGCGGGCGATCTCTTCGGCCGTCGTCCGCTTGTGGACCTCCACGTTGGCGGGGTTGTCGAACTGCATCGGCAGCCACGCGTTGGGCGTCGAGGCCACGATCTCGCGGGCCTTGGCGATGGCTCCCTTCATGCCGAGCTCGCGCGGGGTGAGTTCGAAGGCGGCGCCGAATGCGGCCATCAGCTTGCGCCGTTCGACGGAGAACGATTCGGGCATGACCAGGATGAGCTTGTAGCCTTTAACGGCCGCCACGAGGGCCAGGCCAACGCCGGTGTTGCCCGACGTCGGCTCGACGATCACGCTGCCCGGCTTTAGAACGCCGCGCTTCTCGGCGTCTTCGATCATCGACAGGGCGATGCGGTCCTTGATCGAGCCACCGGGATTCTGCCGCTCGAGCTTGACCCAAACCTCGACCCGTGGGTCGAAGAGCTTGTTGATGCGGAGTTCGGGCGTGTTGCCGATGGTCTCGAGAACGTTGTTGGCCTTTGCCACGGAAATCTCCTCCGAATTCGGATGCGCGCGGGTCAAAGGTCTCCCGGCGCTCGTTGGATACGAGAGCTAGATGACGAAGTCGGGCGCCTCGAAGTCGGCCCGGCCCTGCCGGACGTGAACCTCGCTGCGCTGGTAGACGATGGAATCGGGTGGGATGCTGGCGGTGATCCAGACGTTGCCGCCAATCACGCTGCCCCGACCAATGACGGTCTCGCCGCCGAGGATGGTGGCGTTGGCATAGATGACGACGTCGTTCTCGATCGTCGGATGGCGCTTGGTCGAGGCGAGGGACTTAGTAACAGAGAGCGCCCCCAGGGTCACGCCCTGGTAGAGCTTCACGTTGTTGCCGATCACCGCGGTTTCGCCGACGACGATGCCGGTGCCGTGGTCGATGACGACCGGATGGCCCAGAGTCGCCCCCGGGTGGATGTCGATACCGGTCCGCTCGTGTGCCCATTCGGTCAGGACACGGGGCAGGATCGGCACGCCCAGCTCGCTGAAGCGGTGGGCCATGCGATATACGGCGATTGCCAGGAAACCCGGATAAGCCAGGATGACCTCGTCGACGCTCTCGGCCGCTGGGTCGCCACGCTCGATGGCGGTCGCGTCGATCATCAGCTGGCGGTGTATCTCCGGTAGCGACTGGAAGAATGCAGCGGCGATCTCGGCCGGATCCTCGATCTGGCCCTCGAGAGGGCGCAGCAGCGACCGCAGCTCGGCCGCCGACGCGTCGAGCGCGTCACGCACCTCGCCAACGGTGGCGAATGTCTGCTCGGCTGCCTGTGGGAAGAGAATGTCGAGAAGGGTGCGGATCCAGATGGCCAGGCGCGCTTTGGCCAGCCGCTGGCCGTCCTCCTCGGCCAGAACGCCATGAAGGCGCGAAGCCAGGCCGTCGAGCGGATCGCTCCGGCCGTGGCCGGCCTTCTTCGGGTTGATAGATCGGATCGGGAGAGCCATGACTGCCTCGGAACTTGTGCGGAAGGAGCGACCGGGAAGCCCGGACTGCTCCCGGAATAGGCGAGCGCGGGCGCGCTCGGAAGCGCGCTTCGTTTGGTGACGCGGCGCGTCCGGTGGGAGGAAACAAGAAAGCCGCGGTTCCCTGCGAGGACCGCGGCCCCTGGAGCGACTCGGCGGGCTCCCGGTTGGGAGCGCGATGCAGCCGGCTACCTCCTACGGCGGGGCCGCTGGGGACAGAAGCAGGCGAAGCCAAACGAATCCATGTCACGATGATGAAGGTAGGCTGACGAACCCGTCAAGCGCGACGGACCCGTCTCGTCGGGTGGGTTCGCCGCGCGCGACACCTTGCACCGGGCGGGCGCTATCTGAGCCCTGGCGGCGCCGTCAGCAGGCGCGCCCGGCCGCGCCTGTGCGTCGTCCGCGTGGTCGGGCACCCTGGATGGTCGTGATAACTTGTTCACGATTGGGGCGCTCATCGGTCTCTGGTGGACCGCGCCGAATCCGCCACCGCAGCCGACTTGCAGGAACAGGGGAGGTCTGAATGTTCCGGTTCGTCCAGGCGCGCAGCCGCGGCCCGTTCGTTCTGCTGGTGGTCATGGCGATGGCACTGTCCGCCTGCTCGGGCAGCTCCTCCACGGCAGCGCCGGGCGGCTCCAGCAGCCCGCAGCTCAGCCCCGTCGCCACCGAGAACGGCGGTAGCCCGGTTGCCACCTCGAATGGCAGCAACGCGGGCGGCGCAGGCCTTGGTGGAGCGGCGAATGCCCTCGCCGGCGTCAATAGCTACAAGTTCAGCATGACCCTTGCGGGCAGCACGGTCGTTTCGAACTTGGCGATGCTCCCCGGGTCGTCCATCGAGGGCAACGGGCCCGTGACTCTAAACGGGACCATCGAGCTCAAGCCCGACAAGGGCGCAGACATAAATGTCGAAGGCTTCCACTTGATTGAGACCGGCGGCTACGACTACTTCGACACGGGCGGCGGTGGTGGCTTCCTCAAGATCCAGTCCTCAACCAGCCTTGCCGACTCGTTCTCGCCGGCCCAGATGTTCTCGGGCGCAATCGCTCCGTCGCTCATCAGCGGCTTCGATCTGGTCGGGACGGAGATCAAGAACGGCGTTTCCGCCGATCACTATCAGGCCTCCAGCTCGGCCCTCGCTGAGCTCGGATCGATCACCGGTGTTGCAGCTACGACGTGGGCGGCCGACGTATGGATCGCGGCGGACGGCGGCTATCCCGTCAGCATGGCCATCGTGGCGAACGCCAGCGACAACAGCGTCGTTTATGAAGTCCAGTTCGACATCACCAACGTCAACGACGCCGCAAACAAGGTCACGGCCCCGACCAACGTGACCGGCGAGTAGGCCCCTTCTGCGGATTTTGTTGCCGCCACCAAGCGGCGTCACTGGTCCCAGGCCACCGGGACCGCAGGCCGAGAATCCTGCTGATGTTGTCTGGCGAGACAGTCTCGCCGAAAGGCCGACTGGGTTTGGCCACCCGCGCTGAGTCGGACGGGGTTCGGCCGGATGGCGTCACGCTCTGGCAGTTCAGAACGGAGCGGAGGATCGTCGATGGTTACGTCTAGCAGATCGATCAGGAGTGCGGTCGCCGTCGGGCTGGCAATTGGGCTCGTGGCTGCCGCGTGCAGCTCATCCTCGGGCTCCGTGCCGCCGGCTCTGCCCGGCGGCACCAGCGCCGCCGGCGCAAGTGGCGGCGCCTCGCTCACGTCCGGCCTGTCGTCCAACCTCGCCAGCCTGGACAGCTACAAGTTCACCTGGACCCTCTCCGGCTCGTCGGCGGGCACGGGCGCGTCGCCCGGCGACAGCGGGGCCCTGACCGTTTCCGGAACGATCATCAACAAGCCCTCCCCGGCCGCGCAGATCAACGACCTTGGCATGCAGTTCATCGTCATCGGCAACCAGGCCTGGCTTTCCTCGGACGGCAACTCCTGGACCACTACCGATCCGACCACATTCAGCGTGACCGACCTTCTGCCCAGCAACGACTATGCGACCTGGTTCGATGCCAACTCGGCCGACTTCACGGCCGTGGGCGAAGAGACCAAGAACGGCATTGATTGCATCCACTACACCGGCAACTCCTCGCTCGGCGCCCTGTACGCTGCCCCTGGAGTGTCGGCGAAGTTCCAGGCCGATCTGTGGGTCGCCAAGGACGGCAACTACCCGGTCAGCGGCGTGTATGGCTTCGCTGCTGCGGCCGGTGGCCAGTCGGGAGCCTTCTACTACACCTTCGACGTCACCAACGTCAACGACGCCTCGAACAAGGTGACTCCTCCGACGAACGTGATCTCCATCCCGACCTGATCGTCGCTGGTGGCAACTCGGAGGCGGACCGTCTGGATGGTCTTGGTCTGAGGGTATGGTGGAGATGAGGGGACTCGAACCCCTGACCCCCGCGATGCGAACGCGGTGCTCTCCCAGCTGAGCTACATCCCCACGCGAGCGAGGAGTCTAGCACAGCCCCGGGGCTGGAGAACCCAACGACGTAGGTTCTGAAGCGTGGGCCGAAACCTGCCCGGTCGCGGGTTCTTGTCCGTCTCCGGCCCCGCATTTTGGACATATTCAATCGGGGTAGCACGAGTCCTGGATGTCGTCGCAAAGTCGGTGCGGCCCGCCCGAACCGCCAGTCCGAGTTGGTCGCCCAAGCGTGGCGATGCCCGATCGGTCGTCGCCGGAGCCCCTGTTGGAGGCATTTCCAGGCTGACAAGCTTGTCCGGCGCCACCCGGGTGAGCAGATGCAGGATCGTGGCTCGGGCGGCGTGGCTCTGGCGTCGGTGCCGGGTCGGGTCGTAGCTGGCGTGGCGGGCGGTGGCCGGGCCGACGGCGCCGGGTTGTAGTCCGTGGCCCGGCGATCCGAGTGGCCCGGCTTCGTCGCGGTCGGTATGCACGGGCCACCGGTGTAGTCCGGGCCTTGACTGATAGAACGGATGTTCTATTATTGCTGTCCCATGACGATCCCTCCCCTCAACGTCCAGGCCGCGCTGTCATCCCTTCGGGAACGCTGGGGTGGGGCAGCTCCACGCTGGGATGGGGAGGTCGTGGGGGCATTGGCGGTGGGGCCGCGGCCGAGTCCGGCCATCGATCCGGAGGGCCCGCCGGGCGCACCCGGTAATCTGCCGGCCTCGCCGGATCGGGCGATACTTACCGGCTTTCGCGCCCTGGATGCAATCCTCGGGTTGGGCGGGCTGCCGCGTTCTGCGACGACCGCGCTCCATGGCGATGGGACCTGCGGCAAGACGACGCTCGCCCTACAGGCCGTGGCCCAGGCCCAGGCTGCCGGCGGGATAGTTGCGTATCTGGATCTGACCAGAAGCCTGGATCCGGTCGAGGCTGTGGCTCGAGGCGTCCAGCTCGACTGGCTGGTCGTCCTGACGCCAGGCTCGTTAGATGAAGCACTGGCGATGGCGGCGATGCTCCTTCAGGATCGAACCGTCGACCTGCTGCTTCTGGACCTGCAATCCTGGTCGCCGGATGGAGCCGACACTCCGGCCTCAAAACTGGCGGAGCGATTCAACCGACTGGCTGCGCTGGCTCGCCGCGCCGGCGTCCAGATGCTCGTTCTCGAGCCGCCGCGCCTGCCTTCCATCCTGGCAGGTGCTCTTACCCAGGTTGCCGCGCTGAGGCTGGAGCTGAGCCGGCGGGCGTGGATTCGGCTGGGGCGAGACGTGGTGGGGCAGCGGACCGAGGTTCGCGTGGCGAGGGATCGGTTCGGGCCGCCTGGCCGGGCGGCGGAGTTGCGAATCCTGTACGCGGAAGGTGGACTGCGCGATGTCTGCCTGGCGAGGGGCGAGCTACTGGAGAACGCGTCGGGGTCGATGGGCCGGTTGGGCATCGCCGGTGGATCGGGAGTCCTTCCGCTGGCCGGGGTCGTCCGAGCGGGGGGAAGCCCGCTGGCCGGAGTCGCTCCACCTGGCAGATCCCGGCCGAGCGCTCCGACTTTGGCGGCTCGGCCGTCACCGATTCCCCCTTTCCCGACCTTACCGGTCCCCGACGATGCGACTTCTCCATCTTCACTGGTCCCACCTTCTCCTGCGCCTGGCCCGCAGCAGGGCCTCCGAGCCATTCGAGGCAGCGCCGATCGTTCTGGGCGGCAGGCCGTGGACGGACGGTTACGTTTTGGACGCGAGCCGGTGGGCGCTCGAGCTGGGCGTCCGGACCGGGATGCCGCTCGGGGCGGCCCATAGGCTCGCCCCGGAGGCCCTGTTCCTGGACCCTGACCCGGCGGCCGATGCCGCAGCCATGGAGGCGGCGCTCAATCGATTGGCCGGCTTCAGCCCAGGCTTGGCGGCCGAGACCGATGCAACGAGGCCGGGCTTCGGGCGGGTCGAGGTCCAGCTCGACGGCCTTGAGCGGCTGTGGGGGCCGGAACCGCTGATCGTCAGCCAGGTCGGCGAGGCTCTGGCAGGGATTCTGCCCGGGCCGCCGCTGGCGGGGATCGGCGGAACGCGGTTCGCGGCTGCGGTAGCGGCCGCGCTGGCGGGGGAAGCGGCCGCGATGGCGGCCACATCGGCCAGTGGCGCGGCAAGTGGCGCGGTCGCGCTCCATGTCGTCGAGCCCGGCACCGACGCTGGTTTTCTGGCGCCGCTCCCCGCGGCGATGCTGAGTCGAGATCCGGAGGTGCGCGCCCGCCTCGACCGGTTTGGGTTGCGCGTCATCGGCCAGGTCGCGGAGTTGCCGCGTTCGGCGGTCGTGGCCCGGTTCGGGCCGGAAGGGGAGTGGCTGCATGCCCGAGCCCGCGGCGAGGAGACGGACCCGTTTCGGCCGCGCCAGGCCCCGGAGCGATTGACCATGGCCTTGCCGATAGATCCGCCCGTGTCGGACGTCGAGGGTCTGCGCTTCGTCCTGCACCGGCTGGCCGCGGCTTTCGGCGATCAGCTCGAGGCCCGTGGCGCGGCGACGGCCCGGGCCCGGCTGACCCTCGAGCTGGATCACTCGTTCTCCGTCGGTGACGTGCCCCCCTCGATGACGATAGACCAGCCCCTGCCCGAGCCCACATCAGAGGGGCTGGCCATCGAGCGCCTGCTGATCGCCCGCCTCGAAACGGATCCGCCTCGAGCGCCGGTGGCACGAGTGGAGCTGGTTCTCGGCGACGTGGCGCCGGCCGCGGGCTGCCAGCTATCGCTTTTCACGCCACAGACGGGTCGAACTGGCCGGCTTGGCTGGCAGCTGGTCAGGCTCGAACTTCGCTTCGGCGAGGGACGGGTCGGCTGGATGGAGCTCGAGGATTCGGAGGCGACCCTGGCCGAGGCCCGCTGGACGTGGCGACGAGGGGTGAGCTCCGTCGCCAGTGCCTCGGCAACCGGCCGAGTCGCGGCCTCGGATCGTGCCTCGGCCCCACACCGTGCTCGGCCCGGCGGCCGGGCCACGTCAGTGGTGCGTCGAGGGTCGGCGCCATGACGAGGCTTCTACGTGAGCATCCCTCGATCGACGTCGAGCTCGGTTCCGACGGGGAGCCGATCGCCTTCCGCTGGAACGGCCGGCGCGAGCGAATCGAAGTCTGCAACCGATGGCGCGTCGAGGAGAGCTGGTGGAGCCGACCGATCGCCCGTGACTACTTCAAGGTCGCCGGCGGGAGCTGGCTGGCACTCCTCTATCTCGACCGGGTCGATTGGACCTGGCACCTCGAGCGCCTCTACGACTAGCTGTTGCTCCCTGGCTTCGCAGTTGCCGGCTCCACCCGGCCGCTGGCCGGTATAGAACTGTTGTTCTATTATGGTGACTTACCCCCCGACAGGACACCGAGAATCAGGGTGGCCGCTTACGCAGAGCTCCATTGCCACACGCACTTCTCGTTCCTCGACGGTGCCTCGGCGCCCGACGAGCTGGTGGGGCGAGCCGTCGAACTTGGGATGTCCGGGCTGGCGGTCACCGACCACGGCGGTCTATATGGCGCCGTCCGCTTTGCGACCGTGGCCCAGGAGGTGGGGCTGCGGCCCATCATCGGGGTAGAGATAGAGCTGGCCGACGCGGCCGTGCCGGATTCCGCGGGAATTGTGGTGCCGGGCAGAAGGCTGTGGCGTGCCGGCCGCGGCCGCCCGGCGGGGGACCATGCCATCGCCGGGGCCACGGTCGAGTTTGGGGCGAGAGGCCGCGTTCTGGCGGGAGCGGCGCCACTCCCCGATGACGCGCGGCGCGGGGAGGGTCTGCCCGCCCGGCCGCGCCCGGCTCGGGCCCGCCTTCCCGGCCATCGCGACCCGGTGAAGGAGGACCTGCGTGGCGTCGGGGACGGGCAGCGCGGACCGCATCTCGTCCTGCTGGCACGGAACGCGGCGGGCTATCGCAGCCTCTGCCGGCTCGTCAGCCGGGCGAATCTCGCCGGAACGAAGTCGATGCCGCGCTTCAGCCACGCGCTTCTGGCCGAGAACACGGAAGGGCTGGTGGCTCTCTCCGGGTGCCGTGAGGGCGAGATCGCCCGGCGCCTGCGGGTCGGCGATCGGGACGGGGCGCAGGCCGCGGCGGAGCGCTATGCGCGGCTCTTTGCGAGCCGGCGGACCCGGACCGATTCGATCGCCTCTTCCACGTTCTTCCTGGAGCTGCAGCACCACCTGCTGCCCGACGACGACTGGCTCGTGGCCGAGACCGCCCGCCTGGCCGGGGAGCTCGGCCTGCCGGTCGTCGTCACTAACGATGTCCACTACGCCTACCCCGAGGGCCGCGAAATGCACGATGTCCTGACGGCCATTCGTCACGGCCGCTCCCTCGACGAGCTACGCGATCTCCGGCGCCCGGACGGCGAGTCGTTCCTGAAGGGTGTCAGCGAGTTGATGGCATTGCCGCCCGGTCGTGGCGCTTTGGACGGCGGCACGCCACGAGGTGGTGGGGCGCTCGGACTTGCGGGGGCGGACGCCCGTACGGCGGCCGCCTGGGTTGAGGGAATCGGTAACGCCGGTGAGCTGGCCGCCAGCTGCACAGTCGACCTTGGGTTCGAGCGCTATCGTTTCCCCGGCTTTCCGGTCCCGAAGGGCCACACTCCCTTCTCGTACCTGGAAGAGCTGTGCCACGAGGGCGCCCGCCGCCGGTATCACCCCATCTCATCGTCGGTCTTGAAACAGCTGGTTCATGAGCTGGACGTCATCGAACGGACCGGCCTGGCCGAGTTCTTCCTGATCTGCTGGGACCTGATGCGCTTTGCCAGGGAGCGGAAGATTCCGGCCCAAGGTCGGGGCAGCGCGGCGGACTCGATCGTCGCCTACGTGCTCGGTATCACCCGCGTCGACCCCATCCGGCACGGCCTGCTCTTCGAGCGCTTCATCAACGAGGGTCGAACGAGCTACCCCGACGTCGACATCGACTTTTCGTCCGAACGGCGGGAGGAGGTCATCCAGTACGTATACGGGCGCTACGGCCCCGAACACACCGGGATGGTCTGCAACCTGGTCACGTATCGGGCGAGGTCGGCCGTACGAGAGGTCGGCTACGCGCTCGGTTTTCCGCGGCCGCTGGTCGATCGGGTTGCCAAGGCGCTCGAAACCTACGACTCGGTGATGGTCCGGCGCGACCTCGAGGCCGACGGCGGCTTCGGCCAGTTCTTCGCCGATACCGTGGAGCGGGAGGCCACCGCGGCTGGGGTGGCTGGTGGTGACGTCTCGGGCTGGGGGGACGCCGCGGCGGGAGCCGGCATGACCGGCGGGGAAGTGGCGGGAGTCGGCATCAAGGGCGAGGCCACGACTGGTGAGGCGGTCAGGCGGGCGGCCGAAACGGCGGAAAAGCGGGGCCTGACCGACCGGATGGGCCAGCTCAACCATCCTCGCGGTGGCCGGATCGGTGGTGGCAGCAGTGGCGGCCAGCCTCCCCGAACCCAGTTCCCTCCAGATACAAGGGGCGAGCGTGTTATCCGCAGATGGGAGTTCGGAACGGGACCCAGACTCTCTTTGGAGAGCTCGAATCCGCCCTTCTCACGCCCAGAACTCGGAGCCGCGGCGTCTTCGGCGGGCAGTGTTCGCGGATACCACAATCACCAGGCGTATGCGACGGAAACCGGCGTTGAGGGCGCCGGTGTGGCCCGGGGCCGAGCCGTACGAGCCGCCGGACCGGCCGGCCGACCCGGCGAGACCGGAATTGTCCGGCCGGAGCCGCATTCGGGCGTGGCGCGGGTCCAGCCGCGGCCCGAGATGCCGGCCGAGATCCGGCGCGGCTCCACGATCGGCATGCCGGACTGGGAGCGCTGGCTCACGTTCTGCGCCCGCATCGACGGCTTTCCCCGGCACCTCTCGATCCACAGCGGCGGCATGCTCGTGACCGCCGCGCCGCTGATCGACATCGCGCCGCTGGAGCGGGCTACGATGCCGGATCGCGTCGTCGTCCAGTTCGACAAGCGCGACGTCGAGACGCTCAAGCTGATCAAGCTCGATCTGCTCGGACTGGGGATGCTGGCTGCGATCGACGAGACGCTCGGACTGATCGAGAGCGACTGCGCAGCCTCCGTCGACCTCGACCGGCTGCCGGAGGATGTGCCGGAAGTCTTCGAGATGCTCCGGGTCGCGGACACGGTCGGGGTCTTCCAGGTCGAGAGCCGGGCCCAGATGCAGACGCTGCCGAAGTCGAAGCCGGCCAACCTGGACGACCTGGTGGTGGAGGTCGCGATCATTCGGCCCGGGCCCATCCAGGGCAACGCGGTTCATCCGTACCTGCGCCGCCGGCAGGGGATAGAGCCGGTCACATATCTGCACCCCTGCCTCGAGCCCGTCCTGCGCGAAACCCTCGGAGTGATCCTGTACCAGGAGCAGGTCATGCAGGTCGCGATCGCCGTCGCCGGCTTCAGCCCGGGCGAGTCGGATGGTTTCCGGCGGGCGATGGGGACGTGGCGCTCGAACCTCGAGATGGAGAAGCTGCACGCCCGTTTCGTCGACGGCTGCCGGGCCACGAATGGGCTGACCGACGAGCAAGCCGAGGAGCTCTTTCGGCAGGTAGCCGCCTTCGCCTCGTTCGGCTTCGCCAAGAGCCATGCCGCGGCCTTCGCCCGCACGGCATACGAGTCCGCGTTCCTCAAGCTCTTCTACCCGGCGCAGTTCACGGTAGGGCTGATCAACGCCCAGCCGATGGGCTTCTACCCGGTGGAGGTGCTGGTCAACGACGCCAAGCGCCACGGCGTCGCGGTTTTGCCTGTGGACGTGAACGCCTCAAGCTACAGGACGACGACGGAGTGGGTGGGGCGGGACGCTGAGCCCGGGCGCGACGGACGGCCGGGCCGCGAAGCGGAGCCGCTCCCCGAGGGAGCGGGAATCGCGCGACGGCCGGCCGCGGTGCGCTCGTCGGGCTGCATCGTCCCGTCGGCCGCGTCCCGGGGCCGCTGGACGCCCGAGACGGCGACCGGCTACGGCATACGCCTCGGCCTGGCGCTGGTGAAGGGGATCGGCGACGAGCATGCGGAGCGCCTGGATGCCGAGCTTGCCAGCGGCCCCTACTGTTCTCTGGCGGACGTCGTGGCGCGCACGGAGTTGCCGGAGGAGGTCGTCGAGCGCCTGATCAGGGCCGGCGCGCTGGATTCGCTGGCTCGGCCGCGGCGCGAGCTGCTGTGGCAGCTGCGCGAGGTCATGGGCTCGACGCGGGGCAGGGCCGCCGGACGGCCGATGGATCTGCGCCTGCCGCCCACGCCTGCGCCCGAGCTGCCGGCGCTGACGGAGCGCGAACGGCTCGGCGACTCCTACGCCGTGCTATCGCTCGACGCCCGCCGGCAAGTGGTCTCGATCTTCCGGCCCGCCCTCGATCGGCTCGGCGCCGTCACGGCCGCCTCGCTGGTGGATCGCGGTCCCGGCCCGGTCCGTCTCGGCGGCCTGGTCGTCACCCGCCTGCACCCCATAACGGCTCGTGGCACGGTCTTCCTGGCCCTCGAAGATGAGACGGGCATGGTCAACGTCACTCTCTGGCCGGACGCGTGGGCGCGGCTTCGGGGAGTTGTGCGACGCCACGCGTTGCTCTACGTGGACGGCATGCTGCAGCGCGAGGCGGACGTCGTGAACGTGGTTGCGCGCGACATCAAGCCACTCCCCGCGGTGGCGGAGGCGGCCGGTGGACCGACTCACCCGGAGGGCGTGCGGGCGCTCGGCTACAGCGGCATGCGCCGCGGCTGAGTGCCTCGGCGCTAGCCTCGTGTCGCCGGGCGGCGCCGCTGTGGCGACCGCTGAGACGGCCGCCCGCCGCCGGATCGAGAGGGCGTCCGGGTCCGCGGCCCCGAGGTGAATGCCAGGAAGCGCTTGTACCAGCCCGACAACGCGCCCATCAGGGCGCCGAATGCCAGTGCCGACGGCAGCTGCTGGGCCGCGAGAGCAAGCAGGTTAATTGAGGTACCCAAAGCCTCGGGCCTCACCGCAATCACCGCAATCAACGTGACCGTCGCGACGAACGAAGCGATCAGGCCGGCCAGCCAGGTCGATCTCGGGGCCAGGAAGCCGGCCAACATCGACGGCAGCAGCGGGACTGGGAAGAAGATGAATTGGAGCAGGAAGACCCAGATCGAATCGTTGACGTCCACCTGCCGAATGACCGCGTACGCGCCCGAGGCCAGGCATAGCAACAGTACCGGCCAGATCGCGTTCGACCGGAGGACGACACCGACGTTGCGAACGTCGTCGAGGTAGTGGGGCTGTCGATAGGCCGCGCGTGCCGCGGCTACGATGCCGAGGCGAGCGCCCGGCGTAGCCGCCGGCCCCGGCTTCGGGCCGATAGCGCGTGCCGTTGTGGGGCCGGACCCGCCCGCCGCGCCATCCGGGCCTTCGGCGGCTGCAGCTTCCGCCTCCTGCTGCTCCAGCAGATACGCGCGGTACTTGCGGCGCGCCTCAGCTCTGTCGGTTCTCTTGGCGCGGGCCACGTGGTCTCCTAAGGGTCGGGTTTCATGAGTGCGCAAGCGACCCCAGGTGGGGCCCGCGCGGTGGTCGGAATGGTAGTCGATGGCGGCGCTGGCCACAGGCCGCTCCGCGTGCCGCTAAGCCCCAGATAAGCAGGCGCCAAGTCACTGGGCGTAGAACTGGACGGCTCAATCCCGCCGGAGAGGCTGCTTGAGGTGTCGAATGCCTGCTCCGCGCGGGGTCTTCGTTCCGCTGGTCTTGTTCCTGGTTGCCGCCGCCATGGCCGCCGCCGTCCTGCCTCCCGGGCTTGCCGCTGCCGTCCCAACCTGGGCGCCGTCGAGCGGCCTCGTCCTCGCGGAGGTCGTGACCGGCGGTGCCTCCGCCTCGGACGAGTACGTGGAAATCTCCAACGCGGGTCCGACCGCCGTGGACCTCGGCGACTGCGAGCTCATCTACGTGACCGCTTCCGGCGCAACCACGACTCGCAAGGCCAGCTTCGCCGAGCCACTGCTCCTCGTGCCGGGCCAGCACCTGCTCGTGGCCAACGCCGTGGGAATCTACGGACCGCTTGCCGATGCTACGTACTCCAGCGGGCTTGCGGCTGACGGAGGAGCGGTTGCGCTTCGCCGCGCCGACGGGACCGTCGTCGACGCCGTCGGGTGGGGCACGGCCACGAATACGTATGTCGAGGGAGCGGTTGCCCCGGCTCCGCCGGCGAAGTCCAGCCTCGAGCGTTTGCCCGGCGGATGGGCGGGCAACACGCAGGACACCAACGACAACCGTGCCGACTGGTTCGTGCAGTCGAATCCGATCGCGCAGTCGCTTGCGTCAGAACCCGCGCCGGGCTCCTCGGCAACACCCTCCGCCACGGCGACACCGAGCGTGACGTTGGCGACGACGCCGTCGCCTGCAGAAACCGACAACGCGACCCCCGACCCGACTGCCGCCGCCACATCAACGTCCACGCTGGGCGGCTCGCTCGACCCGAGCCCAACGCCGATCCCGAGCAAGTCACCGCCGGCCGAACCTACGGCCACTCCGACCGCGGGCTCGACATCATCCGCGCCCGCGCCCGCGGCCCCGTCCTTGACTCCGACACCTGCTCCGACCCCTCAACCCCCCAACGGCGCGACGCCCAGCCCGACCATCGTCAGCCCCTCTGTGTCGTCCTCGCCAGGGAAGCCGGCCCCGGACCTGGAGACGATAGCGGCGGCCCGCGCTCAGCTACCGGGCGCCCGAGTCCATGTCGCCGGCGTCGTGACCGCTGAGGCCGGCCTCCTCGGCGCGGACGGGCTGCTGGCGGTCGAGGACTTGTCGGGCGGCATCTTCGTTCGCGTTTCGACCCCCGCGGACGGGCTGACCGTTGGGCGATCCGTCGAGGTGGACGGCGTACTGGCCGCGCCATACGGCCAGCTCGAGGTTCGCGATCTCGTTTCGCTGACGATGGGGGAGGAAGGCGCAGACCCGGCCGCCGCTCGAGCCGAGCTGACCGACATCGGCGAGTCAACGGAAGGGTCGCTCGTCGCCATCCGCGGCACGGTCGACTCCGTCACGACCGACAGCGGGCGCTTGACAATCACGATCGGAGACGGTACCGCCAACGTGCGTGTCCTGGCCGACCCGCCGACCGGCCTGTCGAAGTCGGATGTGACAAAGGGAGACGTCGTCCTGGTCACGGGCATAGTCGGCCAGCATGCGACGGCCACCGGCCGGCTCGACGGCTACAGGCTGTGGCTGCGTCGCCGTGAAGACCTCCTTGTGAGGGCCCCGATACCGACCGATGCTCCGAATCCAGGGTCGACGCCTTCGAAAACCCCCGTTTACGGGGACCTGGCTTCGGCCCTTGGGACCCGCGGCGCCGCCGTCGACGTGGAGGCGACCGTCACGGCGACGGCCGGTCTGCTCGACATCGGCAACCCGACGATTGTCGTTGACGACAGCACGGCCGCTGTGGCGGTCATCCTGCCGGATTCGGCGGCCGTGCCACCCGTGGGCATGCGGGTGCACGTGACCGGCAAAGTCGGCAGATGGGAGGGCGGCCCGACCGTGACGGCCTCGAGCCTGTCGGCGGAGGGCGAGCTGCAGGCCCTGGGGCCACGGACGATCTCCGGCCCGCTCGACGGCTCTCTCGAATGGCAGCTGGTTCGCGTTTGCGGCCGGATCGACGGGTTCACTCCGGCGGGCGCTCGATGGCGCGCCGATATGCTCGTCGACGGCCACCCGGTGGTCGTCCTGGGCGAGCCGGCTGCGGCCATCGCCCTGACCAAGGCTTCTGTCGGGCGCCTGGCCGTCGCAACCGGCATAGTGCGCCGTTCCACCTCGGATTCGTCGGTCTTCCAGCTTCTGCCGCGGACTGCGCTCGATTTCATCCTTGGGCCCTCTCCGGAGGCACTCGGCGCACTTCGCGCAGTAGGTTCGATCGGTTCCGGCGCCTCCAGAAGCAGCGGCGATCCCTCCGCCGTGTCCGGATCTTCGAAAGTCGAGATCGGTTTGCTCTCCGCGTACGTCGGCAAGACGGTGACGGTGGCGGGCCTGGTCACGGAGACGGCGAGTGACACGGCCACGATCGACGATGGGACCGGCCAGGTCCGAATCGGCAGCCCGTCGGCCGCCGACGTCCTCACTATGCTCGAGCCTGGCGATGCCATCGAGGTGACCGGGCTCGTCCAACAGGACGACCTGGGGCTGATCATCGCGGCGGATCCGGCGTCGATCGTCGATCTTCCGGGCGAAACCGCGCCGACTGCAGATAGTGGCCTGATCGGTCTCGTGGCCGGTGCGCCGACGCCTTCTACGGCGGCGTCTGAGGCCGCAGCCGCCTCGATCCGTCGGGCCTCGCCGAGTGCCCCTCCGCCCAACGTCGTGGCGCTTCTGGCCGTCCTGCTGATGATTCTCGTGGTCGTGCCGGGCGCTGTTATCTTGGCCCGACGTGGCGGCAAGCTTCGCCGGCTCCCCGTCGCGAGTTCGTTGCTTCAACCCGCGAACCTCGCCCAGATGTTGCCGCGACGTCTCAGGTTCGGCCGCGGAAAGGGACGTTAGGCCCCAGACATGCTCTTCCCGCCTCGTGGGCCACGTGCGGTCACGGCTTGACGCTCAACTTTCGGGCCGTCTATGCTCCTGTCAGGTGCCCAGCTTTGCGCACCAACTATCGAAGCACAAGGTACTGCCGAACGCGACCGTTCCGGGCGGCCCCACCGTTGTCGAGTATGTCTGCGGGGGCCTGCCAGGAAGATTGTCGGCTACATCCCGGGATTCGGCCGGAGTTGGCCGCGGCCGGTATCGATCGGCAAAGCCCGCTTCGATCGTCGCCACTCATCGCCATCAAGTACGCTTGCGCAGTAAGGCGCGACCACTGATCTCCGGGGCCTCGCCCCGTCCTAACTGGGAGGCTTGGAACAAATGGCTGAGGGCTACTGCGTCAAGGACAAGAAGAAGGTCGTCATTCAGAACGCCCAGAAGATCACGATGAAGAACGGCAAGCCGGCGACCCAGGGCATCTGCCCGGACTGCGGCGGCAAGGTTTTCCGCATCGGCGCCTGAACGACACCAGACCGGACGGTCATTCTTGCGACCCCCCGCCTCGGCTGGGGGTCGCGGCGTTTCTGGCGCCATAGTGGCTTCGCTGCGGGCGCAAGGATCTTGTCCGAGGCGTTTCCGCGTCGCGACCCGAGCCGACGCGTGCCGACCGGGTCCGACTCGTGACCTGACCTGCCGAGCCTAACCCGGTGTTCGGGCGCCCGCCTCGGGACCCTTCTGGGACCTCCGCCATCGGTTCCGATGACCCGGGCGTGATGGCTGGCCCTCTCAGCCCGGTCGGAGCAGCCGTCTCGAACGGGCCGAGCGGCCCGCAGGAGCTCGAATCCCCTTTGTTAGAATTGACGGGCATCCCCACCAAATCCGAAACCGCGAGGCTTTCCCCTGTCACTACGACCGGTCCTCGCCCTAGACCTGGGCGGGACGAACATCCGCGCCGCCGTCGTCGTGGACGATGGTTCCCGCTTAGCCCTTACCAAGGGGCCCACACCGATCGCCGCCGGCCCGGCGGCCATTCTCGATGCCTGCGAAGATGCGCTTCGCCGTGTGAGGAATGAGGTCCCGGAGGACGTCAAGAACGCGATCGTCGGGATCGGCATTTCCTGTCCCGGCCCCGTCGACCCCTGGCGCGGCGTCGTACTGCAAACCCCAAACATGGGCCCCGGGTTCGTGGACGTGCCCATCGCCGGCGAGCTCGGCCGCCGGCTCGGCCTGCCGGCTTTCCTTGAGCGTGACACCAACGTGGCCGCCCTTGGCGAAATGGCTTTCGGTGCCGCTCGCGAGTGTCTTGATTTCATCTATCTGACCGTCTCGACGGGCGTCGGCGGTGCGATCGTGTCCGAGGGCAGAATCTTCCACGGCCCGGACGGGACCGCCGGCGAGCTCGGCCACACGCCCGTCTCGATGGAGGGCGTCTGCGGCTGTGGCGGCGTGGGCCACCTGGAGGCCTTCCTGGGCGGCGCATCCATGGCCAGAACCGCCAGAGGAACCGTCGCCGACGGGACGAGCCCTTTCCTGGCTGCGCGCGCGGCCCAAAAGGGCGTCGAGGCCATCGAGGCGCGCGACATCGCCGAGGGCGAGGATGCCGGCGACGCCACATGCCAGGCCATCATGGAGCGCGGCCGACGCGCCTTCGCCGTCGCCTGTGTCGGCTTTGTCGACGCACTGAACCCAACCCGGATCGTGATCGGCGGCGCGATCTCGGACGCTCAAGGCGAGCGGCTCCTCGGTCCGGCGCGGGCCGAGGTCGCCGCCACCGCTTTCCGCACGCCGCGTAGCCGGGTCAAGATCGTCCACGCCGAGCTCGGCGGGGACGTCGGTCTGGCCGGCGGCCACCCACTCGTGATCGCGCGTCTCGGCGACCCGGCCTGGCGCGGCGGTCGGACCACTCATCTTTCCGCGAACGGTTGACCGAGCGCGGCATCGATCTTCTGGAGGACAAACATGGCAGTTCGTGTCGGTATCAACGGTTTCGGTCGCATCGGCCGCCAGTCGCTGAAGGCGATCCTCGAGCGCGCCCCCGGGCTCGAAGTCGTCGCGGTCAACGACATCGTCGACGTCCCGACCAACGCCCTTCTCTTCGCCCACGACTCGACGTACGGGAACTTCCCCGGCACCGTCAGCCACACCGACGACTCGATCGTCATCAACGGCAAGGCCGTCAAAGTGCTGCAGGTCGGCGATCCGGCCCAGCTGCCGTGGAAGGACCTTGGCGTCGACATCGTCATCGAGTCGACCGGCCGCTTCACTGAGGCCGCCAAGGCCGGTGCGCACATCACGGCCGGCGCCAAGAAGGTCCTGATCAGCGCCCCGGCCAAGGGCGAGGACATCACGATCGTCCTTGGCGTCAACGAGGCCAAGTACGACTCGGCCTTGCACACGATCATCAGCAACGCCAGCTGCACCACCAACTGCCTGGCGCCAGTAGCCAAGGTCCTCAACGATACCTTCGGGATCGAAAAGGGCCTCATGAACACGATCCACAGCTACACAAACGACCAGCGCATCCTCGACGTGGCCCACAAGGATCCGCGTCGCGCCCGTTCGGCCGGCCTGAACTTGATCCCCACGACCACCGGCGCCGCCCGCGCTCTGTCGCTCGTCATCCCCGAGCTCAAGGGTAAGGTCGACGGCTTCAGCCTGCGCGTCCCGACGCCGACCGTGAGCATCGTCGACTTCGCCGTCGAACTCCGCGACGAGACGACCGCCGAGGCGATCAACGGCGCTTTCCGCACGGCTGCCGCCGGCTCCCTCAAGGGCATCCTTGGCGTCAGCGACGAGCCACTCGTCTCGGTCGACTTCCGCGGCGACGCTCGCTCCTCGATCGTCGACTCGGCTCTGACGATGGTCGTCGGCGGGACCGGCAAGTTCGTCAAGGTCCTGGCCTGGTACGACAACGAGTGGGGCTACAGCTGCCGCGTCGCCGACCTGACCAGGTTCATCGCCGAGCGCCTCTAAAGGGCGCTTCGTAGTCGGATTGGGGCCGCCGGCCTTGTCATCGGCCCCGACCGCACCAGACCAGCCCGAGGTCAAGATGAACAAGCTCACCATCCGGGACCTTGACGCGGCAGGTAAGCGCGTCTTCGTCCGCGTCGACTTCAACGTTCCGCTCGAGGACGGCAAGATCACGGATGACAGCCGGATCGTGGCTGCTCTGCCTACGATCAAGGCGCTGCTTGCCCAGGGCGCGATCGTGATCCTCGCCAGCCACCTCGGCCGGCCCGACGGCAAGGTCCAGGACAGCATGCGCCTGCGACCCGTAGCCGAGCGGCTCTCGCAGCTTCTCAAGATGCCGGTTCCGGTCACAGGAGACGCTCTGGGCGCCGGCACCGAGGACGCCATCAAGCGCCTCAAGCCGGGCGAGTGCATCCTGCTCGAGAACCTTCGGTTCCACGCCGCAGAAGAGAAAAACGATCCCGAATTCGCCAGGGCACTGGCGAGCTACGCGGACGTTTTCGTCAACGATGCCTTCGGCACGGCCCATCGAGCGCACGCCTCCACGGAGGGCATTGCCCACCTGCTGCCGGCGTACGCGGGCCTGCTGATGGAGAAGGAGATCGAGTTCCTCGGCAAGCTCATGGAGAACCCCGAGCGACCCTTCGCCGCGATCATCGGCGGAGCCAAAGTCTCCGGCAAGATCAAGGTCCTGCGCAACCTGGTCGACAAGGTCGACATCCTGGTCATCGGCGGCGGCATGGCCAACACCTTCATGCTCGCCCAGGGCAAGTCGGTCGGTAAGAGCCTGGTCGAGCCGGATCGAGTCGAGGACGCCAGGGCGATCATGGAGTCGGCCGCCAAGCACGGCACCAAGATCATTCTGCCCAGCGACGTCGTGGTGGCCAAGGAGGTCACCCGCGGCAGCGAGTACAAGACGCTCGCGGCCGACAAGGTCCCGGCCTCCTGGAACATCGTCGACGTCGGCAAGCAGAGCCTCGAGGCGATGCGGAAGGCCCTCGAGCCGGCACGCACCGTCTTCTGGAACGGCCCGTTGGGGGTGTTCGAGATCCCGACCTTCTCGGTCGGAACCAAGGAGATCGCCCGCTTCCTGGCCGGCCGTGCCCAGGCGGGCGCCACGGTCGTGGTCGGCGGCGGCGACTCGGTCGCCGCGGTCGAGCAGCAGGGCCTCGGCGACAAGATGACCCACATCTCCACGGGCGGCGGCGCGTCGCTCGAGTTCCTCGAGGGCAAGGAGCTGCCTGGGGTAGCCGTGCTTCTCGACCGCAAGTAGACCTGGAGTAGCTATGACAACCATCGATCTCATCGAAGCCCGCCAGATCCTCGACTCGCGGGGCAATCCGACCATCGAAGTCGACGTCGTGCTGGTCGACGGTTCGGTCGGTCGAGCCGCCGTTCCCTCGGGCGCCTCCACGGGCGCCAACGAGGCCGTCGAGTTGCGCGACGGCGATAAGTCCAAGTACGGCGGCAAGGGCGTCCTCAAGGCCGTCTCGAACGTCCGCGAGATCATCGCGCCGGAGCTGCTCGGCACGGACGCGTCCGATCAGGCAGGCCTTGACGCCGCTCTGATCGCTCTCGATGGCACCCCGAACAAGGGCAAGCTCGGCGCCAATGCGATTCTCGGCGTCTCGCTTGCGGCTGCTCACGCGGTCGCGGCCAGCTACGAGATGCCGCTCTACCGCTATCTGGGCGGCGTTGGCGCGCGCATCGTGCCGGTGCCGTTCTTCAACATCCTCAACGGCGGCAAGCACGCCGTGAACTCCACGGACTTCCAGGAGTTCATGGTGGCTCCGGTGGGCGTCGACACGTTCGCCGACGCGCTCCGCGCCGGCGCCGAGGTCTTCCACGCGTTGAAGTCGATCCTGAGCGCCGATGGCTTCTCCGTCGGCCAGGGCGACGAAGGCGGCTTCGCGCCGTCGCTGCCTTCCAACGAGGCCGCGGTCGAGGTCATTCTTCGAGCCATCGAGAAGGCCGGCTACAAGCCGGGCGACGAGGTGGCCATCGCGTTGGACCCGGCCGCCAGCTCGATCCTAGTTGAAGGGACCGGCACGGGTGGCGTGACCGGGCAGTACCGTCTCGAGCGCGAGGGCCGAACCCTCGACTCGGGCCAGCTGATTGACCTCTGGGAGAAGTGGATCGCCAAGTACCCGATCATTTCTCTCGAAGACGGCCTGGCCGAGGACGACTGGGCCGGCTGGGCCGAGCAGACCAGGCGGCTCGGGTCGAAGGTCCAGCTCGTCGGCGACGACATCTTTGTGACGAACCCCGAGTTCATCGCCCGGGGCATCCGGGAGTCGTCCGCCAACTCGGTCCTGATCAAGCTCAACCAGATCGGCACGATAACCGAAACGATCGACGCGATCGCGATGGCCCGGCGCGCCGGCTGGACCGCGATGGTCAGCCACCGCTCGGGCGAGACCGAGGACACGACAATCGCCGACTTCGTGGTCGCGATGGGTCTCGGTCAGATCAAGACCGGCGCCCCGTCCCGCTCCGAGCGCGTCGCCAAGTACAACCGGTTGCTCCGCATCGAGGAAGAGCTCGGCAGCGCCTCGCTCTACCTCGGCCGCAAGGCGCTCGCCGGCGCCAGGCCTTAGCCCTCGCTAACCAAACGGGCCGGTCCTTGGGGGCCGACCCGTTTGGTTAGCGGCCCACGAGGTAGCTGGGATGCGCAGGAACGCTACGCATGAGCGTGGATCCGACGGCGGGACACGGGCTCAGCTCGGCGCAAACCTCGTGGACTACTCGACGGCGACGCCGGTCTCGACAGCGGCGCCGGCGCGCTCGAGGAACGACGCGGCGGTCATTTGCGTTCGGTTGACCAGGACGAAGCTGAAATGGCTGATGACACGCCGGTCGGCCAGGGAGCGAGCCGTGGCCGCGACCATTGGGATGAAGCGCGGATAGGGTGCATCGACGAAGTCGGCGATGTCTGTCTCAGCAAACGCGTAAATGCTGCCGGTGAGGGTATGGCCGGCCGTAAAGACGACGAACTGGCGCCGCGCGCGCTCCAGGAGCGGTCGGTCCTCGCCCCCGGCCCAACCACTCGGGGCGGACGGCGCAGAATCAGCCCTTTGCCCGATGAACGTGATTTCATCCGGGTTCACCATCAGTTCGGGTACAACCAGATTCGTTGGGTCGCCGTTGCGTCGCAGCAGCTGAGCGTCCTTGAGACGGACGTAGCCACGGTTGGAGTTGATCAGGTCGGAGAGTCGATGGAACTTGAACAGGGCGATCTCGCCGCGCACCCTCAGATGCGGGCCCACGAGCTCGATCGTCTCCTGCTTCACCTCCTCGATTGGGATGTCCGAGCCCAGCGGGTCGTGACCCTCGGGATCTAACCCCGGTGAAGACATCTCCGAGGCCATCGGAAACCCTCCTCTCGTGAGGTGCGGCACGCCGGTGTTTATCTTATGGCGCTTGCCTCTCGCAAGCGCGGCTATTACACCGCCGATCCCAACGTCTCTCCACGCTGCCCGTCCGGAGCTTCGTGTTAGGCGAGACGGACCGCTGGCAACTCGATCCACAGCCGTGCGCCACCCTCGTCCCGGTTCTCGGCGCCGACTCGCCCGCCGTGAGCCTCTGCCAGCGCCCGAACGATCGACAATCCCAGTCCGCTCGTGCCGGTGCCGCGGCTCCTGGACGGATCGGCCTGGTAGAAGCGCTCGAATATGCTGGGCAGTGATTCGGCCGGGATTCCCGCCCCGGTGTCTTCGATCGTTAGTCGAACGACGGGTTTCGCGGGACCGGCCCTTCCGGCCGCGGGAGTTCCGGGTGACGTTGAACTGGAGGCGGTTACGCGCACCGAACCGCCCTGCGGAGTGTGGCGCAGGGCATTGTCGACGAGGGCGCCGATGACCTGGCGCAACCGGTCGGGGTCCGCTTCCACGATAAGGCCCTCGCGGCCCTCGACTGACAACTCGACGGAACTGGCAGCCGCTCGAGGCTCGAAACCGGCCGCGACGGACTCGAGCATGGCCCGAACGTCGAGCTGGCGGCGTTCCAACGGCAGGTGCCCGCCCTCGGCCAGGCTGATCGTGCGGAGGTCGTCTACGATGCGGGCAAGGACGCGTGACTGGTCGCGGATGGTGTCGAGGTGGCGCCGCTCCGGCGTGTAGACGCCGTCGATGATGGCGCTGGATGTGGCCTCGATGACGGCCAGCGGCGTCTTCAGTTCGTGGGCGGCGTCCTGCAGGAAGCGACGACGGGTTTCCTCCGCCTGCTGCAACTCCCCGGCCATCGAGTCGAAGGTGCGGCCCAGCTGCCCGAATTCGTCGCTTCGGTCCGCTAGGCCGGACCGACGGCCGAGGTCGCCGCGGGCGACCGCGGCGGCAGCCTCCTCAAGCCGAGTGAGTGGTCGCACGAGCCGGCCTGCGGCGAGCAGACCGAACAGAGAAGCGAAGCCCGCAGCGGCGATCGCGGCCAGGATCAACCGGATGATCGTGGTCTGCTGGGCCTGGCCGTTGCTGGCACGCCCGGACGCCACGACCTGGGAGGGAGTGGCGCCGGGGGTTCGCGCCGCCGTGGCGGCGGCCGGAGTCGCGTGGCCAGCCGAAGCCGCCTGCGCAGCTCCCTCGCCAGCGTCTTGGGTGCCTTCGGCTGAGGTCGAGACGGCCGTGGCTACGGCCCCGCCATTGTCGCGGTCGTTATCTGCGTCGGAGAAGCCCTGGGTGACGATCGGCGGCGTGACCAGGGCGATCACCGCCGCCGTGGCAAGGGCAACGAGGGCGAATCCGATGGCGATTCGCCAGCGTAGGCTCACGGCCCCTCTCTTGGCATCAGGCCGGATCGACTGGACGAGCGGCGCGATACCCCACGCCCCGAACGGTCTCCACGTACGGTCCGCCGTCCGGGCGCGGGCCGAGCTTGGCTCGAAGGTTCTTTACGTGGCTGTCGATGGTTCGGTCGAAGGTGTCGAACGATTCGCTGAAGACCCGCTGGCCGATCTGCTCACGGGTCCAGACGCGACCCGGCTGCTCGGCGAGCGCGGCCAGGACGTCGAGCTCGGTTCGAGTCAGGGGCACGCTCGACCCTGCGCGCGTAACGTCTCGGGCGTCCATGTCGATCGTCAGGTCGAAGAAGTTGACCGCGGGCCGTGCCGGCGGAGTCTCGGCGGCCTGGGCTGCTGGCGGGGTGCCGGCGGGTCGGCCGAAGCGCCGCAGGATGGCTCCGACTCGGGCGACTACTTCTCGCGGTTCGAACGGTTTCGTGACGTAGTCGTCCGCGCCGAGCTCAAGGCCGGCGACGCGGTCGATCACGTCGTCGCGGGCGGTCAGCATCAGCACGCCCACGCTCGATCCCTCGCTCCGCAGGGCCCGCAGGACGTCGAAGCCGGACCGCTTGGGCAGCATCACGTCCAGGACCAGGAGGTCGAGTCCGGCATTTCGGCCGTGCTCGAGGGCGGTATCGCCGTCTGCGGCTTCGAGCACCTCGTAGCCTTCACGCTCGAGGTATGCCCGGACCACTTCGCGGATGTGAGGTTCGTCGTCGGCGACGAGGATTCGCGATCCCATGCCGGCAACGATAGTCGAGTCGGCCCAGGGACGAAACCACGGAGGGGTATTTCGAGTCAGAACGGCGGCATCGGCGACGTCCAATTCACCCTCCGGACCCGGCAGCGGCTACCGGCATATAGGCGTCGATGGTCTCGCGGGCCTGACGTGAGTCCGCGAACCAGGTCGCGTCCACCCAGCCGAAACCGACCCACTGGGCGGGCAGCCCTTCAGCCGGGAAGATGGCCTGGTTGGGACAGGCCTGCTCGCATGAACCGCAATCTATGCAGGTGGACGGGTCGATGTAGAACTTGCGATCGAGTTTCAAGTCGGCGGAGATGCAGTCGACCGGGCACACGGCCACGCACGACTGATCCATGTTGTCGATGCAAGGTTCGGCAATCACGTAAGCCATCAGAGACCTCCAGATGTGGCGCCGGGACCATCGAGTGGACCGCGACGCACAGGTAGCGCCCCGGGGGTGCCGGCCAGCTCCGATTTCGGTTCGGAGCTCAGATTGGCAACCCCGACGACGATGCGATAAGTGACGAGGAAGACGGCCGTGGTTATGGGCGCCAGGTAGATCCAGAATGCCCACCATGAGCCGCTGTCGGAGCCGGACATGATCCCGTGAAAAGACGCGCCGACGAATGCGATGAACGTGATGTAGTGGATCTGCCGCCAGACCTTCTGGCCGATGCGGCGCCGGACGTAGAAGCTGCCCGTAACGACCGCGCAGGCGTAAAAGGTCAGCTGCCCGATTCCGACTGTGATCGGTGCATATGGCGAGGTGAACGGAACCAGCAGTGAGCTGGGGGTAAAGTTGAAGCTCTGGTCGAAGATCAGGATGGCATCGTGGAGGGTCGCCATGATCAAGCCCACGATCGCCAGATCCTTGTGCAGGGCGAAGCTGACCGGA
This sequence comes from Candidatus Limnocylindrales bacterium, assembly GCA_036404515.1. Classification (GTDB taxonomy): domain Bacteria; phylum Chloroflexota; class Limnocylindria; order Limnocylindrales; family CSP1-4; genus Fen-1039. The sequence goes on from DASWZK010000108.1 coordinate 33,178, forward strand.
CGGTGGGCGATGGCGTCGAGGATCTTCGTCGAGAGCAGCAGGCCATAGATGACGGACGCCGCCAGCACCAGGTAAGCGAGGAAGCCCATAGCCCGCACCGTGTACCAGGCCAGTAGCCCGGGCTGAACCGCCGCGACGTTCAAGATGCGCAGAATGGCCGTCGGCGCGGTTGTACCCACGACTGCGCCGACCATGATGGCCAGGGTCGCCCAGCCGGCGATGCGGATCGGCCGCGGCACGCCGCGATAGACCGGGCCGTTTCGAGATGGCGGCCGCGGAAGGGCCGAAGCCGGCGGCTGCGGAAAGCCAGAGCTCGGGCGCGCCCCAAGCAGCGGATTGGCGGCACTGCCCGCGAGCGGAATGGATGCAGCGCCTGGCGCCAACGGGAGGGAAGCGCTCTGCGGCCGAACGCCGAGTGGACTGCCGGCGGCGCCCTGAGGCCGTACGCCAAGCGGAGTGGCGGCCGAAGCCGGAGGCCGTAGCTCCAGCAGAGTGGTGGCGGGACGAGCCGACGGAGTGGCCGAGTCGCCCGGTTGGTCCCATAGCGGATTGACCACCAGGCGCGCCAGAGGAGGCGCAGAGTTCTGCGGCTGCGCGCCCAGCGTCAGATTGGCGGCAGGGCGCCCCGGCGGATTGGCAGAGTCGACCGGTCGCCACCCGGTCGGCGGATCGGTAGCGGGTCCGCCGGGCCCTGACGAGGGAGAGGCGGGCGGCCGGGTCCCCGTCAATGGAACAGCGGCAGATGCCGGCCGCTGCGGATCGGCAGAGGCGGGCGACTGCAGAGCGGCAGAACTGGGTTGCCGCGGAAACGCAGAGTTCGGCGGCTGCGCTCCCATCGGAGGAGTAGCCGCAAGTCGCGCGAGCGGAAGGGCAGATGCCGGCCGCTGCGGCAGGCGGCGTTGGATCAGCCCATCGCGGGCGGGCGGCCGGGGAGTGGCGCGCGGTCCCGCGAGCGGAGCGGTAATCTCGCCCGGCCCTTGCTTTGTGGGTGGCGGCTCGTCGCGCTGCATAGCGTCTTCAGTTGCCGAGCAGGGACATCGTCACGGGAAGGGCTCGAACCTCGCCATTCGACGTTACGAGCACGGCTCCGCGGACGCGGGCTCGCTCCAGCAGGGCGAACCCATCGACGCTGCCGGCGATAATAGCGGCCTTCGCAAGCGACTCCGCGCGCAGCGCCGACCCGGCCACGACCGTGGCCTGAACCACGTCCGTCACCGCCGGCCGACCCGTCCTCGGGTCGATAAGGTGGTGGCTGGCGGCGCCGCCCACGTTCCAGCGGTGGATGGACGTGCCTGATGTAGCCACTCCCCAACGCGTGGGCACACCGCCGTAGGGCGTGCCAAGTCGCAATACGGCGATGCTCGACTCCGGCGCGCGGGGGTCGTCGATGCCCACTTCCCAGAACTTGCCCGGCGCGCAGCGAACGGCCAGATCCCCATCGGCGTCGATCAGGGCGCCGGGCCAGGCAGCCAGGAGGTCCAGGGCCCGATCAGCGATCCAGCCCTTGCCCACCCCGCCGAAGTCGAAACGCAGGCCGGGTGGGCGACGAACAACGGCCGCGCCGCGCGGACCGCGAACGATCTCCCACTCACCCCGGCGGGAAGCCGCAGCCACGTCGGGCTTGCCCTCGGCTGCCAGGCGGGCGTCAAGCAGCGTAATGTCGGCGAAGCCTTCGCTCGCGTCTGCGGCCGCGATGCCTGCCCGGAAGGCGGCCGCGAGAATCGGTCTCACGGGCACTGCCGACCCGGGGTCGGAATTCAGAACCACAAGGTCGGAGGAATCCGTGTACCGCGTGAGTCGCGCCGCCCAACGATCTATCCGGGCAATCACACGCCGGCAGTCGCGCCGGGCCTCTTCGGCCCGACCCTGGGCCTCTACGTGGACGACGAGGCGTCCGCCCATGGAGGTCGCAGCGAGGCTGACCGGCTCGATCAGGGTTAGCTCGTCCGAGGGCCTTCTCGACCTGACCCGCGTCGAGGTGTGACGGTCGGCGCTCGGAGCGAAGATCACGGAATCACCTTGCCCGACGCCGTGGTCTTTATGACGACCGGCGTCTGAGCCGCCGGGGCCGGTACGGTCACGGTCAGGGTGATTGGGGTAGGTGCGGAGGCGGCGATGACCGTAGCCCCAGGTGGGGCCGTTTGTCCGGGTGACAGCTGTACGTACTGAATTGGATGCTGCACCTGGGCGGCGGTGGGGTTAGCGAGCGGATCGGCCGATGCCGCCGGCTGCCGAACGGCACCCGAAGCCTGCGTCGCCGGACGTGGCGGCAGGACGATGGCCGCTGCAAGCGCGGACATCGCGGCGAGGCCGCCGGCGCTGAGGGCCAGCCTCATCGGCCGGGCATCGGGCCTGGCCTTCGGGGCATGGGTCTGAGCCCTGGTTCGTGCGGGTTGGGGTGTGTTCATCAGTGGTCGCCTCCGCCACGGTGGTGGCTCCCTCCGTCGTCCTCGCCGCCGGCTGGCGCCGGGACTATGACGTGGACCAACGGTGGCGTCACCCCGGTTCCTGCCTGCCCGCTGACCGGCGGCGCCGTCTGAGTGATCGTCACGGTGCCCGGCGTCGGGGTCGGGTTGACGTAGACGATCTCGGGAGGGAGGCTCGACGACGCCGCAGGTGCGTCCGTTGTCACCTGCTGGGCCGCCTGCGCGGCGGCCGTCTGAGAGCTGCCGTAACCCTCGACGAACATTGCGCCGGTCACCGTTAGAGCTGCGACGGCCCCTGCGATCGCGAGCCCGGTGCGATGGATTGAACTCATCGCTCGTTCTCCTGCTGCGCCCAACGAACGCCGTCAGGTCGCGTCTCTGACGAACTGGCGACATGGGCCAGCCAGATCTGTCGGTTCAGTAGGAGTCGAGTCTCGAACGTCGGGGTGAACCGGCGGTGGAGCACGGATGGAGGCTGAATGAAGGTTCCGTGAAGGGTGCGCCGGGCGGAACGGAACGTGAACATTGGCTGACGGAAGGATTCACGGATCGCAATCGACCCTAGCTGCCGGCCACGAACTCGGCCACGAAACGCGGCACCGGCGGCTGGCCCGGTTCGAGGATCTCGGTCAAGCCGGCCAGCCGCAGACCCGGGACCAGGAAAGCGTCCAGCTCCTTACGCGTGAGCGGCCAAGGCATCGTCCCCGCCGGGTCTCCGGACCGCCGACTCCTGGCCACCGCCAGCAGCACGCCCCCAGGACCGACCATGCGACCGATCGATTGCGCGCAGGCGACTCGGGTCGCCCCCGCCAGCACCTGGACCGTGTAGGCCTCGAACACGAAATCGAACGCGCCTCTCCAGGCCCTGGGTGGATCCAGCACGTTCGCCACGACGTACTCCACCTGAGACTCAGGAAAGCGGCTGGCAGCGGTCGATGGCGGTCGGCGATACGTCGAACGTCACTACGTCCAAACTGGCCTCCGCCAGGATTTCGGCGTCGTCGCCGTAGCCGCAACCGACAACTAGGGCGCTGCCGCGTGGCGGTGCCTGCCGCCCGCCGAGCCACTCGACGAGGTATGGGTTCGGGGTACGATCGACCCAGCAAATAGAGAAGCCGTCACGCTCGGACTCGAGGTAAAGCCGGTCGAACCAGCCGATGGGATCGCCCCGTGCGATCGATTCGCGAGCCAGCTCGCGGGCACGGGCTCTCAGGTCTGCCAATCGAGCCTCCGAATCGAACGGGCCAGGTCTGTCGACCTGGCCCGGCAATAGTGAATGATCGAGCGATCAGGCCTTCGGCTTCTTTTCTGCCTTCGGCGCGGGTTTCTCAGCTTTGGCAGCCGCTTTGGGCGCTGCCTTACCAACAGCCCTGGCCGGAGTCCTGGCAGCGGTCTTCGGCGCGGGTTTCTCAGCTTTGGCAGCCGCTTTGGGCGGTGCCTTCTCAGCAGCCTTGGCCGGAATCCTGGCAGCGACCTTCGGAGCAGGCTTCTCAGCCCTGGCGGCCGCCTTGGGCGCGACCTGCGCGGCGGGCTTCTCGACTCTTGCGGTTGCCTTGAGCGCCGGCTTCTGACCTTCGGAGGCTGACACCGCAGGAGTTGCCTCTGCGCGGGCCGTCTTGGAAAGCGCGGCTTTTGCCTTGCCCGCGGCGGTCTGCGGACCCTTGGCCTTGCTTGCCTTAGCCGAGGCGATGCGAGTCCGTGCGGCCTTGACGGCGGCGGCGGTGCCGGTGGTCTTGGTCACGCGCGCGGTCGTCTGGACGGCGGTTCCCGCGGCCAGTGCGTTGAGCTTGACGACGAGGCGGGACTTTCGTCTGGCGGCGTTGTTGGCATGGATCGCGCCAACCTTTGCGGCCTTGTCGAGCGCGCTCATCGCCTCGGCCAGAGACGCAGCGGCGTCGCCCTCGGCGGCGCCGGTGGCGACCTTGATCGCGTTCACGGCGTACGTCTTCGCCGCGCTCTTGCGCGGTTGATTGATAGCCCGCCGGCGCTCTGCCTGGCGGACCCGCTTGATCGCTGACGGCGTGCGGGCGCCGGTCCAGCCTCGGGGCGTCTTGGCCAAGTTCGAAGACCTCTATGCTGCAGAAGGAAGGCGACAGGCAACCGAAGCTGGGCCGACTGACGCGACGGTTGATGGTAGCAGAGTCCCGCACAGACGCGCAGGCACATTTGGTTGCACCGGGCAGGCGCGAGTTGGGCACGCAGCCTTGGCCGATCCCCGAGCCGGTTTCACCCTGCGGGGCCGCATCCCGGATCTTCGGAATCCGGGTCCTTCCGGTACCGCCGAAGGGCCGGGGACGCGTGCTACACTCCCGCCGCCCAGCCGCGTGTCGGGTGGCTTTGCCCGTCCGCGCGGCACGGTCCAAGCCATCGAAATCGGCCACGCCCCGAGGACCAATTGATCCCGCAGGAGCGATTGCGCAACTTCTCGATCATCGCCCATATCGACCACGGCAAGACGACGCTCTCGGATCGCCTGCTCGAGCTTACGCACACCATCGATGCGCGCCAGATGACGAGCCAGGTCCTCGACTCCATGGACCTGGAGCGCGAGCACGGCATCACCATCAAGGCCCGGGCGGTCCGCCTCGAGTACGCGGCCGTGGACGGCCTGGTCTACGGCCTTAACCTGATCGACACTCCCGGCCACGTCGACTTCAGCTACGAAGTCAGCCGTTCGCTCCAGGCCTGTGAGGGCGCCATCCTGGTCGTCGACGCCACGCAGGGCATCGAGGCCCAGACGCTTGCCAACGTACACCTGGCGCTGCGCCAGAACCTGACGATCATCCCGGTGCTCAACAAGATCGATCTACCCTCGGCCCAGCCGGACCTGGTCATCGAGGAGCTCGAGAGTGTCTTGGCCATACCGCGCGAGGAAGTGCTTCTCGCGTCGGCCAAGGACGGCACCGGCGTACCCGAGATCCTGGAGGCGATCGTCTCTCGGATACCGCCGCCGAAGGGAGACCCGGAGGCCCCGCTCGAAGGCCTGATCTTCGACTCGCACTACGACGCCTACAAGGGCGTGGTCGTCTACATTCGACTGGCCCAGGGGACGCTCCATGGGCACGACATCATTCGATTGATGGGCTCGGGGGCCGAGGCGGAGCTGCTCGAGCTTGGCTTCTTCAGGCCGGGCCTGGTGCCCGTGCCCGAGCTCCGCGCAGGCGACGTGGGCTACGTTGCGACGGGGCTCAAGAACGTGCGCGAGGCCCAGGTCGGCGACACGGTCACGACGGTTGCTCATCCGGCCGCACACCCGCTGCCCGGCTACCAGCCGGCCAAGAGCCTCGTTTTCGCCGGCATCTATCCGGTCGCCGGAACCGACTACCCGGTCCTGCGCGAGGCGATGGAGAAGCTCCACCTCAACGACGCCAGCTTCAGCTTTGAGCCGGAGAGCTCGGTGGCTCTGGGTTTTGGTTTCCGTTGTGGCTTCCTCGGCCTGCTTCACATGGAGATCGTCCAGGAGCGGCTGGAGCGCGAATTCGGCCAGGAGCTCATAGCGTCGGCGCCGTCGGTCGAATACCGCATCGTGTTGATCAACAACGGTGGCGTCGTCGCCGTCGACAATCCATCGAAGATGCCCAACGCCGCTCAGATCGAAGAGATCCAGGAGCCGTGGGTCAAGCTGAGCGTCGTGGCTCCCGCGAACTTCATCGGGACGCTCATGGAGCTGGCCACCAATCGCCGTGGCGGCTTCCTCGGAATGGAGTACCTCGACCCGCAGCGCGTCCTGCTCACGTTCGAGCTGCCCCTGGGCGAGGTGATCGTCGATTTCTACGACCAGCTCAAGAGCCGGACCCAGGGCTACGCATCGATGGACTACGAGGGAGCGGGTTACCGCGCGGCCAACCTGGTTAAGGTCGACGTCCTGGTCGCCGGCGAGCCGGTCGACGCGCTCTCCGTCATCGTGCACCGCGACCGGGCCCAGGCGATCGGGCGAGAGCTCGTCCACCGCCTCCGCGGACTCATCCCTCGCCAGATGTTCGAAATCGCTATCCAAGCAGCGATTGGTTCGAACGTCATCGCCCGTGAGAGCGTGGCGGCGATGCGCAAGAACGTCCTGGCCAAATGCTACGGAGGTGACATCACTCGCAAGCGCAAGCTGCTCGAGAAGCAGAAAGAGGGAAAGCAGCGCATGAAGCGGGTCGGGTCCGTCGAGATACCACAGGAGGCATTCCTGGCGGTTCTCCGCATGGACGAGGTATGACGGCCGAGTCGATTCGGATCCTCATCGGAAGCGGCTTCTTCATGATGCTGCTCTTCCTTCGACTCGATGCCGGGCGTTTCGGCGCGGCCGAGTACGACGAACCGGCGCGTCGACGGGGCGGCTTCTGGACGCGGCTCTCCTGGTACGCCATCGGCATGGCGTTGCTGGTGGCCCTGTACTTCGTCCACCCGCAACCACACGATGTCCTGTTCCTGCTGATTGGCCGCCGGCCGGACGTGATCGTGTATGGCGCGATCCTGGCCTTTCTCGGGCTTGCCCAGGCCGCGGCTTTCGCCTCGTACCGATACGGGTATCCCCGGCTGCCGCCGGCTCTGGCCTATCCCGACGCGGCGCTCAACTCCATCGCAACGGCCATCATCGATGAGGCCACATTCCGGGGCGCTCTCTTGGGGACGCTCATCGCGATCGGGCTGCCTGATGTGGGAGCCATCCTCGTCGCCACGCTGGCGTACCTGCTGGCGACGCAGTTTGCCGCTCCCGGCCGGCACCCCTACATGCTGCTCCTGTCGATCGGCATGGGTCTGGCCTGCAGCTGGGCCACTCTCGCGACCGGTGGAATCGGCGCGGCGATAATCGGCCACACCGTCGCTTCGTTCGCCCTGTTCGTCTTCACCGGCCATGCCGGCCAGGTCTCTTTCGCCGGCAACGAGCCGGAGGAGCTCGCCCAGAGGAGCCAATTGCCCGAAGGCTGGCAGGATGCGCGTCAGCCGCGCGTCGCGGGCCGTGGCGCCGAGCCCCTCGACTTCGCAGAGCGGATCGAGACCTCGGGTTTCGTCGAGCGAGCCGAACGACAGGCGGCGGCCCGGCGCTCGAGCGGCCTCCCGGCTCGCTTGCGCGCCCTGGGCGACGTTCTCCAGAATCAAGTCCAGCGGCGCGGCCGTTAGGCGTTCTGGGCCGCGGGCGCGAGCGGTCCGGCCGGGCGGGTGTGGGCCCGGCGTGACCCGGCTACTCTCTGCTCGTGAGCCAGCCCATGCCGCCGATTGCCCTCTATCTCCATCTGCCGTTCTGCGTGGCTCGCTGCCCGTACTGTGACTTCGTCGTCTATGCCGGCGGCGATGCCCGTGGTCCGCGAGCCCGGACCGAACGCCTCTATGAGGCCGTCGGCCGGGAGCTCGAGCTGCGCGCCGACGCTCTCGACGATCGGTTCGGGTCGCCCGGGCGGCCCGTGACCGCGGCCTCGGTGACGGCCTTCGCCTCGTCCGACCCGGGCTCCGCCGGGGCGGCTTCACGCGCAGAACCGGCCGCCCTGGCCCCCGCGCACGTGCCCGCGAGGCCGCCGCTTCGGAGCATCTACTTCGGTGGCGGGACCCCGTCGCTCGTCTCCGGGGAGTGGCTCGAGCGGCTGATGGCGATCACGCGAACCCGTTTTGGCATTGCCCCGGACGCGGAGGTGACGCTCGAGGCGAACCCCGGTCCCGACGAGCGTGGCGACCTGGCCTTGTTCCGCCGGGCCGGAGTGAAGCGCATCTCGTTCGGGGCTCAGAGCCTGCACGGCGCCGAGTTGCGTCGACTGGGCCGGCGCCACGCCCCGGAGGACGTGGCCACGTCCGTGGCGGAGGCCCGGGCGGCCGGCATCGGCTCGGTCAACCTGGACCTGCTGTACGACGTGCCGGGCCAGTCGATCGCCGCGTGGGAGGCCACGCTGCGGGCCGCGCTGAAGCTCGCGCCCGACCATCTCTCGCTCTACGCGCTGACCCTCGACGATTCTGAGGCCGAGGGTTTGACGGGTACTGATGGCGACCACCTCCCGACGTCACCGGGGGCGCGACGCTGGCGCGAGCGGGCCCGTCTCGACCAGGACGACGATCGTGCCGCAGACCAGTACCGACTGGCGGCGGATCTGCTCGGGGCCGAGGACTGGCACGGCTACGAGATCTCCAACTGGGCCCGCCCCGGCCATGAGAGCCGCCACAACCTGGCCTACTGGGAGCGGCTGCCATACGAGGCCGTCGGCCCCGGCGCTCACGCCTTCGATGGGGTCACGAGGCGCTGGAATGCCGCGGCGATGGAGCCATACCTGGCCGCGCTGGTGCCGGTGAGTGGCGCCGTAACGGAGCCGCCAGGGGGTCGCGAGACCCTGACCGACGGGACGGAAGCCTCCGAACGGGTCATCCTGGCTCTGCGCCTCGATACGGGTGTTCCGGTGGCATGGGCAGATGGGGGTCCGTTGGCCGACGCGCGCGGCTGGGCCGAGTCGGCCGGTCTCCTCGAGATGGTCGATATCGATGGCGAGCCCCGCCTGCGACTGACGCTCCGCGGCCGCCTCCTGAGCAACGAACTGTTCAGCCGATTGGTCTAGGCTCGCGGCGGCCGACAGGTCCTCGACCACCTCCTCCGAGAAGTGCACGTAGGTGAAGCACTCCGGCACGTGCGTATCCATGACACCGTGCTTGTTCCAGCACCACGCGGGGTGGGGCTGGACTTCGATCCCGCCTGGCGCATCTTCTTCGAACCGCCCGAAGAAGATGCGCCATACGTCGCCGTCCTTCGGTGGCAGCGATCGGCCGTTCGCCAGCCACTCCATTCCCTTCCAGGGCATGTCGCAGTCTCATGAAATCGTTGCCGTTATCCCGATCCTTTCTACCGCCGCTGACGCCCACAACCGGCAACCTTCCCGACTCATGGTTGACAACGCTACCAGTGTCGGCTAGCGTCAAACAGGAGTAACGGTGTCTCGGCTCCCACGGGTGTGGAATTTGTGTACGCAGCCCGATGGCATTGAGGATGGTCGCGCCCACGACGTCCGCGTACCGATCGCGTCGGGGCGCCCTTTGCGGAGGATGCAACGTACGCATTGCGCGTCGGGCGAGAGCGTCCATCGTCTACTTCGGCCCTCGATGCTGATTTGGGCGGCACACCCCTTTCGCCGCAGTGGCCGACTCGGTCCGCCTGCTCCGTATCGGACCGGCGGCATCCTATGAGCGACCTCGAGATGACGTGCGTTACTCTCGGCGGGCTCCCTTCCAGAATCTCTCCCCACGCAACGGAAGCCGCTTTCGCCCGCAACGTCGACTCCCGGGCGATGCACGCGTCAAGCGCCATGGGCCCGCCTACGGCGGCTCCTCGGGGCGCCAACCAGTTTCCGCTGGGCCCGGCTGAGCCGGCGCCAGCGCCCACTTCATTCGGACTCGGCGATCGTCCCTGGTGGGTCGAACTCGCCGCGGTCCTGGTCGGTGGCCTGCAACGCGGGCACCGGGCCTCGAGCGACAACTACTCACCACACCACAGCCAAGGAGGTGAACCGGCAGGACAGCGCCCAGCGTGAACAAGGCTGTTCGGCCCGGGCACGTTGCATGACCCGGCAACGGCCACTCGATGCGCCACGGGGTTCTATGGCGCAGGAGGAGAAGACTTCATGAGATCCAGTTCCAGGTTTCTCGCCGCGATCGCCATGACGGCGATCGTGGTTGGGGCGTGCAGCAGCAGCGCCACGCCCTCGCCGACCACGGCGCCGGTGACCCCGGTCCCGGTGACCCCGACCACGGTCCCGACCACGGCCGTGACGCCCGCGCCGAGCGCGGCGGGGCTCAGCGTCAGCTCGTTCGACGCCAGCTTCTCGGCCATGGCTCAGCTGACCAGTATTACCTCCGCCGGTAGCGGCCTCGTCGGCGTGATCCTGCCCGACGTGACCACGTCGGCCCGGTACACGAGCTATGACCTGCCGTACCTGACCCAGGCATTCACGGCGGCCGGCTACACCAGCAGCCAGTTCAAGATCGACAACGCTTCGGGCACTACCACCACCGAGGTGGCAATCGCCCAGGCCGACATCTCCGCCGGCGCCAAGGTCCTTCTCGTGGACCCGCTTGACGGACCCACCGGCCTCGCGATCCAGAGCCTGGCCGCGGCCGCCGGGATCCCGTACATCAGCTACGACCGGGCCACGTTCCAGGGCACGACCACGTACTACGTCAGCTTCGACAACGTCCAGGTCGGCAAGCTGATCGGCCAGGGCTTCATGGATTGCGTAACGGCCTGGAAGGTCAGCAGCCCCCAGGTCTTCGAGCTGGACGGCGGCAAGGACACTGATCCGAACGCCATCTCGTTCGCCGCGGGCTACAACAACGTCCTCTGGGGCACCGACCTGACCAATACGAAACAGATTGCCACCGGGACGACCAACAGCGCCGGCTACACGCTCGTCGGCGACCAGATCGCCCCCGGATGGGACAACACGAAGGGCCAGACCGTCTTCCAGACGGCCTTCACGGCCAACCCCAAGATCAACGCCACCGTCGAAGCCAATGACGGCCTCGCCAACGCCGCGATCACCGTTCTCAAGGGCGCCGGCGTCAAGCCCAACACGATCCCGACGACCGGCCAGGACGCCACTCTCCAGGGCATGCAGAACATTCTGCAGGGCTATCAGTGCGGTTCGGTCTACAAGCCGATCTACCTGGAGGCCCAGGCTGCCGTGGCTCTCGCCACCTACCTGCGCGCTGGCCAGACGCCGCCTGCCGCCCTCGTCAACGGCACGACCACCAACCCGTCCACCACGGGCGCGGCGAGTGAGCCGGCCGTTCTGCTGACCCCCTACTGGGTCAACGCCACGAACATGGAGTCGACGGTCATCAAGGACAAGTTCGTCAGCGTGACGGACCTGTGCAACGCAGTCGGCGCCGCCGTCTGCACGGCCGCGGGCATCAAGTAACCGACAGCAGACCGCTAGGGCGCATACGCCCATAGCGCATCGAGTCATCGCGACCCAGCCGTGTCGCACCCGCAGCTGCGGGTGCGACACGGCATTTAACTAGACCTGCGGCGGCGGGGCCGCGTAAGCTAACTGAACCGATTTCGCACCGCCAGGTCGATAGGAATCGCGAACCGCGACGTGAGCGCTGACGTGGCCGCTGCGCAAGCGCAGATGGGAGTCGAGGCGATGTCATTGACTCGTATGGTCGAACCCGCCGGGGATCTTCCGGCCCCTGGTGGGCAGGCACTCGCGAACGCGCCGGGGGAACCTGAGCCCCTGCTCAGGCTGCGCGGCATCAGCAAGCATTTCGGCGCGGTCCAAGCGCTGTTCGGGGTCGACCTCGATCTCCCGAAAGGCCAGGTGACTGCGCTTTGCGGCGATAACGGCGCCGGCAAGTCGGTCCTGACCAAGACGATCGCCGGCATTCACCAGCCGGACCACGGCGAAATGTTCTGGGAGGGCCGCTCCGTTCACATCCGCAGCCCGAAGGACGCGGCCGCGCTCGGGATCGAGACCGTCTATCAGGATCTGGCCCTGGCCGA
>DASWZK010000109.1:0-4322 GCA_036404515.1 Candidatus Limnocylindrales bacterium
AGGCCGAACGTTTCATCGGGACTCTCGTGCGCGAGTGGGCCTATTCGAGGCCCTATCGATCCAACTCTGAGCGACTCGACGCGCTCCCAGACTGGCTCGACTTCTACAATCGGAGACGCCCGCACACAGCGCTCGGCGGACTCTCACCGACGGACGTTGTCAACAACGTCCGTGGAGATCACAGCTAGCAGCCGACCCGGCGCGGTCGTAAGCCAGCCGAAACCGGCCCCGGCCGCAGTCGCTGGCGCGAACGGATGGAGTCGTACATCCGACCATCTGACCCGACGCCAGCTCGGAGCCGTGCCCGAGTACCAGCACGGCCCGTTCGGTATGGTTCATCCTGAGCAGGTCACACCGCCCAACCCTCGTCTCTATGATCACGGCCCGACACCGCGTACTCCTCGAAGCCGTAAGGAGAGCCTCATGCCGCAGGCAGACCGAGTCGTCGATATCCTGGCGGGCCGGACGGCGGTCGGCGCGCGCGCGACGGTCCAGGGTTGGATCCGGACACGTCGCGATTCGAATGCCGGGCTCTCATTTCTGCATGTCCACGACGGGTCCTGCTTCGACGCCCTCCAGATCGTGGCCCCGGCAACGCTTGGCAACTACCACGCAGAGATCCTGCACCTGACGGTCGGCTGCGCCGTCACCGTCACCGGCACGGTGACTCCCTCGCCGGGCGAAGGGCAGGCCGTCGAACTCCTCGCCGACTCCGTCATCGTGGTCGGGTGGGTGGACGATCCGGAGAGCTACCCCATCTCGCAGAAGCGGCACACGTTTGAATACCTCCGTGAGGTCGCCCACCTGCGTGTGCGAACGAACACCTTCGGCGCGGTTGCCAGGGTTCGGCACTGTCTCGCCATGGCCATGCATCGCTACTTCGACGAGCACGGCTTCTACTGGGTGCACACGCCGATCCTGACCGCCAGCGATGCCGAAGGCGCGGGAGAGCTTTTCCGCGTTTCGACCCTCGATTTCGCCAACCTCCCGCGCACGCCCGAGGGCGCGATCGACTTCTCCCAGGATTTCTTCGGCAAGCCGGCGTACCTCACGGTCTCTGGCCAGCTCAACGTCGAGTCGTACTGCCTGGCGCTCTCACGCGTCTACACCTTCGGGCCGACCTTTCGCGCGGAGAACTCGAACACCAGCCGGCATCTCTCCGAGTTCTGGATGGTCGAACCCGAGATCGCGTTCGCCGACATCACGGCCAATGCCGATCTGGCCGAGGAGCTGCTCCGGTACAGCTTCCGCGCGGTCCTGGACGAGCGCGCCGACGACATGGCGTTCTTCGCCGAACGGATCGACAAGGAGGCGGTCGTCCGGCTCGAGGACTTCGTCACGTCGAGCTTCGCGCGAATGGAGTACACGGAGGCTATCGATGTGCTGAAGCGATCCGGCCGTTCGTTCGAATTTCCCGTGGAGTGGGGAGTCGCCCTGCAGGCTGAGCACGAGCGGTACCTCTGCGAAGAGTACGCGAAGCGTCCGATGGTCGTCGTCAACTACCCGAAGCAGATCAAGGCGTTCTACATGCGCCTGAACGACGACGAACGAACCGTGGCAGCGATGGACGTCCTCGCCCCTGGCATCGGCGAGATCGTCGGCGGCAGCCAGCGCGAGGAGCGCCTCGACGTGCTCGACTCCCGAATTCGCGAGACCGGGCTCGATCCCGCGGCGTACTGCTGGTATCGCGACCTGCGCCGGTACGGCACCGTGCCGCACGCTGGCTTCGGGCTGGGCTTCGATCGGTCGGTGGCCTACGCCACGGGGATGACGAACATCAGGGACGTCATCCCGTTCCCGCGCACGCCTGGCAGCGCCGACTTCTAGTCGATCAGGGTACCGAGGAATTCAGTGTCCCGCGGTTCCGTCGGCGGCATCCGCATGTGAGCCGCGGGCCTGGCGGTTCGTTGTGCCAGATTCGATGACACGTTGGTCCGCCGGTCGGCTGGTCAACCCCAAGCAGATGAACGGGAGTCGGCGCGCCCGGAGGGATTCGGACCCGCGTTGACAGCCTGCCGCATTCCGATCGAAGGCCCCGATATGGAGCGCGCGATCGCCAATAGCTCGGAGGCTGGTGATCTGGTCCTGGATCTTTTCGCCGGCTCTGGTTCGACACTGCTCGCCTGCGAAAGGACCGGCCGGCGCTGTACCGCTGTCGAGCTCGACCCCCGTTACGCCGACGTGATCCCGGGTCGTTGGGAGCGTTTCAGCGGCCTACGGGCGGAGCCGATCGATCGCTAGGCCGACCTGGCTTGCCCAGAGAAGTGGCTCGGTATCGGCTGACCTCGCGGTCAGTGACGACGTAGGCCTTGCCCAAGAGACGCGCCTTCAGTCGTCCGACTTGGACCTGGTGGCGCAGGGTCGAAGAAGCGATCCCGAGCTGCTCGGCGGCCTCGGCGAAAGTGAGCATCGACTAATTCGCCGCCGGCGCGTACTCACCCTCGGCGAAGAGACGGTCGGACAGGGCCTGGAGGCTCTTGCGGGTCTCGGCCATGTCCCCACCGTGGCCCCAGTTGATCTCGTCCGCCGGAGGGTCGTCGTGGTTCTCGAGAGCTGCGGTGATGCGCTCGAGCAGCGCGAGGGCCGCGGCTCGGTCCTCCATATAGGCATCGAGCGGGGTGCGGGTCGTCTTGGTGCTCACCGCGGTCTCCTTCTTCGTGGTGCGTCCAATATGCGCAGTATCGGCCAGATATGGATCTGCCGATCAGCACGATCGGACGCGGCGGCAAGGGGAGCCCTGCTCCCCTCCCCGGCCCGACACCATGGCGCGATGGTGGCCAACCAGATGCCCGTGCCCTGCAGAGGTTGGCAATGCTAGGGCGCCGGTGTTGCGCTGGGACTCCCAATGGCAGGCTCTGCCCGGCTACCCCGCTACGCGACCAGCCGTACTGCTTCTTGCACTCCCCCGACCACACCGCTGAAGCAGCCGAGGCCCGCCGTCTGGGTGACCTAAGCGGCGGGCCGCAGCACTTGATGCCAGCGTAGCCCTTCCGCAGACCGCTGGAAGCGCTTGTCAGGCGCTTCCGGTTCAGACGCGCAGTTGCAGGACTATCCCGTGCCACCCCTCATCGACGTAGGCGTCGCACTCTCCGAATCCCAGCTTCTCGTAATAGGCGCGAAGGTGCGCGTTGTCCGCCCAACAGTCCAGCCGCAGGTAGGTGACGCCGAGTGTACGCGCCCGGCCCGCCGCCCACATAAGGAGACTGCGCCCGACGCCTCGTGATGCCGGCCTCATACGACTCACGACCGTGTACACGTAATATGCATCCTCAACCGCGCGCCGTGCGACCGTCGGGTCAAAGTAGGGCGGCGGAAAGCAGCCACTGACCGCATAGCCATGCACGTCGCCTTTCGCGTCGATTGCGACCATCGCTTGCCTCTCACGAATCCAAGACGACACGCGTGAGACGAAGGCCGGCTCCGAAGAAGGGGGCTCCCCTCCCCATTGATCCGACAGTCCGTGGTCGACAAGCCACACAGTAGCCTCGTCCGACACGGAGAGAATATGCGCAGCGTCGCCCGACCTAGCTGGGCGTATCTGCCACGTGGCGACCATGACTTGCGGACTCCCCTCCAATTGCCAAGGCATAAGGCGAAGTGACTCTATGCCCCGAGACCCGCCGACCGGAAACAGTAGCCTATGACGTACCGGCTGCTGTTCATGGGTTGCTGCATCGAAGGTGCGACTCCGAGATCCGCCATGGAATCGGCCGGAGGGCCGATCACAAGGTCGACGATCGGTCGGGCGGCTCTCCACACGATGGCGTGAGTCCTGCCAGACCGAAGTCGGATCCTGAGTAGCGTTCACGGGGAGGGGGAATCCCACCGAAACTGGGCGGGGCCCGGCATGGAGTCGAGACCGACGGGTCGAGACCAGCCGGCCTGCCGGATCGTGAGGGCGACCTCAGCCCGCTGGTGCCGCGCCTACACGGTACGCGGCTCTCCAGCTTCAGTCCTATTGGGCTGCCAGCCAAGCGCCTCCAGCGCCCCGCCGGCAGCCTTGCGCACGTCAATTCCCGGGTCTTTGAGAGCGGCCACAAGAGACTCGACGGCGCGGGTGTCGCCGATCTGGCCAAGTGCCTCGGCGGCAGCCCGGCGCACGCCCCAGCTCTCGTCCGTGAGAGCGGCGATTAGGGGCTCGACGGCACGGCTGTCGCCGATCCGGCCAAGAGCCTCCGCCGCGAAGTGGCGCAGCCAATGGTCATCCGGGTGTCTGAGGGCGGCCACAAGGGGCTCGACGGCAGGGGCGCCGATCTGGACTAGCGCATCGGCGGCAGCCTTGCGCACGTCAATTCCCGGGTCTTTGAGGGCGGCGATGAGGG
>DASWZK010000110.1:0-10336 GCA_036404515.1 Candidatus Limnocylindrales bacterium
CCACCCTGGCCGCGATTCGCCCCGACGTGATCGTAAACTGCGCGGGCAGGACGGCCGGCGACGAAGCCCAGCTCACGGCAGCCAACGTCGATACGGTCGAACGGCTGCTGGACGGCGTCCGCCGCAGCGGCCTGCGCCCACGGCTGGTCCACATTGGTTCTGCGGCCGAGTACGGAGTCGTGACGCCGGGCCGGCCGGTGAACGAGCGCACGGCCGCTGTGCCTGTGGGGCCGTACGGCGCCACCAAACTGGCGGCAACGCGGCTGATGGTGGCCGCCCGGGCAGAAGGACTGGTCCAGGGGGTCGTACTCCGTGTATTCAACGCGGTGGGCCCGGGCATGCCGCCGGACAGCCTGCCCGGCGCCGCGCTGCGGCGTCTCGTGACGGCCCGCGACGAGGGGCAGGCCCGAATCGAGATGGGGCCTCTGGGTGCGGTCCGCGATTTTACCGACGTCCGCGACATCGCCGCCGCCGTCGTTTCGGCCTGCAGTGCCCCGACCCTTGCCGTGCCCGTCGTCAACGTAGGCACCGGCAGGCCTCATACGGCCCGCGACCTTGTCGTGGCCATGGCTCGGCAGGTCGGCTTCGAGGGCGGGATCGGCGAGCGTGCGACCGGCTCGGCGCGATCGGGCGAGGTGCCCTGGATGGTGGCCGACGTCTCGCTGGCGCGGCGGATGCTGGGCTGGCGGGCAAGCCACGATCTCGACGCCGTGGCAGCATATGTCGTGGCGGGGATCGAAGGCAGCCGCTGAGGCCTGCCTCGCCATAGCGTCGTCCAGTCGGCGCCCACCGGTGTCGCCACCGTGGCGAGGTCGAGCCGCGGCGAGGTCGACCTCCTGAGTTCCGCTCCTGTATCGTTGAGCCATGTCTGACACGTACCATCTCATCATGGTCGGAGCTTGCTACATCGGCCTGGCCACGGCGATCGGGATTGCGTCCGGCGGGCACAGCGTCGATCTGGTCAATGCAGCCGCGCCCGTGAGCTAGCGGTGGCGCCAGAGTCACGCTCGCAGTCGCGGCCGGGGCGCTCGGCCGGGATCCTGATCTACGGCATGTACGACATCGCCAGCGCGACCAGCGCCCCCATGGTCAGGATCGCCATGATGACCGCGGCGTTGTCGCGACAGGTTCACACGGAAAGCATTACGGGCGGGCGTCTGGGCCGAGCAGCGGCCTCATTCCGGTGGCTCGCCTCCGGCGGACATCGTCGCGTCGATGCCGTCTACGTCGAGTCGGCCACGACGACCTCCATGCCGACCGACCTGGCATTTCTGGCGGTGATGCGGTTGCTTCGCCGCCCGGTGGGGGTGTACTTCCGCGATGCCTATCAACTTTTCCGCGACGTCAATCCGCGGGTGCACCGCCGCCAGATCCTGACGGACTGGCTGTGGCGGATCAGCCTGCCTGCCTTGAGGGCCATATCATCGGTGCGTTATGCCCCCTCGCGAGGCCTGGCCGAGGTCCTCGGGCTATCCGACGCCGTGATACTTCCGCCCGGCACGGATCCGACGGCGCCATTCCTGGGCATCGGGCAGGATGATCTCGTAGGCGCGATCGTGCAGCTGACGCCCGGATCCGGCTTGGACACGCTCGTGGTCGCCATGGAGCTGGTCCGGATGCGCCGGCCAGAGGCACGCCTCCGGATCGTAACGCGATCCACGGGGGCCGCGGCGGTGCAGCTTCCTTCGTGGGTGGACGTCGTCGCAGCCGGCCGATCGTCCCTCCCAGAGGCGCTCGCGGCCGCCCGAGCGTGTGTCCTTCCACTGCCCGTGAACGCCTACACGAACATGGCCGTGGCCGTCCGGCTGCTCGACCTGCTGGCCTTCGGCAAGCCCGTCGTGGCCACGGACACGACGGAGACGCGGGCGATCCTGGAGGCAAGCGGTGCCGGCATCGTCACGGACGGCTCAGCCGAAGGCATGGCGGGGGGCATCCTGGAGCTGCTGGGGGACAGGGCCATGGCCGAGCGCTGTTCGGCGGCGGCGCAGGCGTACGCAGCCGCTCCTGCCAACACCTGGGACGCTCGAGCCCGCACGGTCTGCCGGACGCTCGGATGCTCCCAGGAGGCGACCGCTTGAGACAAACCGAGGAGCCGGCGCAGAGCGACTCCCGCCGGGCCGAAGGTGGCGAACGCCCGCTCGCCATCGCGGTGCTTGGCGACGCCAACAGCATCCACGTCCGTCGCTGGGTCTCGTACTTCGCCGGCCGCGGCCACAGGATGACGCTTCTTGTGCCCGAGGGAGTGGCCGTCGAGCCCGGCTACGAGGATGGCATCGCTGTCGAGCGATACGCCGCTCAGGCCGGGTGGCGCACCAGCCAGCTCGGGATGATCGCCACCGGCCTGTCGTTCAGACGGGCCGTGACGCGGATCCGGCCCGACATCCTGCAGGTCCACTACCTCACCCTGAATGGCTTCCGGGCCTGGGTGTCGGGGTTCCATCCTCGCGTCGTCACGGTGTGGGGCAACGACGTGCTCATCGACCCCCGGCGAAGCGCCCGGGCGAGGCTGCTCGCCAGGTTGTCGCTGCGCTCGGCGGATCTAGTGACCGGGGGCTCGGAGCACCTTGTCAAGGGAGCCATCGCGGCCGGCGCGCGCCCGGAGCGGACACGCTACGTTCATTTGGGGGTGGACACCGATCACTTCCGCCCTGGTGACTGTCCTCCCGGACTTCGGTCCGGGCTGGGAGTGCCGGGAGCTCGGGTCGTGCTGTCACCCCGCGCCATTGCGCCCTTGTACCGCCAGGATGTCGTGGTCGAGGCATTCGCACGATTGCCCGCGGAAACCCTGCTGGTCCTGACTCTTCAAGGTGCGCAGGAGTCGGAGCTGGCGGCCCTCAGGGCCAGGGCGGCTGCGCTGGGTGTAGCCGACCGAGTCCGTATTCTGCCCAAATTGGCCGAGTCGGAGCTGCCCGACCTCTATCGTCTGGCCGACGTGGTCGTCTCCGTGCCCATCTCGGACGGCGGCCCGAAGACCGTTGTCGAGGCCCTCGCCAGTGGCCGACCGGTCGTCGCTTCCAACCTGCCACCTAACCGGGAGTGGCTGGCGGATCTCGACCCCGCCTGCCTGGTTCCGGTGGGCGATGGCGCGGCCACGGCGGCGGCCATCGGGGCGGTCCTGGCCAGGAGCCCGCAGCAGCGAGCCGAGCTGGCCGATCGCGGGCGTGCCGCGGTGCTCGAACGGGCGGACCAGAGACTGGCCATGGCCGAGATGGAAACTCTCTATCGCCGGCTGGTTGCGTCTCGGCCGGCCCGATGAAGCGAGAGGCAGCATGAGCTCAGCCGCGCCTGCCCGTGGATTGAGCCCGTTCGCCCGGCGCGTGAGCGGCGTCTTCGGGACGCAGGTACTGGCCTTTGGGTTTGGGTTCGTGGCGTCCATCCTCCTGCGAAGGCTTCTCTCCAGCAATGATTTCGGGTCGTTCGTGGCGGTGACGACGCTCCCCGGAATGCTCTCGGCTCTGGGCATGTTCGGCCTGCCGAATGCCGTGAACTACTACGCCGGCAAGGGCCATTCCGTCGCCAGCCTGGTGCGTCTGTCGTTCATCTTCACGGCGGCCCTGTCCGTGATCCTCATCGCAGCGGTCTGGGTCGTGCTGCCTCTGCTGGAAGGATCGTTCTTGAGCGCCGCAAGAACGGACGACACTCTCCTGCGCGTCATGGTCTTGACCTTGCCGTTGACCATCCTGGCGTCGTTCGGCGGGTCCATCCTGTACGGCCGGCAGGACGTCCGCGTCTACAACATCATCCAGGTCGTCCAGGCCCTCGCGTCGTTGCTGTCGGTGATCGTGCTCCTCGGATGGCTTCGCCTGGGACTGGCCGGAGCCGTTGCCGGCAGCGTGCTCATGGCCCCGCTGCTTGCGCTGGGCGTGATGGAGGCGGTTCGCCAGTTGAAGCGGCGGGACACTGCCGGTGTCCCCGCCAGCCCTCGAGCCCTCGCTTCGTACGCCTTCCGTCTCTACCCGGCAAGCCTCAGCGGCTACTTCAACTATCGCGCGGACACCTACATCATCCAGGCTGTCGTTCCGGACTCGCGAACCCCACTGGCGAACTACAACACGGCAGTAGTCATGGCAGAGCTGGTCTTCTTCGTGCCGAATTCGATCGCGACGATCTTCCTGCCGCGAGTCGCAGGATCCACGGCGGGGGATGCGAGCCAGATGCTCGGACGGGTCGCCCGCCTATCGATGCTGATCACCGTTTGCCTGGCCCTCGCCCTGATTCCGACGGCGTTCCTTGGCATCCACCTCATCTTGCCGAAATACGAGGCCTGCCTGCCGGCGTTCTACGTCCTGCTCCCCGCGGTGGTGAGCTTGAGCATGGCCAAGATCATGACCGGCTACATAAGCGGCCGAGGACACGCCGGGCTCGTCTCGGTTGCGATCACGGTGGCTCTCGTGCTGAACGTTGCGGCGAACTTCATCCTGATCCCGCGTTACGGCATAGTCGGCGCTTCGCTGGCGTCGGTCCTTTCGTACACGGCCCACGCTTTGATAACGCTCGTCATGGCGAGCCGCCTTTCCGGGCAGCCGATGCGGTCGCTCGTTATCCCCGGGCGGACCGAAGCGGTACTGTTCGTTACCGGCCTGTGGCGGCTGACTGATCGTCTGCCGCCGTTCGGCAAGGCGCGGTCGGACGCAGGAGGTGCGCGCTGATGCCCGGTCGCGTTCTGGTGGTCGCGTACAACTTCCCGCCGATCGGGGGCGCGGGGATCCAGCGAACCCTCAAGTACGTGACTTATCTGCCCGAGTCGGGCTGGGAGCCGGTGGTTCTCACCGCCCGTAACCCCGGCGCGCTTCCCCGCGACGATGAGGCGGAGCGCGGACTGGCGCCGGACCTGATCGTCGAGCGGGCCTTCTCGCCCGAGCCGGTCAAGCTGAGGCGGGCGCTCGGGCGGGCCGTGAGATGGGCGGCGTCGCTGTCGCCGGGCCGGGTGACAGAGCGCACGCAGATCGGGCACTCGATGCCGCAGGGCGGTGCTGATGGGACCCGGGAGGCTCCACCGGCGCGGCGCGTCCGCGACTACGGAGGCCTGGCCGGGATCTGGGCGCGGCTGGAGCGCGTCGTCTTCTTCCCGGATCCCGAGGTGACGTGGGCGCCGTTCGCGGTGCGTTGCGGCCTCGAAGCCCACCGACGCTCGCCCGTTGACGTCGTCTACTCGTCGGCCGGGCCCTTCTCCAGCCATCTTGCGGCGGCGTTGATCGCGAGCCGTGCGGGCCTGCCGTGGGTCGCCGACTTCCGCGATCCGTGGGTCGGCAACGTCTTTGCGGCGCCACTTCCGGCCGTTCATGCGCGGCTCCAGGAGCGGATCGAGCGGCGGTTCGTCCACCTGGCAGCCCGATCCGTCTTCGCAACCTCGGGTCTGATGAACCTCTACGCCGGCCGGTACCCGGAGGCGGCTCGCCGTTTCGTCACGATTCCCAATGGGTACGATCGGTCTGATCTGATCGGAATCGCGCCCGCGGCGCCGCCCCAGCCCGGCGGGTTCCACATTCTGTACGCGGGCAGCCTGTACCGCCCGCAGGAGCTCGAGGCATTCCTGCTGGGGGTCGAGCGTTTGCTCGGCCGACGGCGCGACCTTCGTGAACGCCTCAGAGTCGACTTCGTCGGCATCGTCAACGAGGCCAACTCACGGCTGATCGCCGAGTTCGAGAGGCCCGAGCGACTTGGCGGTGTCGTTGGCTTCGAAGGATTCATGCCGCGCCCCAGGGCGCTGGCTCGGATGGCGGGTGCCGATGCGCTGCTCCAGCTGATGCCGGACGTGGCCGGGGCCGACCTCTTCGTCGGCGGGAAGCTGCTCGAATACATGGCCTTCGACCGGCCGATCCTCGCCGTCATGCCGCCGGGCGACGGGCGCGCGCTGGTCGAGAGCCTGCCCGGAGGCATCGTCGCCGACGTGAAGCCGGCGAGCGTTGCCGACGCTCTCGAGGAGCTCCTGGATCGCCCCCCAGCGCCGGTTTCGGCCGACCCGGCCGGTCGCTTCGACCGGGTCAACCTTGCTCGACGGCTGGCGCAGCTGCTCGACGAGGTGGTCGCGGAGAGGGAGGCCGGCTGACGGGGCCCGCGGCAAGATCGAGGAACGGCGCCGGCGCTGCCGACCGACAGAGTAGCGCGGCCTCGCCTGGCGAACCGAAGGCCACGGGGAGCGCGATGTCCGTACGTGGCCTCGGCCAGCTGGCATCATTGTCCGCATGTGGCGAAGCCGACCCGCGCAGGTCGACGTGACGACTCCGAGACGGCCGACCCGTCTGCTGCTCGTCACCAATATGTACCCGACGCCCGATCGTCCGCAGACCGGACCATTCGTCGCTCGGAGGGTGGCCTCGCTGCGGGCTCGAGGGGTGGAGGTGGTCGTCGCCGGGCCGTCCACCTATCGCCGCGGTGCAGCGCTGCGGCATCTTCAGATCGCCTGGCGAGCGTTCACGGCCAGAGGCCCGTTCGACGGTGTGGAGGCCCATCCGGTCTACGCCGCCGGAGTCATCGGGCTGCTTGCCGCGAGGCTACGCCGCCGGCCGATGGTGGCCTTCGCACACGGGAGCGACGTCTCGGTTCAGGCGCAGCGGGGCCGGGTCGCCCGGTCCCTGGCCACGTGGGTCGTGCGCGGCGCAGGGATCGTCGTCGCCAACTCCGCGGACACTGCCAGTGCGGTGTCCCGGCTCGGGGCCTCGGCCCGCATCGTCAGCCCCGGCGTGGACCTGAGGCTGTTCAGCCCGGCCGCCATCCCGAGGCACGAGCTGCGCCTCGCACTGGGTCTACCGGAGGGTTTGATGGCCCTGTTCGTCGGACACCTGTCCGGCTATAAGGGTGCGGATGTCTTCGCCGAGGGCCTCGAGCTTGCGAGCCGCTGGCAAGGCGTGGCGGTGGGGGCAGGGCCGCTTTCCGCGCGCCTGCAGACTGAGCACTCGCGCATCCGTTTGCCGGGCGCCGTCGCGCCCGAGGAAGTGCCGAAGTGGCTGCAGGCGGCCGACGTGGTCGTGGTGCCCTCGCGGCGCGAAGGGCTGGGGCTGGCCGCGGTCGAGGCCCTTGCCTGCGGCACGCCGGTGGTGGCGTCGGCGGTGGGCGGCCTGCCGGAGGTCATACGCGAAGGCGAGAACGGGCTGCTCATCCCGCCAAACGACCCGGCAGCGCTTTCCGCGGCCCTGGCCCGGCTCGAGGACGTGGACCTGCGCGCCCGCCTGGGTGCGGCCGGCCCGGCGTCCGTCGCCGGACACGATATCCAGATCGCCGCCGCGGAGATGGCCGAGGTGTGGGCGGAGCTTGGCGTTCGGGCCTGACGGTCGCGCGTGCCTCGGCGGCCGTTTGCCTTCCCGCGCCGTCCAACCGGCTGCTTCCGGCGAACGATCTGCCGCCGGCTGCGCTCAGGTTCCCAGGACCGACGTCACCACCAGCGCCACGGACAGGACTACCAGCAGCGCCGTGCCAAGCCAGCCGATTGACAGCAGAAACCGCCCGCTGACGAGCGGGCCCATCAGCTTCTTGTCGGCCGACAGGCGCATCACAAAGACGAGCACGAACGGCAGAAGCAGGCAGTTGACGACCTGGGCCGTGAACATCACCTGGACCAGACCGCTGGACGGCACCACCAGGACGACGAGCGCTGCGCTGGCGACGAAGAAGACCATGAGGCCGTAGAAGGCCGGCGCCTCGCGCCAGCGCCAGTCGACGCCGGTTTCCCAGCCGAATGCCTCGCACGCCGCGTAGGCGCTCGTGAGCGGGACCACGCCCAGGCCCAGGAACGATGCCGCCAGCAGGCCGACGGCGAAGAGGACAGTCGTCAAGGATCCGGCCAGCGGCTGGAGCGCCAGTGCGATAGTGGCGACGTCCGTGGCGTTGGTCTCGTTGTGGGCCCACAGCGCGGCAGCACAGGCCACCACGATGAAGGCCGCGATCAGGTTCGTCAGGAACGCGCCCAACCCCACGTCGAGGCGCTCGCCGACGAGATCTTCCGGTCCGAGGCGCTTGTCGGCCACGTACGACTGGATGAAGGCCTGGCCCCACGGCGTGATCGTGGTTCCGACCGTGGCCACGACGGCGACCCAGTACGCGGGCGATGCTGCGAGGCGGGGGATCACGAGCGAAGAGGCGGCCCGACCCCAATCGGGATGGGCGAGCAAGGCCGATATGAAGTAGGCCGTCGAGACGCAGATGCCGACTGCGACGAAGAGGTACTGGACCTTGCTGTAATTGCCTCGAGTCAGCAGCAGAACGACAACCGTCGCCGCTAGGAGAGCGCTTGCCCAGCTGGGCCAGCCGAAGAGTCCGAGGGCGGCGCTGCAGCCGGCGAACTCGGAGATGATCGAGCCGACGTTGGCCACGAGCATCGCGCTGATCATGAACGTCGCCCAACGCACGCCGTACTGTTCGCGGACCAGCCCGGCGAGCCCCTGTCCGGTGGCGAGCCCGAGCCTGGCACCTACCTCCTGGGTGAAGAACAGCACAATCTGGCTGGCCAGCAGGACCCAAAGCAGGTCGTAGCCGAACCGAACGCCGACCACGGAGTAGGTGGAGATGCCGCCAGCGTCGTTGTCGGCGAAGCCGCTCACGAGGCCCGGTCCCAGGACGCCGAGGATCGCCGCAAAACGGACCCGATTTACCGCGCGGGGAGTAAGCGTCAGGGCGGGCTTCTTCAACGATCGGCCGCCCCGGAGCGGCCGAACAGGTGCGGAAGACGACGCTTGGATGGCTGCGGCAAGAGGGTGTCGATGGCGTCGTCGACGGTGACGATGCCTTCGAGGCGGCCGTCGGCATCGACGACCGGCACGGCCAGCAGGTTGTACCGGGCCACGACCTCGGTCACCTCATCCTGTCCAGCGTCGGTGTGAACCGCTACCGGCTCTTCGTACATGAACGTGGAGATCGGCGTGTCCGGCCTGGCCACGATCAGGTCGCGCAGCGACAGCACGCCCACCAGCCGGCCATCGGGGTCGGTGACGTAGACGTAGTAGATAGTCTCGGCGGTGGGCTCGAGCTCGCGCAGGCGATCGATCGTTTGGGCGGCCGTGAGGTCGGCCCGCACGGCCACGAACTCGGTGGTCATGATGCCGCCAGCCGTCTCCTCGTCGTACGTCATCAGTTCCTGGACCTCTTCAGCCTCGTCCTTCTCCATGAGGCCCAGGATCTCTTCGCGGCTCTCCTCGGACAGGTCGGCCACGAGGTCGGCGGCTTCGTCCGGATCCATCTCCTCGAGGATGTCGGCGGCGCGCGCGGGCTCCAGGTCTTCGAGGATGTCGACCTGGGTTTCGGGCTCCATCTCGCCGATGGCGTCGGCCGCGGCCTCGTCGTCGAGAGAGGTGATGACGCCGACGCGGTCGCTGCGGCTGAGCTGGTCGATGATCGTGGCCAAATCCGCGGGATGAAGCTCGGCTAGGCGCTGGTGGGGGACACGTAGCTTGACGCTGGCTATCGTCCGCTCGACCGGATCCACATCCTCCCAGTCGATGTAGCGCTCCGGGACTTCGCGATGCAGGCCCCGGGCGAGAGTCTGCCACGGTCCCTCAAGGCCCAGACGGCGCAGCAGCCCGGACGGACCCACGTCCACGGCCACGAGATGCAGCGCGCCCTCGACCTCGTCGAGGCGCAGGTCGTTTACCCGGACCACCTTGCGGCCGTCGATGTCCACGATCTGGCGATCCATCAGGTCCCGCTTCAGGCGGATCTCGTTGGGGCGCTGCTGGAACTTCGTGATGTCGATAGCGGACGTGCGCAGCGTTGCGCCGCCGGAGTCCAGGGAGGTTACCGACTGCCACTGCAGGAAGATCTCGCGGCCGTTCGTGTTGACGACGATGCCTGTCACCGGCGGGTACCGACCGCCGATGGCGACGATCAAGTCGGCGACCTTTCCGATCGGCTCGCCGTGCTGGTCGCGCACAGGCCGGCCGATCGCCTGGCTCAGATAGAGCATATGCCACCTCGATGGCGGGCCCGTCCCGCCCCTCAGGTGGCATGCGCCAGGGGGCGCTTACCGCTGGAAGGTTGGGCGGACCAGATAGAAGATGTCGGCGGCGTACGCGCTGCCTGCACGTACAGCGCCGCTGGTACTGGGTCCGGTCTCCACTGAGGGAGGGATCCTCCGAAGCGGGTCTAAACAAGACGCTGGGCACGAAGACATTCAGCCCTCGAACCACCGTGGAGTGTAGTCCGCCCCCGCCCGACGGGTCAACGAAGCCGGGTCACGAATGCGAGGTCACGAAGCGGAATCACACGAATCAGAGTCAGGGTGTGAGTCAGAGTCTGAGAGCACCGGGGCCGATCGAACGACAAGTACGGTCGCTGGAAGAGCGTAAGTACCAGCCGAAATGCGACACGCCGAACCCGCTTGGAGCATCCTTCGGTTGTGAGCTCG
>DASWZK010000111.1:0-9129 GCA_036404515.1 Candidatus Limnocylindrales bacterium
TCCACCTGCCAACCCGGACGACTGGAGGCCGCAGCGCTTCGGCCGAAAGGGCCGCGTCATGCGGGACGCCATAATCGAGCCGGGCTGGAGCGGAGTCCGCGTCCTCGCCCGATTCGATGGCGGCGACACGCGGCTGATGGACGAAGAGGGTGTCGACTGCACCGCCGAGTTCGCCGATGTCGCGAATGCCATCACCGCCGCAGCCCTGGCCGAGGAGTTCATCCTCGATGGCTTCCTGACTGTCGAGCCGACACAGATCGTCGCCGGCGCACCTCCCCGGGAGATCCAGGCGCCGACGAGCGGCCAGATGCTGACCCAGTGGATCGTCGGCAGCCGCATCGCAAGGACGGCCACGCCGGAACGCCACCTCGACCCGAACCAACCGATCGCCTTCGTCGCCGTGGACCTGCTGCGAATCGAGGGCTCGCCCTTGCTCGACGTTCCGCTGCTCGAGCGCAAGCGCCTCCTCGACGGTTCGCTCCAACCGTCCGGCCTGGTTCGGATCACGCCGTACGTTCGGCCGCCCATCGGCAGTTTCGTCGCCACGTGGCGCGGCGCCGGCTTCAACGCTTTGGTCTACAAGGCTGCGAACAGTCGCTACAAGCCTGACGCCCGCAACGACGACTGGTCGGTGCTTTCGATACCGTTCCGATAGGTTCGCGGGCATCGAACTGTCCCCCAGGGCGCCCGGCGTGGTACGGTGGCCTTGATGCCCTCGAGCGCGCTCACCCCCGCAATCAAGGACGAAATCGCCCGGCTCGGTTGCGCCGACATCATGGTCGGCATTCCGAGCTACCG
Organism: Candidatus Limnocylindrales bacterium; assembly: GCA_036404515.1. Taxonomy (GTDB): domain Bacteria; phylum Chloroflexota; class Limnocylindria; order Limnocylindrales; family CSP1-4; genus Fen-1039. The sequence goes on from DASWZK010000111.1 coordinate 799, forward strand.
GAACGCGGCCACCATCGGCCACGTCGTCCGCGCGGCCCAGGCCGGCCTCGTCCAGTACTTCCCCGACCTGCGCCCGGTCCTGGTGAACGCCGACGCCGGCTCCCCGGACGCCACCCAGCGAATCGTCGTCGAGACCGAGCCGCCCGGCTACGTCGAGGAGATCCTCCTCGTTCACCCGACCAACCGCCTCGACCGCGTCAGCCTCACCTACCCAGAAGTAGGCGGCATCGGCGGCAAGGGCGCGGCGCTGCGGACCCTTTTCGAGATGGCCGCCGCGCTCGAGGTCGAGGCGCTGGTCGTCGTCGACTCGGACCTCCGATCGATCGTGCCCGAGTGGATCGAGCTGCTGGCGGGTCCGATCCTCAAGGGCGGCTACGACTTCGTGGCCCCCCTCTATGCCCGCAACAAGTACGACGGCACGATCACCAACACCGTCACCTACCCGCTGACGCGGGCGCTGTACGGGCACCGCATCCGCCAGCCGATCGGCGGTGACTTCGGCGTGAGCGGCGACCTGATTCGCTACTACCTCGAGCAGGAAAGCTGGACGGCCGATGTTTCCCGGTTCGGGATCGACATCTGGATGACGACCACGGCGCTGACCGGCGGGTTTGCCGTCTGCCAGACACGGCTCGGGGCCAAGATCCACGACCCCAAGGACCCCGGCTCGGACCTCGGCCCGATGTTCCGCCAGGTCGTCGCCACGTTGCTGACGATGGCCCGCGACAACGCCGACCGCTGGCTCCCGATCACGGGGAGTCACGACGTTCCGGCCTACGGCTTCGAGCGGGTCGTCGAGCCGGTTCCGCTCGAGGTCGACACGCTGCGCCTGCTCGCGCAATTCCACTCGGGCTCGCTGACCCTCGCAGAAACGTGGCGAGGATTCCTCACGCCGGAGGACTGGCGACAAGTTGTGGCCCTTGCGGCAGAGGCTGGAACGCTGGCCGAGGCTGCGGCCCATCGGCTCGGGTTGAGCCGCGAGTCCGGCGAGGGCACGGCCGCGCGGACGATGCCATCCACCGACGAGCTGTCCGACGCCGTGGCCGCGTTCCACTTCCCCGACGACCTGTGGGCCCGCGTCGTCTACGACCTGCTCGTCTCGGCGAGCTTTGGAGGCGTGGAAGTCGAGCGGCTCGTGGCTGCGTTCGTGCCGATCTACTTCGGCCGGGTGGGGAGCCTGGTAATCGAGAACAGGCGACTGTCGGAGGAGCAGGCCGAGGAGCACGTCGAGCGGCAGGCCCGGGAGTTCGAGGCCCTCAAGCCGTACCTGGTGGAGCGATGGCAGGAGGCAGCGAAGGCTGCTGCGGCTGAGGCTGCTGCGGCCGAGGCCGCTGAAGACGCCGAGGCCACGGAAACGGCGAAATTCGCAGAAGCGACGGAGGCGGCGAAAGCCACTGAGGCGGCGCGATGACCCGCGCCCCGCTGCCGTCACGGATCCTGATTCCGGTTGCCAACCCGCTGACCGCCCAGGAGCTGGTGCGGATCGGCGCTTCGCTGATGGACCGCCGGACTGGCGTGCTGACCGTCCTCGGGATCGTGGAGGTCCCGGAGGAAACTCCACTGAGCGAGGGTGCGACGCAGGCTCGCCAGGCCCGCCGGCTGCTGCAGCGAGTCCTCGACTACGCCCCCGAAGGCGTCACGATCCATCCGATCGTTCGCATCGGGCGGCGCGCCGCCGAGGGCGTCATCGAGGCGGCAACGGAACTCGATGCCGATCTGATCGTCTTCGGCTGGGGCGGCAAGCCCTCGACGGCCAGGCCCGGTGCCAAGGCATCGGTCTTTTCACCGACCATCGACGAGGTCGTTCGCGACGCGCCGTGCGACATCGCGGTGATCAAGCAGCGCGGTCCCACGGAGATCCGCCGCATTCTCGTGCCGATTCGCGGCGGCCCCCACGCCGAGCTTGCGTTGCGCGTCGCCGGCGCCCTGGCCCACCGCAACGAGGCGAAGGTCATGGCCCTGCACTTCGTGCCACGAGGCGTCGCCGAGGGCATTCGAACGCAGTCGGAGCGTGCCCTGGCTCATTTCATCCGCCAGCACGCCGACGGCCAGGTGGAGCAGGCCGTCCGCGAGGCCGCCAACGTGCGCAACGCCATCCTGCGAGAGGCTGAGACCGCGGACATCGTGGTCATGGGGGCGTCGGCCATGCCGGCCACCGGCCACGGCGACACGTTCTTGTTCGGGGCGCTGCCGGAGGCGGTCGCGGCCCGGTCGCGCAATACGGTCATCGTCGTTAAGACGCGCGAAGCGATCGGCAAGGCCACGTTCGAGAAGCTCGAGGCACGGGCCGAGACGCTGGCAGCCGCGGAACGCGCGGCCAGCGAGGCTCGGTCGATTCCGCTGCAGGTGGAGCGCTGGTTCGGCGAGTCGAACTTCCACCACCGCGAGTTCGGCGATCTCGATCGCCTAGTGGACCTCAAGCGCAAACGGGGTCTCACCGTTAGCCTGGTGCTGCCTGCCCTGAACGAAGAGGAGACGATCGGGGTCATCGTCGAGCGGGCGCGCCTCGAGCTGATGGAGCGACATCCGCTCCTGGACGAGTTGCTCGTCATCGACTCCGACTCGACCGATCGAACGCGCGAAGTCGCCGCGGCCGAAGGCGCCCGCGTCGTGGTCCATCAGCAGGTCCTGACTCGATACGGAAGCTACGCGGGCAAGGGCGAGGCGCTGTGGAAGAGCCTCTACGAAACGAGCGGCGACATCGTCGTCTGGGCCGACACCGACGTCCGGAACTGGCATCCGCGCATGGTCTACGGAACGTTGGGGCCGCTGATCGCCGAGGAGCGCATCCAGTACGTCAAGGGTTACTACCGCCGGCCGATCGTCGAGGGGGGCGTCCTGAAGGAGGGTGGCGGGGGACGGGTCACCGAACTTGTCGCGCGGCCGCTCCTGAACCTCTTCTTTCCGGAGTTGTCGGGTCTCATACAGCCGCTCTCTGGCGAGTATGCCGGACGGCGGAGCCTGCTCGAGACGATGCCCTTCTTCACCGGATACGCCGTCGAGATCGGACACCTCATCGACGTCGTTGACCGATGCGGCCTCGAAGGTTTGGGCCAAGTGGATTTGGAGCGAAGGGTCCATCGAAACCAGGAGCTCGAAGGCCTGTCGCGGATGAGCTTCGTGATCCTGCAGGCCGTCATGAAACGACTGGAGGAACGGCGCAAGACCCGGCTGTTCGCCGAGCTGGGCTCGACGATGAAGCTGCCGCGGTCCGGCCACGGGCGGTTGGGCCTGGAGGTCATCGAACTTGCCGACCACGAGAGGCCACCGATGATCCGCATCCCCGAGTACCTCGAGAAGCGCCGCGCCGACGCCGTCGGGGCGGCGGCGGCAGGACCGAGCGGGCCCGCCGCGGGCTCGGCAGGCGCGCGCTCGGCAGGCGCGGGCCCGGCAGGCACGGGCTCGGCGGACGTGGAGCCGTGAGCGACAACCGCCGCGACCGGCTGCGCGTCCTGCTGGCCCCTGATTCGTTCAAGGGGTCGCTGTCGTCAGTGGATGTAGCGAGGGCGCTGGCGGAGGGCTGGGCGCGGGCCCGCCCGGATGACGAGCTGATCCCCGCCCCGCTCGCCGACGGGGGCGAGGGCACGCTCGCGGCCATCGCCGAAACGGGCGGCTGGCAGTGGCAGGAGTGCGTCGCCCACGATCCGTTGGGTCGTCCCCTGATGGCGCGCTGGCTGCTCTCCGCCGACGGCAAGCGCGCCGCGGTCGAACTGGCCGAGGCGTCCGGCCTTTCGCGCCTGCCCGATGGGGAGCCACGCAGCCCGCTCGCGGCCACGACGGAGGGAACGGGCGAAATCCTAATGGCGGTCCTCGACGCCGGCGTTCGCCACATCCTGATGGGCGTGGGCGGCAGCGCCACGACGGACGGGGGCTCCGGCCTGCTTCACGCCCTGGGTGCCTGGTATCGCGGGGGCTCGGACGGCCGGCTGCCGGGGCCGATTCCGGACCTGGCGGCAGTGGACCTGTCAGCGCTGGACCCGCGACTCGGTGAGCTGGAGATGCGCATCGCCTGCGACGTGACGAACCCGCTCCTCGGCCAGCAGGGCGCAGCCGCGGTTTACGCGCCGCAGAAAGGGGCGTGGCCGGAGGACGTGGCTGCGCTCGAAGAATGGCTCGCCCACTACGCCGATCTGCTCGAGAAAGCGGCCGGAACCCGGGCCCGTGATGTTCCGGGGGCTGGGGCGGCGGGCGGGACCAGCTTCGGCCTGCTCTGCCTCGCGCCACGCATGCGGTCGTTGGAGCTAGTCCCCGGCATCGAAGTGGTCATGCAGGAGACTGGCTTCGACGATCGGATTACGACCGCGGATCTGGTGATCACAGGCGAAGGCAGGATCGACGAGCAGACCGCGTACGGGAAGACGGCGTTGGGCGTGGCCCGGCGGGCGGCCGCGGCCGAGGTGCCCTGTCTGGCCGTCGGCGGCGGGGTCACGCCGGAGGGCGCGGCGGTGCTGGCTGCGGCAGGAACGCTGGCGGTGCCGGTCCTGGACCGGCCGATGACGCTGGAGGATGCGATGAGCCAGGCCGCACCGCTGACGGCACTGGCCGGGGAGCGGCTGGCTCGGCTGGTGGAGCTCGGGACCGTCGTGGGGGAACGGCGGTCGGCGCGCCTGGCCACCGGCGGGGCCGTCGCCGGCGGGCCGATCGCTGGCGGGACCGGCGCACGCGGGACCGGCGCACGCGGCGCATGACCCCGCGCGGTCAGCCCTCGCGGCCAGTCCCCGTGACGCCCTCGGGCAAGCCACGAGATCCTCGCCCGGACCCAGGCGAGGCGGCCCGAACCTGGGCCACCCAGCTCGAGGCCGAGCGGCCCGGTCTGATCTCATTCGTCCTCGATCGCCTCGCCGAGACCGCCGGCCGGCCGGTCTGGGAGCGCCGCCTCGATCCCACGAGCGAGCTCGTCCTGACGATCCTCTCGCAGAACAGCGCCGACACTAATGCGGAGGCCGCGTTCGGCGCGCTCCGGACGGCCTACCCTTCCGGGCCACCACCCGATGGAGCGTCCGCCGATCCCCGCCCATTCGCCGGCTGGGGCGGTCGCGGCCTGCCGGACCTGCCCCCGCCAGACTGGACCGCCGTGGAAGCGGCGCCCATACCCGAGCTGACCGACGTCATTCGTCCCGGCGGCCTGGCCAACCAGAAGGCGCCTCGCATCCAGACAGCGCTTCGGGCGCTGCTGGCAAACGGCGGGGGCTACTCGCTCGATTTCCTGACTTCGATGCCACCGCTGGAGGCACGCGGCTGGCTCTCCGCGATCCCTGGCATCGGCAAGAAGACGGCGTCAGTGGTTCTGCTCTTCAGCTTCGGGACTCCGCTCATGCCTGTCGATCGCCACGTCCACCGAGTCAGCGAGCGGATCGGCCTGATCCCGCCCAAGGCTAACGCGGACGATGCCCACGACTACTACCTGGCCCTGCTACAGCCCGACCAGATGTACGAGACCCACGTCTCGTTGATCGGCCACGGCCGGCGAACCTGCCACGCGCAGCGCCCCGATTGCGAGCACTGCCCCGTTGCGCCTCGCTGCCGCCACTTCGATCCGAAGGCGGAGTAGCGACTCGCCGGCTGCCGGGCGGCCCGGGCCCGCACCGTCGCGCCAGCCCGCACCTATACTCGGGGCGACGCCCGCGCCACCGGGCCCTCGGGGGAGGCGAGCAACGAAATGATCGAGCCCCGGCCGCAACGGATCCTGCTGGTCGACGATGACCCCACCTTGCTCGTGGTCCTCGCCGAGCAGTTGCACGACGACGGCTATGAGATCGCCACCGCCCGCGACGGCCAGGAAGCGCTGCGCAGGCTCGAGGCCGGCTGGCCCGACCTGATCATCCTGGACCTGATGATGCCGCGGATCGACGGCCTGGCACTTGCCCGCCGGATCAAGGCCGAAGCGGACCTGCCGATCATCTTCCTTTCGGCGATCGATGCGGCCGACAGCAAGGCCCGGCTGCTCGACGAGGTCGCCGAGGACTACGTCGCCAAGCCATACCACTACCCGGAGTTGCGGGCTCGAATCCAGCGCGTCCTGCGGCGGCTCAGCGATCGAATCCCGCGCCAGGCACTGGTGCTCGGACCGAACCTGACGCTCGACCTGTTCCGCCGGGTCGCCACGGTCCGCGGCACGGAAGTTGGGCTGACGCCGATCGAGTCGCGGCTGCTCCACGCTCTCGCCGCGAACCTGGGGGAGGTAGTCACGACGGAAACTCTCCTCGCGCGCGGCTGGGCCGACACGGAAGAAGCCGAACCTTCGTACGTCTGGGTTTCGATGCGCCGACTGCGTCAGAAGATCGAGGTCGACCCGGACCAGCCGGTCCACCTCCTGACCGTCCGCGGACTGGGGTACCGACTCGTTGCGAGTCGTGAACATGGCTGAACGACGGACCGGCCCCAACGCCTCGAAGCGCCCGATCGCAGCTCGGATCGGAGACGGCGCCCGGCCCGCAGCCGCCGGCGCCTCGCCCACCGAGCCCACTCCGACTGGCTCGCCGGCCGGCGGCATCAACCTGTCCTTCCGCGTCCTCCTGACGGTCTGGCTGCTCGTGTCCGCCGTCCTTCCCGTGGGGGTTTTCGGCGTAGTCGTCATGGCCGCGGGGCTGTACAACGACGCCCGGGTCATGGTCACGGTCCTGATCGTTGCCGTTGTCGCGGCTGCGTTCCTCGGGCTGCTGGCTGCGGCTCTGGCGGTTGCCAGCCTCACGGTACCGTTGCGACGTATCACCGCGGCCGTGGAGCGAGTGGCCGCCGGTGAATCCAGCCCGCCGATACATCTGACCGGCGAAGACGAGCTGGCCCGCCTGGCGGAGAGCCACAACCGCATCGCGGCCGAGGCCGGGCGCCGCAACCGTGAGCTGGGCGCATTGCTCGATGCCATCGCCGGGTACAACCCGGCCGACGGGCTGGACGCGCTCGTGACGCGAACCGAGTCGGACGCGTGCGCCATCTACGGCCTGATCGACTGCCGCCTCCGCCTCGTGGAGCCTGCCACGGTGCCGGTCGAGGAGACGATCCCGGGCGATCCGCGGCCTGTTCGCGCCAACGTGCGAGCCGGCAACGAGACGCTCGGGGTCCTGACCGGCCATCTGCCGGCGACCCGGGCCTGGAGGCGTGCGGACCAGGACCTGCTAGACCTGTTCGCCAGCGAGGTTGGCGTGGCCCTGCGCAACGCCGAGCTGTTCGGCCAGATCGAGAGTCAGAACGTGAAGCTGCTCGAGCTTGACGCGGCGAAGGACGAGTTCCTGCGCGGCGTCAGCCACAACCTGCAGACGCCGCTCACCAGCATTCGCGCCTACGTCGACCAGCTGCGGTCGGCCTCGGACGAGGCCGCGACAGACCGGCGGCTCCAGATCGTGGCCGAGCAGGCAGATCGTCTGACCCGACTCGTCCGCCAACTGCTCACCGTGACCCGGCTTGAGGCCGGCGCCCTGCGACCCGAGGTTGAGGTCATCGCCGTGGGCCCGCGGATCCGCCGCGCCTGGGAGGCGCTCAACGCGCCGGGCGTCGACTTCGAGCTGCGGGACGAGGCCAGAGGCTGGCTCGCCGTGGCGGACCCGGACCAGCTCGACCAGGTCTTGTGGGCTCTCCTCGATAACGCCGTCAAGTACGGCGGCCGCGGCGGCCGGGTGGAGGTGGCGATCGTGGCCGACGATTCGATCCACCGGCTCCATGTCACGATCACAGACCACGGCCCCGGCGTCTCGGAGGCCGACCGGGAGCGGCTGTTCACTCGCTTCACACGCGGCGTGGGTCAGGCCAGCGGCGACGGCACAGGTCTCGGCCTGTACGTTTCGAGGGAGCTTATCCGCACCGTTGGCGGCGCGCTGTGGCTCGAGCCGGCCCAAGAAGGACGCGGAGCCGCGTTCACGCTGTCACTCCCGGGCGAGCCGCCAGGCGACGAAAGCTGACCCTCCCGCATTGGTCGGACGCCGCCCCCGGACGCCACCCGATCGAAGCCTCGCCGGCTTCAGCGCGATGGCTGCGTCGGCAACTGGCGGCGAACTGCGACCACTCGCTCGAGATCGAGGTCCACGACGACTACGCCGGGCCCGTCTGGCGCCTGGGCGATGACAATGCCCCACGGGTCGACGACCATGCTGCGGCCGTGTGCCGGCACCCCGGCTCCGATGCCGCACTGGGCCGGAGCGATGACGAAGGCCCCGTTCTCGATGGCTCGGGCACGCAGCAGTACTTCCCAGTGATCACGGCCGGTGGCCTCGGTGAAGTTCGCCGGCACCGCCAGGACCACCGCCCCGGCGGCCGTCAGCTCCCGGTACAACTCCGGGAACCGCAGGTCGAAGCAGATGCTCAAGCCAAGGCTCACGTCCCCTTCATCGGCCGCGC
>DASWZK010000112.1:0-22026 GCA_036404515.1 Candidatus Limnocylindrales bacterium
CGTTGGCGTGCGGGTTCGCGCCCATTCGATGTGTGCCATGCGGGGCCAGGGCCGCCAGCTCAGGCCGGAACGAGCCCTTCTCGTCGAACAGTTCCTCGGGCTTGTAGCTGCGCATCCATGTCTCGAGCAGCGCCCTGTGGCCGGCGTTCGTCCGGACTTTGTCGATCGGGACCTGATGGGACCGCCACGTGCCCTCGACCTGCTTGCCATCGACGAACTTCGGACAGGTCCAGCCCTTGGGCGTCCGAAGGACGATCATCGGCCACTGCGGACGGCCGGCCGTCTTGGCTGAGCGAGCGGTCGACTGGATCTCGCGGATCTCGTCGAGGACCGTGTCCAGGGTCGCGGCCAGCTGCTGATGAACGATTGCCGGGTCGTCGCCCGTGACGAAGTACGGCTTGTAGCCGTAGCCGATCATCAGGTCGCGCAGCTCCCCCTCGGGGATGCGGGCCAGAACGGTAGGGTTGGCGATCTTGTAGCCGTTGAGGTGCAGGATCGGCAGGACCGCGCCGTCGCCCACCGGGTCGAGGAACTTGTTGGAGTGCCAGCCGGTCGCGAGCGGGCCGGTTTCCGCCTCGCCGTCCCCGACGATGCAGCAGACGAGCAGATCGGGGTTGTCGAACGCGGCACCGTAGGCGTGAGAGAGCGAATAGCCGAGCTCCCCACCCTCATGGATGGAACCGGGGGTCTCGGGGGCGACGTGGCTGGGGATGCCGCCCGGGAACGAGAACTGGCGGAAGAGTTTGCGGATGCCGTCCTCGTCCCGAGTGATGCTCGGGTAGAAGTCCGTGTAGGCGCCCTCGAGATAGGTGTTGGCGACCAGGCCGGGGCCGCCGTGCCCGGGGCCGATGATGTAGATCGCGTTCAGGTCGCGGGCTTTGATCTGCCGGTTCATGTGGGCGTAGATCAGGTTCAGGCCCGGTGTAGTGCCCCAGTGGCCGAGCAGCCGCGGCTTGACATCGCCGGCCTCGAGGGGGCGACGCAGAAGCGGGTTGTCGAGCAGGTAGATCTGGCCGACGCTCAGGTAGTTGGCGGCCCGCCAGTAGGCATCGATGAGGTGGAGCTCATCGGCCGATAGCGGCCCTTTGGCCGGGGCGGCTCCTGCCGGTCGAGTTGTCGTGCCGCTTTCAGCCATGGTGGTTTCTCCTTGGAGTCGATGCCGGTCCCGCTTGCGTTCTTATCCTCAATCTTGAACGTGTCGAGGAGAAGTGTCAGGGGGCCTGTCGCCGGGTGGCCGACTCGACTACGTGTGATACTGCGATTGCAAGGCAGACGGGGTCTGCGTACGGAAATGGGCGCACGCATGGAGAATCTGTGAATCTCTTCGGGGATCCTGATCGGAGAATCGTCGGCGCCATGTCTTTGCTCGTCATGGCCGTAAGCCTCGTCGTCACCATCGTCGGCTGGCGAGCTGGTTGGCCAAAAGTGATCTGGTCGGTCGCCTCCGGGGTTCTTTGGCTGGGCATCGCCGGTTCGTATTACGCCCGCCGGATGCGCTCGGGACAGATCGTCTGGGCCTGTTGTCTGGGGGCGTTGTTTCTGACCTACTCCTGGTTCGTAGGCTGACGACCCTCCCGCCGGGCCGGCGGGAGACGACGTGGGCTCGAGGAGAGGGGATTTCAGGCGGAGCGCGGCTGGGCGTCGATCCCATGGCTGGAGCGCGTGGTCTGGCCAGACTCGGGGTGGCCGGGAAACGCCTCGCCGATCGCAGGGCGGGTTAGAGCGGAACCTGCGCGCGGCCTGCCGGCAATGCCGGGCCCGCATCCACGGCTGAGCTCGGCCACCCGGCGCTCTCAGACCTCGAAGCGGTCGCCCTCGGTGACGAGCTGGATTGGGCCTGCGAACTCGGCCTGAGCCGCGGTGAGGGTCTCCGCTCGGGAGTGGCCCGAGAGGACGTGGGTAAGCAGGAGGCGAGCGGCGCCGCCGGCTGATGCAACTCGAGCCGCGTCCGCCGAGGTGAGGTGTTGGGCGCCCGGAACGACCGGCCCGGCCCCGAACGAGGCCTCCGACAGCAGCGTGTCGCCGGGTCGGACGAGCGGCTCCAGATCCCTGGCGCGGCCGCAGTCGCCCGAGTAGACGAGTCCCGCGGCCGCACCCTGGCCGGCCCCGCCGCGACCGACACTAACTCGGCCGGCGCCGTGGAGAGCGGTGACGCCTTCGACGGCCGGGTGGCCGGCGGCGCCCCAACCGGCCGTTACGCGGAAGGCGTAACTCTCCTCCGTGTGAGCGACGGGCCGAACCTCCACGACGAACGGCCCAAAGCGATGGACACCCCCTGATAGAGCCTCTACATCGAGCGCTGCCGCCGCAAAGCCGACGCTGCCGTCGAGCGCGTCGAGACGGTCTGCGAGGCCGGCGGGGCCCAGGACGCGAACGCGCCTCGCCGGCGCCAACTCCCACCTGAGGTAATGGCGCAGCGGCACGAGATCGACGAAGTGGTCAGGGTGGAGGTGGCTCACCAGGACGACGGTCAGCGTGCTGGGTTCCACTGCCGAGGCCAGGTTGGGAAATGCGCCCTGCCCGAGATCGAGCAGCAGGGCAGCGCCACCAGCCCGAACCAGGTACGACGAGGCGGCCGAACCAGGGCGGTCGGTGTAGGCCGGTGCGGCGCCGAGAACGATCATCTCCATTGCGCCAAGCGTAAGGCCCGTGCCAACACGCGGTTGTCGGCCAGGCGTTACCGGTTCGATCGGGTTGCCCGGCGGAACCGCTCCGGCAGCAGCAGGTCGCCGCGGTCGACGGCCCGCTGAAGCGTCAACCGGTCGAATCCCGCGGCGGCCACGATCTCGCAGGCCTGCTCGAGCCCGAACGCGAAGGTGCTGGGCAGATGCGAGTCCGAGCCCAGCGTGACCCTCTGCCCGCCCAGCTCGCGGAACCGAGCCACGACCCACGGCCCGGGATACGTCTCCGCGGTCAGCTGGCGCAGCCCCGACGCATTCACCTCAAGGGCCGTGCCACTCTCAACAAGCGCGACCAGGAGCGGTTCGTAGACCTCGGGAATGGCGGCGTAGTCGGCGGCCGGAAACCACCGGATGAGGTAGCGCTTGACCATGTCCAGGTGGCCGAGCGTGTCGAAGAAGCCGCTTCGGATGGCCCGCTCGACTTCGGCGAAGTACGGCGCCACTGCCTCTGCCAGCGTCTTGCCGGCCACGAACGAGGCCACCCGGCTCCTATCGTACGGGCCGTCGGACATCGCATGGACCGAGCCGATCGAGTAGTCGTACGAGTGCGTTCGGAGGTGCTCGCGAATCTCGTCCTCGAAGCGGCTCTCATACGTAAGCTCGACGCCGAACCGGACCGTCACCCTGCCGGCCCATCGTTCGGCTGCGCCGCGTACCATCCGTTCCCGGCTCGCGTAGTCGGCGTACTCGTAGGCCGGCGCACCGGGCATGAAGTCGAGATGGTCCGTGATCGCGATCTCGCGGACGCCGCGCTCGGCCGCCTGGGCGCAGTAGAGCTCGAGCGGGACGCCCGAATCGGGCGAGAGCTCGGTGTGAAGATGAGCGTCGAGCGGGACGTCGAACGCCTGCGCTCGGGCGCGCTTCGGCTGCAGGGCGGGCGCGGGGCCGGACGCGGAAGAACTCAGAACGCCCTCCGCAGCCTTCGCCGAACCGCTCACTAGGCCGAGATCAGGCCGAGCTCGCGGCCCACCTTTCCGAAGGCTTCCAGGCATCGGTCGAGCTGTTCCGTCGAATGCTCGGCCGTGACGATCGTTCGAATCCGAGCCTTGTCAAGCGCGACGGTCGGGAAGACGACGGCCTGGGCGAAGATACCCTCCTCGAACAGTCTCTGGCTGAAGCGAAGCGCCGTCGCGGCGTCGCGCATCATCACCGGTGTGATCGGCGTCTCCGAGGCGCCCGTGTCGAAACCCAGCCCGCGAAGCCCGCCCTTGAAGTAGACGGTGTTGGCCCAGAGGCGGTCGATCAGCTCGGGTTGCTCCTCCAGGACGTGGATCGCGGCCAGGCAGGCCGCCGCGACGGCCGGCGGATGCGAAGTGGAAAACAGGAACGGGCGAGCCCGTTGGATCAGCATGTCTCGCAGGGCCTGACTTCCAGCCACGTACCCGCCGAGAACCCCGATCGCCTTGGAAAGCGTCCCGACCTGGATGTGGACCCGGCCGTGGAGATCGAAGCGGTCCACCGTCCCGCGGCCGTTCCGGCCGAGCACGCCGGAGGCGTGGGCGTCGTCCACCATCACGGCAGCCCCGTAGTCCTCGGCCGCGGCAACGATCTCCGGCAGCGGCGCGATGTCGCCGTCCATGCTGAAGACCCCATCGGTGACCACGAGGATGAGTCGATATGGCTGCCCGCCCGCGTCGGCGCGACCCTTCTCGCGGGCCTCTCGCAGAAGCCCGCGCAGCGCCGCGATGTCCTTGTGCGGAAAGATGACCCGCGGCGCCTTGCTCATCCGCATACCGTCGATGATCGAGGCGTGGTTGAGCGCGTCCGAGACGATCAGGTCGCTCTCGCCGGTCACGACCGGGATGACGCCCGTGTTGGCGGTGAAGCCCGACTGGAAGGTCAGGACCGCCTCTACGTGCTTGAACTCGGCCAGCTCGGTTTCGAGCTGTTCGTGGATCGTCATGTTGCCTGCGATCGTCCGAACGGCGCCCGAGCCGGCCCCGAAGTCGCGGGTCGCGGCGATGGCCGCCTCCTTGAGCTTTGGGTGAGTGGCGAGTCCCAGGTAGTTGTTCGAGGAGAGACTGATCAGTTCCGCCCCATCGACCACGACCTCCGCGGCCTGGGGCGAGCTCAGGACTCTCATTGGGCGGTAGAGGTTCTGGCGCTTGAGCTCTTCGAGCTCGTCGGCCAAAAAGCCAAGCGGATCCGGATTCGTGCCCCTGGCCGTCATAGCGCGACTCCTTCCGACTCGATCGGTTCGGTGTTCATCGATCAGCTCTCCCCCGGCAGCAGTACGACCTTGCCGGCGATCCCCTGCGCCAGCAGGTCGAAGGCGTCGGCGTAACGGGTCAGCGGCAGCTTGTGGGTGATGATCGGGCTGACGTCCAGGCCTTCGTGAAGCAGCGCCGCGGTCTTGTACCAGGTCCGCCACAGCTCGCGGCCGGTGATGCCGTAGACGCGGACGCCGCGGAAGATGATCGCGTCGCTGAGATCGAGCGTCACGGGGCGCGATGGCAGGCCCAGCAGGGAGACCCGGCCGCCGTTGGTCGTCATCTCGAAGGCCTGATGGATCGCCGACTCGGCGCCGCTCATCTCGAGAACCACGTCCACGCCGGTGCCGCCGGTCTCGCGTCGAATCTCGGCCACGACGTCGCCCCCGCCGTCGAGCACGCAATCGGCGCCCATCCGGGCAGCCATCTCACGACGATGAGGCATGACGTCCGTGGCGAAAACCCGCGCCGCCCCGGCGAATCGGCAGATCGCTACGGCCATGAGCCCGATCGGACCACAGCCCAGGACTGCCACGCTGGCCGTGGTGATTTCCTCAACGAACGTGGCGAACACTGCATTGCCCATCGGCTCCTGGATCGCGGCGATCTCCGGGGTCAGCCCCTCGCTCGGCCAGGCGTTGCGCTCGGGCAGGCACATGTATTCGGCGAAAGCTCCGTCGGCGTCAACGCCCAGGATCCGAAGGTTGGCGCAAACGTGCTCGCGGCCGGTCCGGCACTGATAGCAGGTCCAGTCGACGAGGTGGGTCTCGGCGGCGACGCGGGTACCGAGCGGCACCGCGCCCGTGCCGGGTCCGTGCCCCACGACCCGGCCGGCCATCTCGTGACCGAAGATCCGCGGCAGGTACTTGCCCAGGCGGCCCTGAGCCCACGGGTCCCAGCGGTAGATGTGCAGGTCGGTGCCGCACAGCGACACGGCCTCGAGGCGGATCAGCACCTCGCCGGGGCCGGGGCGGGGGACGGGGACCTCGCGCAGCTCCGCGCCTGGCTCGGGCCGGGTCTTGACGAGAGCCCGCATCGTCTTTGGGATTCGCAGGTCCACGGACGTGGCCGCGGCAATTGCGGCCCTGGTGCTCGCGGCCGCGGTGGCGGTCGGGGTGGCGGAACTGGCCTCGGCCGCGGCCGGTTCGTGCGACTCGGTCATCTTGATCTCCGGGAACGTGAATCGGCCGGTGACTCTGCAGATGTCTCCGCCATGGTGTATCCGGCCTCCATGAACCGCGCCGCCGGGGACCCGGCCGGCGCTCCGCCCTCCATGTCTGTTATCGGATTCGTAAGGCTCCCGATTCCTTCGAGCTCGACCTGCACCAGGTCGCCCGGCTCCAGGAATATCTGCGGCTCGCGGAAGACGCCGACCCCACTGGGCGTGCCGGTGACGATGACGTCCCCCGGCTCCAGCGCGACCTCGTCGCTGATGATGGCGATCAGGTCGGCGACGCTGAACAGCAGATCCGAGGTGTTGCCGTCCTGCATCTGGAATGGGTTGCCGGCGTCGGGCCCGGACGCAGCCGTCCGCCAGCTCCGGACGGCGAGGCCTCGGCCGTCGCCGAGCTCGTCCGCGGTCACCAGGGCCGGGCCGAGCGGCAGGAACGTGTCCGAGCCCTTGGCCCGCAGCCACTGCCCGTCGCCCCTCTCGCCGGGTAGCAGCGCTCTCGCCTGACCCTGCCAGTCGCGGGCCGTCACGTCGTTCGCGGCGGTGTAACCGGCGACGCAGCGTGCCGCTTCAGTCGGAGTAACGCGGCTCACCCGCCGTCCGATGACGACCGCCAGCTCGGCTTCGAGATCCAGGGCGTGGGTGCCGGCCGGGTGTCGAATCGGCGTGCCGTCGGGCGTCACTGCGTTGGCGAACATCGAGAAGAGGACCGGCCGAGCCGGGCGCTCCAACCCTTGCTCGCGGATGTGGTCGAGGTAGTTGTAGCCGACGCCGATAATCTTGCCCGGCCGGGGAATCGGGGCCGCCAGCCGGACTGTGACGGGGTCCAGCGCGGCCGCTTCGAGCGCCACGTCGTCCGAGATGTCGAGGGCATCGCGAACCGCACCGAGGCCGAGGTCATACGCCAGGATGGCGGCCAGGTCCATGCGCCCTATCGCGCTGGGAAGGTAACTCGGCGCCATCTGGGCCAGAGCCCCGAGGGTCAACAGCCGGCCACTCGACAGCACGACCGCCGGCCGGTAGGCGGCTCCCGCTGCCTCGTCGCCGGCCTCGGGCCGGATCGTCACCAGTCGCATCGGCGAGCCTCCATCTGGGCCACCTCACCGGAAGGGGTCGCCCGACCGCTGAGCACGCGTCCATTCTCCCACGGCTCGAATTCTCCGGCCCTATTCGGCCGCGCCGGGGCTGCATGCCCGGCTCACGCCGAGCGCCCGCATCCTGGTCGGCTGCTCTTGCGAGCGGTCTCACCATGGGGCGGAATCCAGCCATCGGATGCTTCAGGCTGCCACCAGTCCCCATCCGAGCAGAAACGTCTGGATGTGCGCCGGCAGCCCGACGGCCGGTGCATCCGGCGTTGACAGCCACATCAGCCCTGGATAGGGTGCAAACGGTCGGGAGTTCCCCAGGAAGGCCGTCAGGCCCGGGCCGAGAACCGTGGAGGCTGGCGTGGATAGGACCAGGCGTCCTCGCATCGCCGACGTGGCGGGCGAGCCGGTCCCGAATCACACCGCTGCTATGGCCCCGAAGACAGCCCAGGAATCCGCTCCGAAGTCCAGTCGGCGTCCCCGCATCGCCGACGTGGCCACCGAAGCCGGCGTTTCCAAGACGGCCGTGTCCTTCGCCTTCAACAGTCCGGAGCGGCTCAATGCCGGAACCGCCGCGAGGATCCGCGGGGTCGCCGACTCCCTGGGCTATCGGCCGCACTTCTTGTCGCGGACACTCGTCGAGAAGCACACCATGACCATCGGAATGCTGACACCAGAGGGATCGAGCGTTGTATTCGGCGATCCGTTCTACGCCGAGCTCTACACCGGCGTTGCGGCCCAGACCGACCAGGCCGGTTACGGGCTTCTCTTACTCTCGCCGCTGAATGGCTCCCTGGTCCGGGCCCTCGGCCGGGCCACGGTGGACGGCTTCGTCGCGGTCGCGCTGGCGGAGGATCACCCGGAGGTGGAGCAGATCCGACGGGCCGGTTTGCCGATGGTCCTGGTTGATGGCGCAGCGCTGCCCGAGCATGCCTCGGTCGAATCGAACGACGAGGTCGGCGCCCGATCGGCTGCCCGACACCTTCTCTCGCTCGGACACCGAGAATTCGTCGTCATCGGCATCGAACCGCCGAGCATCTCGGGCGCCTTTGGGGATTCGGCCGGACCCACCGAAACCGTTAGCTCGCGCCGTCTGACCGGCTACCGCCAGGGCCTGGAGTTGGGCGGCGTGAGGCTCCGCGACGAGCGCTTCGTCGTCGGGCCTGCCAGTTTCGACGGTGGCGTCGCCACGTTCCACCGCATCTGGGAGGATGGTCTGCGACCGACGGCCATCCTGGCCATGAGCGACGTGATGGCCATCGGCGTGATCTGGGCCGCCCGCGAAATGGGCCTTGCCGTGCCCGAGGATTTGAGCGTCGTCGGCTTTGACGACCTGGAGATGGCGCAGCATTCGAATCCGCCGCTGACGACCGTCCACCAGCCCATCCGGCAGAAGGGCGAGGAGGCCGCCAGACTGCTGCTGCGTATGATCGCCCGCCCGGACCTCGATCGGCCAGAACACAAGATCCTGCAGACCCGCCTGATCATCCGAGGCTCGACAGCTCGAGCGCCGACCCGAGGGCGGGGTTCGGTTGGAGCTTCCGGAACGACAGACTTCGGGAGGCGACTCGGGCGGGGGGCGACGCCCCGTTGACCGGGTCGGTTGGTGCGGGCGCAACCCCGGCTTCGGCACCGGACTGGGTCCGAGACGCGGTCTTCTATCAGATACTCCCGGACCGTTTCGCCTCGAGCCGGCGCGTGCCCAAGCCGGGCAACCTCGAGCCTTGGGACGCTCCGCCGACGCCGCACGGCTTCAAGGGCGGCGACCTGCTGGGCATCGCCGAGCATCTCGACGAGTTGCGCGAGCTCGGCATCACCGCGCTCTACCTGAACCCGGTGTTCGCCTCGGCGTCCAACCATCGCTACCACACGTTCGACTACGAGCTGGTCGATCCGCTGCTGGGAGGCGATGCCGCGCTGCGGGAGCTGCTCGATGCCGCTCATGCCCGCGACATGAAGGTGATCCTCGACGGCGTCTTCAACCACGCCAGCCGGGGCTTCTGGCCATTCCACCATGTCCTGGAGAACGGCGCCGGCTCGCCCTATCGCGACTGGTTCTACCTGGATCCCGAGGTGCTATCGGGCAGGCGCGGACTGATCGCTTATCCGGGTCCGAACGAGGCAGAGGCCATCATGCGGCTGCAGGACGGGCGCGATCTCGAGGGGTCGATCGGCGGCGATCCTGTGGCCGGTCCCGGTGGCGGTTCCTCCCTGGGCCAACCCGGTACCCCTTCCCAGCGGGTTCTCGGATACCAGGCGTGGTGGGACCTGCCGGCGCTGCCCAAGCTGAACCACTCGAACCCGGAGGTGCGCGAGTACATCTACGGCGTCGCCGAACGCTGGATCCGTTTCGGCGTTGACGGCTGGCGCCTCGACGTGCCCGAGGAGATCGGCGAGCCCGGTTTCTGGGAGGAGTTCCGCCGCCGCGTGCTGGCGGCCAACCCGAAGGCCTACATCGTCGGCGAGATCTGGAGCCCCGCCCCCGAGTGGCTTGCCGGCGATCGGTTCCACGCCGTCATGAACTACCCGCTGACCGAGGCGATCCTGTCGTTCACCGGCGCCGGCCGGCTCGACGAGGCCCTGGTCGCCAAGACCCACGAATACGCCCGCCATGTTCGATCGATCGACGGGCCCGAGTTCGGGCGACAGCTGGCGGGCATCATGGCCGTCTACCCGCCCGAGGTGGCGTCGCTGCAGCTGAACCTGCTCGACAGCCACGACACGCCGCGCTTCATCTCTCTGGCGGGCGGCGACGCCACGGCCTTGCGCCTCGCGACACTGATCCAGATGACTTTGCCCGGCGCGCCCTGCATCTACTACGGCGACGAAGTCGGGCTGGAGGGGCGTGAGGACCCCGATTGCCGTCGCGCCTATCCGTCGGATCCGGCCAGGCAGGACCGCGAGCTGCGCGACTTCATTCGCGGCCTGATCGCTCTCCGGCATTCCCATCACGTGCTTCGGCGAGGCCGATTCGAGCTACTGGGGGCCGAAGGTTCGGCCGTCGCATACGGCATGGTCGACCGGGAACACTCGAACGGACGGCGAGCGGAAGTCGGCGGTGGCCTGCCGGACGTCCCGGCTTCGGCCGGTCGATCGATCGTCGTTGCCGTGAACGCCGGCGACGCGCCCGCCCGGCTCAACCTCGAAATACCCGAACTGGCAGGCCACTTCGCCGAGCAAGTAAGCTGGTCAGGACGCGAATGGCGGACGACATTCGCGCCACGGTCGCTCGAGATGGGGGCTCTGGAAGTCGAGGTGGCGGCCCGAGAGGGAGTGGTTATCGCGGCCGCTCCGCCGTAGGAGGATTCATGCCCGACCTGTCCGTAGCCTTGCCCACGGCTGAGATGGAGGACGCATTTCTGCGCGTCGTCGATGTCGAGGGGAAGCTGATAGCCGCGCTCGAGGACCTCGGTCCTGTCGCCGGTCGCGACGTCGTCCTCTTTGACGCGGGCCGGGGCTTTCGGAAGCGGCAGCTCGACGAGATCGGGGCGCGAGTCACGGCCGTTGCCTTTCCCGATCCGCGCGACGAGGCTGCCGCCGTGGCCCTTCTCGCCGAGCTTCCGGCCGGCGAGGCTCACGTCGTCGTCGTCCCCTGGTCGGAGCACGCGACACCGGGTTCGGCGTTCATCGCCGAAGCTGAGCGCCGGCTGCACCCGGGCGGCCGGCTGCTGCTAGTCCACGATTACGGCCGCGACGACGTCTGGTCCCTGTGGCCGGATCTCCAAGCGCGCCAGGTGGAGTGGAGCCAGCGCCGCGGGCCGTTCCTGACGGCTGGTTTTCGGGTCAGAGTCATCCATTGCCGGTGGACCTTCCAATCGATCGATCAGGCGCGCGACATGCTCGAGGCCGGATTCGGTGAGCTGGGGGTGGAGCTGGCCGATCGGCTGAAGCGCCCTCGGCTCGAATATAAGGTCGCCGTCTACCATCGATCCGCCGCGGGTCCGTCCTCGCAGGGGGAAGGGCCGCTCGCCGTCGCCGGCAGGGTCGACTGACGGACGTCTGATACGGCTTACGGGTCCGCGCCGGCGAGCCCGTCGCGCCGCCCGCCTTGTGTCGCCCGGATCGTTGTCCCGCCCGGATCGTTGTCCCGCCGAGCGGGTCGCGCCTGATAACCTCTGGTGATGAGCGACGACTCACGGGACGTCCAGAGCAAGTTCGACCGGCCCGCGGCCGGCTCGGGCGGCTTGCCCGGGCCCGCTCTCCCGGCCGCTTCAACCGTACCGGCGGCACCGGCCGACGCGGCGCCCGTCGCGACGGCATTGCCCGTCGCACCGGCAGCGGTTGCGGCTCCGGCCCCGGCCGCGCCTACCGCGCCCGTTGCCGTGGCCGTGGCTCCGACCGCCGCCGTGCTCGTCGGTCCGCCCGAGGCTCCGGTCCCGGCCGCTGCCTCTGACGCGGATGCCTACGACGACGTTGACGACGACACCGC
Organism: Candidatus Limnocylindrales bacterium; assembly: GCA_036404515.1. Lineage (GTDB taxonomy): Bacteria > Chloroflexota > Limnocylindria > Limnocylindrales > CSP1-4 > Fen-1039. The sequence continues at coordinate 11,577 of DASWZK010000112.1, forward strand.
CGCCTCCTCTCGCACGCTTGCCGACCGACTTCGCCGGCTGTCTCCAGCGTTGGTGATCCTGACCGCCGGGTCGATCGGATCTCTCCTCTTCATGGCCCGGGCGGTGACCAGCCACACTACGCCGGTCGCGGTGCTCATGAGCGTCGGCGTTGTGACCGGCCTCATCTTCGGCGCTGACAGCGTAATCTCGTCGATCGCCACCTACAGGGCAAGCAAGAACGGGGAGGGCGGTCGGGCCGTGCTGCTGGCCCTCGTCGGCGGGGTCTCGGCGGTGATTTGCGCGGGTGCTTTCGCCGGAACGGCAGTCATGGTCCTGGTTCTCAACAGCTGACGCGACCGACGGCACCGAGCCGACCGACGTCTGAATTGACCACCGCCGCCCGTTCATTTGTCGCCCTGGGTTGATCCCAGGGTCGCGACTCTCGTCCTGCTACACTCCCGATCGCGCCGCGCCCCCATCGTCTAGAGGCCTAGGACACGACCCTTTCAAGGTTGAGATCAGGGGTTCGAATCCCCTTGGGGGCACGCCCGCTGTCTTTCTTGGCCGACTTCGGCGAAGAACGGCCGGGCTGGCGGCGTCCACACGATCGCCTCGATGTGCCGGTCGTTGACGACGACCCGTTCGACAACGATCCGGCACAGTTCCTCCCTGCGCGCCGGTGATGCGGCCGCGATTCCGTCGGGCAGGGCAAATAACCTGACCCGGTAGGCATCGAAGGCCTTGATCCGATCGCCATCGGGCAGCTCTGCCAGGGCGGCGCGAGTCGCGTCTCGCTGGGAGATGTAGTCCGAGTCGCTGATATCGCCCCAGGAGTGCTGTTTCTTCAGCTGCTCCAGGCGGGTCTGGAGCAGCGCCCGAGTTCGACCGGCAGTTGCGATCCCGGGCGTCTCCAGACGTCGGCGCAGCTCCGCCCGCGCCGTGTCAATGGCTGACTCCGGCAGCACCGCTCCCGCGATTCTTCGCAGGACTTCCTTCTCCACCAAGTCCGCCGGGCAGCGCCGGGCGTGGCAGTCCAGGCTCGGGCAGCGGTAATAGCGGGTCTCCGTTCCACGTTGCAGATGCGCCTCACCGCGCATCCGCGTGCCGCAGGCGCAGTACACCAGGCCGCGCAGGGCATAGCTGCGGAATGGCGCCGGCTTGTTGCCGACCCGGGTTCGGGCGGCAATGGCGGCCATTGTGCGGGTGTACTGCGCCTCGGACAGGATCGGCTCGTGGCGACCGCGGCGTTCGTCACGCCCTCGCTTCTCCACGACATAGCCGAGATAGAGGCGCCCCCGCCTGGCAATGTCCTTGACCGAATCGCGGCTCCAGAGGGCATCGCGGCGCAGGCCGCCTTCGCGGTTCAGAAGGTCAGCCACCGCGATCAGGGAGAGCTTCTCGAGTTCCTGCCAGACCCGCCGCACCAGGGCGGCCTCCTCGGGAACCAGCACGAGTTCGCGTGGATGGGCTAGCTTGGCGTCGGCGCCGCGGCGGCCGCGATAGCCGAAGGGATCGTGGCCCCGATGGCGTCCATCCTCGAAGAGATGATGCTGGATGCGGGTCATTCGCTCGGAGTCGAGATCGCGCTGGAACTGGTTGGCGAGGCAGAACTGCCCGAACATGTAGCGCCCGGCCGCTCCGTCGAAGCGAGCCCCCGGCAGGTTGGCGACGAGCAGCGGGATCTGGCGGCGCTCGAGTTCGTGGGCTAGATCGAGCATCAGGCGGGTGTTGCGCGCGAGGCGTGAGAGATCGTAGACAGCGATCGCACTCGCCGCTCCTGACGCCACGGCCGCAAGGAGGGCCTGGTAGCCATCACGGTCTGCGGTGTAGCCGGAGTTGTGGCCCCCGCTGTCGGAGATCACCCGGACCGATGCCCCTGCCGGCAGCAACGCCCGGCAGGCCGCCTCCTGCATCTCGTCGGACACGTCGGCCGCGGTCGCTTCCTTATATGAGCGGCGGACATAGATGATCGTCTGGGCCATGGCCACATGAACGCTCTGAGGAGCCGACAAGGCAAGGGCGCTCATCTTGGTGGCTCCACCGCCGGCGAATTCGTATCGGCCGAGTGCCCCACTGGGCCGTCGACTTCCGGGGAGTTCTGAGCGAGGGCGGCCTCTGCCGAGACGTCGGCCAGCCAGAGGGCCAGGCGCCCGAGGACATCGGCTTCGTCCGGATCGGAGACCTGGCCAAGAACCCTTCGACCTTGATCTGCGACTCGCGCCTCGAGCCCGGGCAGCCGGATCGGCTCGGGGCTCATCAGTCGGCTCCGACCGGCTCGACGGCGCAAAGGACGACTAATGTGGCCGTGAGGCAAAGCGCACAGCGGTAGTGATCGTGCGGTTCCATCGGCTCGCCGCAAGAGAGGCACGACCCGCGCTGGATGTTGGCCCCCGGGCGAGCAAACAGCAGCGGATGCGCCCCGAGTCTCCGCACCTTGTCGCTCAAGATCACGACCCGCCACTCAAGTGGGTCAGATTCAAGCTCGGCGATGATCTCGGCGTCGTGGTCGGCGAGGAACGCCTGGTCCGAACTGGCGAGCTCGTCCTGCGAGAAGTACATCAGACGGCCGTCGCCCGAGGGGATCAGGAAGATGCCGCGGCGGCGGAACGCCATGACGATCTCCATCGCGCTCATGAGATCGTCCCCCAATCGCCCAAGCCGTCTTCGTCTTGCACTGGCAGCGGTCCGACGTACCAGTCGCGCAAGTCTGCGGGTTCGGAATCCATGGCCAGAATGGACAGAACCCCCTCCTGACTGGGGCCCAGGGTGGGTTCTGGCCGTTTTGTCCATGCTCCGCCCAGCACTGCGGGGTTTGTCTCGTAGCGGCACGACGGTCGGCCATTGACTCGCTCGGCCACGACCGGGCGCACCCAGTCGTGCTCCTCGAGGGCGGCCAGGCCCGCGCCGATGGCTTCGACAGTCGGAAACAGCGCCTGCCCCCTCAAGGCCCGGAATGCCTCGCGCTTGGTGAAAGTCGCCCGGCGCGTGGACACGATCCAGCGCCCAATTCGGCGGGCTGCCTCAAGGCGCGGGTCTGCGCCCATGAGGTCGAAAGCGGCGAGGGCGTGGGCGATGAGGTAGGCCCCGATGTCCAGCGCAGCGGCCATCGTGGCCGCGCTGATCGGCGCCTCCGGGCCGGACAAAAACGTCTCGCCCACGTGGAGCAGCCCGGCGATCCGGGCCACAGCGCCGTCTAGCTTGGCGGACCAGCCCGCGATGGGACCAAGGTCGGCCTCGGGGCGTCGGCGCGGCTCGATCTCTGCCCGCCATGTGGAGAACAGCGCCGAAGCCTCGGGACTCAGATGGAGCGTGACCGGCCCGGCCAACCGATCGAACGAGGCCGCTAGGGCCCGCAGCGACGTGTCGTAGAGGGCGCGGATCGGCTCGGGCATCGGTGCCGCATCTGCTCGGCGATACCCAACTGTGCCTGCTGGCAGGGCATACAGGAACCGATCGAGCAGCCCTCGACCGGCGAAGTCCCCGACCCGGGCAGCCTTGGCCAGAACGAAGGGCTGAACGGCCAAGCCGATCGTGAGGGCGGGCCGGTCAACGAACTCTGTTGGACGCCCGCGTCGATCGACGCGAATGGGGTCGCCGGCATGGCCGGCGAGATAGACGTCGATGTTCGGGACGCCCGATGAGTAGCGTCCAGCCATGATGTCGAAGATGCCGCCTTCGGCGGACAGGACGGCGATCCGGCCGCCATTCTCATGGAGCAGCGAGGCGAGCTTCTCTGGCGTGACATCGGCCGTGAAGAGCCGCGGCGACGCCGGCACGTCGAGTCGGTCAAGTGCCGCTGACAGGCGGCGGGCTTCCTCCTCCCGGGCGCTGCGGTCGGCCTGGTCCTTGGCTGTGGCGGCGGCCTTCTCAGCCTTCGCGAGGGCTGCTTCGGCGATCCGGCGGATGGATGCCTTCTCGGCGATATCAGGCCGCGCCGACTCGACCAGGAGCTTCTCGTAGGCAACGATCGGGCTCATGAGGTCGCGGTGCACCGCGCTCTTGCGAGAGCCGGGCTCCATCGCGACCGCGATGAACAGGTTGAGCCCCTCCACCCAGCCCGGTATCGGCTCGATCTGGACGTGGCCTGACACGACCGTCGCGATCGCCGCGAGGCCGAACATCGCAGCCATGTCCGGCGGCGTCTGGGTGGCTTCGGCTTCGGCGACCACGAACGAGCGCAGCCAGCCGGGCAGCCCGCCGACCGGGAACGCCGGCAGCTCTGCTCCCCGATCGAGCGGCAGCGGCGGTTCCCACGGGTCCGGCGACACTGTCTTCGGCTCGGCGGCCGGCCGGGGGCGCAGCGGACGTGCGGTGGCGAGTAAGGAGTCGGTCCGCCTCCCCGGGACAGGCTCGGCTGCGCGAAGGTTGTCGGCGGTCTCGCCGGATCCGAACCCCGCGCTCATTGGGGCACCAGCACGTTCGTGAGGTCGGGCTGACTGCGGCGGTTGGCGCGGCGCGTTACGGCACAGTCGACAGCCCGGACAGATCTATCACTGTCCCCTGCGATGGCGACCGGGGGCTTGGTCGAGGGTCCTCCCGATGCCTCCGCGCCCCAGACCGTGAAGCCGGAGCGCGGGCCTCGGGCGAACATCTCCAGGCGTGGCCCCGGCGACGCGCGCCGGACGATCTCGTAGAAGGTCTCAGGCTTGGAGGAGTGGCCACCATGTCCGCGAGGGGCGGCGAACCAGGTGCCGAGGTCGTGCACGAGCAGCGGCAAGGAGCCCCAGGTCGCGAACAGGACGTGCTCGGTGCTGCCCCGGAACGTGCCCCCTTGACCGAGCGCGGGGTGCAGCCCGCCATGGTCGGTCTTGCACCAGGTGATGGTCGTGACGTACCGAGCGCCCCAGCCATCGAGCAGCTCAAACCCGGCGCGCATGGACTGGTTCGTCACCCACAGGTACAGGTGCGCGCCCTCGGGGAAGGCCAGCTCACGGACGGGCAGGCCCGCGATCTCGGGGAGGGTCATCGTCGCGTAGGGGACGCCGCGGACGCCTGCGTCGGGGGCCCAGGGGGGATCGATGACGATGGTCCGGAAACGCCGGCCGGCGAGGCCCTCCTCGATCGGAGTCGTGGCCTCGACGAGGCGCCGGTTCTGCCGAAGGCGGAGCTCGAGATAGGCGGAGTTGACTTTGCCCCCGCGGTCCATCCGGTCCACGAGGTCTTGCTGAGCCGGGTCCGCCTCAGCCGCCTCGACGACGGCGATGGCGTTGGCGAGCGTCCGGCCGCTCATCCCGACGTAGTGGGCGACCTTGTCGCGAGTCTTGCCCCGGGCTAATGGTGGCAAATTGCCACCATTAGCCGGTCGGCCCACCGGTGTCGCGAGCCGCCCGGCGAGTGCCCGGTGGACAGCAACTGCCTCCGATGGAGTGAGATCGCGCCGGACAATGTTTTCGTCGACCTCGGCCCGGAGCACATCCTCGAGATTGACGACGGTGACGGGGATCTCCGTCCAGCCAAGGAGGACGGCAGCCGCGAGGCGGCGGGCGCCGGCGACGAGCTCGCCATTAGGGAGGATGACGATTGGATGGAGCAGACCCAGAGCGGCCATCGAGGCCGCCAGTACCCGGAGGTTGCCCAGATGGCGGCGCAGCCGCTGGCCGACGCGGATGTCCGAGATAGCCCGGCGCTCGGTCATGATCGCGAACCCGGGCCCGCCGGCCCGTTGCGCGTGAGGTCCGCGTGCACCTCGGCGCTCGTGGACGAGGCGCCGCGTCGCTGGCAGATGGTCGATCGGGACCGCACGAGGATGCTCGGGCGGGGGCTTGCGCTCCCGTCCGTGTCGAGCCCGGGCTCGACCGGCATCTCGCAGCGGTTAGTCGAAAACATGATTCGACCATGCCTCGCCAGGGCCTCGCTTCGGTAGCCGAACCCGGTATCGAATTCGCCAGGGGACGAACCTGCCGAGGGAACACCTCCCGGCAGCCGAGCTAGTCTTTAGAGATGGGCCGGCCGTCCAAGCTCATGCCATCGGTATTGGCGCGGATTGAGGAGCTTGTCGCCGCGGGCGAGCACCGAATCGCGATCGCCCGCGACATCGGCATCGACCCGCAAACGCTGGCCAACTGGGAACATTGGGGAGCGGTCAACTCCGCGGGCCTATACGGGGCCGCGCACGAGGCCCTGGCTCGCATCGAGCGACGGTCGACCCGAACGCACAAGACGTGCATAGACTGCGGTGAGCCCTTCAAACTCCGCACTTGGAACGCCGATCGGTATGCCCGCTGTCCGGCGTGCCTGGGGGCCCGCCGGGCCAAGGACCGTCTCTGCGACGTCTGTGGCCAGTCGTTCAAGGCGCCGCCCTCGAGTAACCGGATACGCTGCCAAACCTGCATCGACGCCGGACGTGGCCGCTGCGCCGTCTGTGGAGGCGTGACCCCGGTCGCGCCAGGTGTCCAGGGCACCACGATCTGCCCGTCCTGCCGGGCTGGCGAGACCGACCCTCGTCGGCTTCGGCTCGGCTACGTCCAACTCTGGTGCCGCGGTGTCAGGGCATTCGGCGGAACCCGCCACGCCAAGCGTTGCCAACGCGTGAGGATCATGTCCATTGCCCGCGCGAGGACCCGACTCTCGACTCTCGACGAAACGACCGCGACGTACATATGCGACTGCTGCCACGGTCTCGATAGCCTCAAGAAGGGCGCGAACTTCCGTTTGCGTGCCGCCCGCGGGGCTGGGCTCGTCGAACCCGGAGAGGACCTCGGAGAAGGAGCCCCGGGCTCGTGGAAAGAGGTCCAAGAACTGGTCGTCCGGCAAGCCGAGGGATCGGGGCGCTGGCGGCCCGGGGATGAGTCGAAGTTTCGTCGCTCGAAGGCGCCGAGGGTAACGCCGGAGGCCGCCTGGCGGCGGGTCGCTGGGTTCTGGCGCGCTCGAGGTGGTGTCGCCGTGATAGTGCGGCTGTGCCGTGGCTGCGGCCAGCTGTTGATGGTCGCGAGGACAGACGCCTCACGGGCTTTGAGTCCGCTCGCCTTTCATCGCCCCTGCTACGAGGCGGCCTGTCGATCGCCCGAGGGTCGCCGCTGGTGGTCCGACCGTCTTCGGCAACTCCGCCGGGGAACGCCGAAGGCCGAGGTCGACCGACGGATCGGAGCTGTGGTGCCGGCTCCGCGGCTCCAGCACCGCGACCCGGATGAGACGACCCTAACGCGAGACTTCGGCTGGGCCGTCCGTCATCTCCTCGGGGGCGAGCCTCAGGCGGAGATCGCGGCCACGGACCACTACGCCCGCCCGCCCGTCACGCGGGCGATTGGGAGGGTACTTCGGCTCTTGCCGCCCCCCGACCGTGTGGACCGACGGTTCCGCAAGTACGTTCTGGCCCTCCGGGCGGCCGAGCACGCTCGTAGCCTTCGGGCTCACTTGGCGACGGCCAAGCCCCCCTGAGCGTCCACGAGCCGACGACTCCGGTGCCGCCGGTATCGACCACGGCGACAATCCCGTCTGCCCGAGCCTGGGGAGAGGCGCGCTCGCGCCGGAGCGCCAGACAACAGATGCGACCATCAATCCTGGCCGGGTTCGTCTTCTTGGACGATCGTGAGAGGAACTCAAGGGCTCGCCAGATACCCCATCACTTCCCCCGCGCCCGACGGACAACACTTCGGATTTGGTCCTGGCCAGCGTTGTCTGCGGGACCCCGATCGACGGATGGGCTTCGCGCGGCCATGACCCTGCGACCCCGGCCGCCTCAGATCGTCTTCGGCCTGGGCCTGCCGGAGCGTCTCGTCTGGGCCTCGCCCATGAGCGTCGGGAGGTCGACCGCAAGGGCCGTCGCCAGGCGATCGAGATTGATGACGCCGACGTTGCGGAGGCCGCGCTCAACGTCGCTGACATACGTCGTGTGGAGGCCGGCGCCCTCTGCCAGGGCCTCCTGCGTCATACCGCGCTCAAGACGGAGGCTTCGAACGGTGGCGCCGAGCGCCTGGAGAAGCTCGTTCGATGCCCTGACTGCCACCAGTAGAACCTATGGTGGCTTCGACGATGAGTGAATAGACTATGGGTCAACCTCACCGCATTGGTCAGGCTGGAGGCGAGGGTCTATCAAGGCGGCGCCCGTCCGGTCGCGAGCGGCCGGCAGTGAGGGTGGTGACCCAAGGGAGGAAGGGTGGCTGAAACGGCGCCGGCGGGCTTCACCTTCCTCCAGGCTGCAGAGGCGGTGCTCGAGGAGGCGCCGGCCCATGAGCCGGTCTCCTACCGGACGATCACCGAGCAGGCCCTGAAACGGGGCTACCTCGCCTCTCGCGGGCTGACGCCCGAGTCGACGATGTACGTCCAGCTCGCGCACGACGTGAGACGGCGCGCGGACCGGGGCGACGAGCCCCGGTTCAGTCAGTTTCCGGAGGGCCGGTTCGGCCTCGCGAAGTGGAGCGAGGACGAGCTCGTGGGCATGATCGCCAAGCGCAACCGGCTGGTCAAAGAACGGCTCCTCGCCCTAATCCGCGAGCTGGATCCGCCGTCACGCTTCGAGGCGGTCGTCGTCGAGCTCCTGACCAAAATGGGCTTCGAGGCAGAGCCGACGCCGCTAACCAACGACGGAGGCATCGACGTCTACGGCTCACTAGTCATCGGTGGGGTCATCCGGACTCGAATGGCCGTACAGGCGAAACGGTGGGCGCATAACGTCCAGGCTCCAACCGTTCAGCAGGTGCGCGGGGCCCTCGGTGTCCATGACCTCGGTCTCATCATCACTACGAGTGACTTCAGCCCCGGCGCCCGGGTCGAGGCTAGGCGAGAGAACGCGGCGCCGGTGGCGCTGATGAACGGGACCGATCTTGTGAGCCTCTTAGTCGAGCACCAGATTGGTGTCCGGCGCACGAACGCTGACCTGCTGGAGCTCGGTGAGCTGTCGGGGTCGTCCCTTGGTGCCGAGCTTCCGGGCAACGACATAGGTTGATGCGGCGACGATTGCTGGCCCGCGGACACCCGACGAGGAGGCCGAATCGCAGCCATCAGCGTCAGGGGCGGGACGCCTGCGGCTACCCCCTCGCCGGCTCGCTCACCGTCGTCCGGCATCGGCTCAGGTCGCAGAGCGGAGCCCGACCCGAGTCGACCCTGACAGGCAGCACTTATCCGGGCCTTATCTCCGCCTTATCATCTCCGCCCTAGACTGTCAGTCAACGGCCGCTCCTCTCCCTCGGAGCGGTCGCCTTCTCTAAGTCCCCGTCGCCCTCCCACCCTTTGGGCGGCGGGGGCTCCACTCTCTGATAGCCCTTCGCTACACGCCGATCGCCTCGGCCACCTCGCGCCAGGCCCGATCCTCCTGGCCCTCCAGACGGCGCAGGTAGACGGTGGTCACGGCGAGGCTGGAGTGGTCCAGGAACGCGCTGACTTCCTCGATCGACTCCCCGGCGTCGCGGCGGAGCTTCGCGGCCGTGTGCCGCAAGACGTGGACCCCCGTGGGCGCCAGGCCAGCCGCCTGCAGGTATCTTCGGAAGCGGGCGTAGAACGTCCCGCTGGTGACTCCGTCCGGTCGAGCACCTGCTTGCCACAGAGACTCCTCACGAGCCATCGTGGCGAGGTCCTTTCCGGCATCGGCCAGGGTCGCGCAGATGGCCTCGTAGGCTGGTTGGGGGAGTTCCCGTCGGCCTCTCTTGCCGCCTTTGCCCCGGTAGGAGTAGAAGCAGGTATCGCCCTCCAGACTCAGGTCTCCTGACCGAAGACCGACCACTTCGGCCCGCCTGCGGCCAGTGAGGACCAGGGTCAGAAGCATTGCCCGGTCACGCCATCCGGCCACGGTGTCCGGCACCACGGAGAGGAGCCGTCGCACCTCGTCCGCCGAGTATCCGCGGGCAACCGACTGGACAGCACGTGGACGTTCGATCGCGTCGCAGGGGTTCGAGACAACCAGGCCCATACGGATCAGGAAGCGGTAGAAGGAGGAGAGGCAGGCGATCCGAGCGCCGACCGTGGTGGAGGACGGCGTCCGCCCCGACTTCCCGATGCCGTGGACCCAGACCAGCACGTCGGCTGGTTTCACCCGGTCGGGCGTCAAGCCCCGCTCGGCGAAGAATGGCCACAGCATCCGCGAGTAGGACTCGACCGTGCGTCGGGAGCCTGAACGGTTGCCCTTCTCGACGAGGAAGGCATAGAGGGCCTGGTCCCAGACCGACGGGTCTCCGCTGGTGAGGGCGGGGAGTGTTTGTGGGTTCATCGTGGGCGTCCTCGGGGGTACGAACTGGTCGCTTACATGCATCACTCACGCGCAGACGGAAAGCAACACCATGACCAAATAGGGCGCCACGACGACCACTCGTCCGCTGTCGCCAACGGAACGGACCTCGGGCTCTTGCGCGAAGCCTTCACTGCCGGAAGCGGCGCCGCCATGACGATCGTCGCGTGCCTAGGCCCGGAGGCGCACCTCGCATCGCAAGTAAGTCTCCCCGGAACCTTCATCCTGGGGAAGGGTGGAGACCCTGAACTCGAGCCAGAGGTATCCCGCATCTTTAGGCGGTGGCGGGACGATCGTGATCTGGCCGCGTG
>DASWZK010000113.1:0-32024 GCA_036404515.1 Candidatus Limnocylindrales bacterium
CTGATCGTCGCCGCGGCCAGCGAAGTCGTGGCACTCGTCGACCACACGAAGTGGGGGCGGACGGCGTTTGCCACGTTCTGCCCCCTCGACAACCTGACCGCTGTCGTAACCGATGAGGAGGCGCCGGCCGACATGACCAACGGACTTCGCCGCCGGCGGATCTCCGTACACATCGCGCCAGGGCTTGACAAGACGGTGGAGCGTCGCGCCGGACGGCACTTGGTTCGGACCGCTAAGGACACGTCCGCATGACCGAGACCACGCCAATCGAGGCGGTCAAGGGCACGGCCGCCCCGAGCGGCCCTCCGCCAGCCGCGTTTGCAGGTGTGTCGAAGCGGTTTGCGGCCACGCAGGCGCTTCAGGACGTGTCGCTCGACCTGGCGGCAGGCGAGATCCACGGGCTCGTCGGCGAGAACGGCGCCGGAAAGAGCACGATCGTCAAGGTGTTCGCCGGCATCCATCAGCCCGATTCGGGCACCGTCGTGCTTGATGACAAGCCGACGCTCATCCACGGACCTGCGCACGCGCGCTCGCTCGGCATCGCCGTCGTCCACCAGGAGCCGCGCCTGTTCCCCGACCTGACCGTCGCCGAGAACGTTTTCATGGGCCATGCGCCTGCGGGCGGGTTGGGCACCATCGATTGGCGGGAGATGCGGCGGTCGGCCGACCGGATCTTCGAGAGTCTCAGCGTCCACATAGATTCGGGAGAGGTCGTTCGCGGTCTTTCGATGGCCGACCAGCAGCTGATCGAAATCGCTAAGGCACTCTCGATCGATGCACGCGTGCTCATCCTCGATGAGCCGACGGCCTCGCTCTCCACCCACGAGGTTGAGCGACTCTTTGCCATCGTCCGCCAGACTCGCGATCGCGGGGTGGCCGTCCTCTTCGTGAGCCATCGCCTCGAAGAGGTCTTCCAGCTGTGCGATCGCGCGACCGTCCTCCGCGATGGGCGACACGTGATCACCGCCCCGACATCCGAACTCACGGCCGCCGACCTCGTGCGCTACATGGTCGGTCGTGCCGTGTCGCTGTTTCCAAGGAGCGCCGCGCACATCGGCGACGTGCTCCTCGACGTGCGTGGTCTGACTCGGATCGGCGCCTTCCGCGACATCACGTTCTCCGTTCGGGCTGGCGAGATCGTGGGCCTTGCCGGGCTCGTCGGTGCCGGTCGCACCGAGGTTGCTCGGGTGCTGTTCGGTCTCGATCGCGCCGATTCCGGCGAGGTGCTGCTCGACGGCAAGCGGGTTAGCTTCAAGACCCCGTCTGCAGCGCTGAAAGCAGGCATCGCGTACATCCCGGAAGATCGGCACCTTTACGGCCTGGTCGGGGGTTTCACGATCGCTGAAAACGTGACGCTACCGATCATTCCACGGCTCTTTCCGCGCCTCTTCGTTCGAACCGGTCGCGAGCGTGCTCTAGCGGCCGGCTATGCCGAGCGGTTGCGGATCCGCGCCACCGGCATGGACGAGCTCATCGAATCCCTCTCGGGCGGGAACCAGCAGAAAGTGGTCATCGCAAAATGGCTGGCCACGGAACCGCGGGTGCTCATCCTCGACGAGCCTACTCGTGGCGTGGACATCGGCGCCAAAGTGGAGGTCCATCGAATCATCTCCGACCTCGCAGCTTCCGGACTCGGGATCGTTCTCATCTCCAGTGAGCTTCCGGAGGTCCTCGCGATGAGCGACCGGATCATGGTGCTCTACGAGGGTCGAATATCGGCCGAGATCCCGCGAGCCGAGGCCTCCGAGGAGGGAGTCATGTTTGCGGCGACGGGGCAGATCGCGGAGGAGACGAACAGTGGCTCTTAGCGGTCGGGCCAACGTCCACGCACCCAGCCGCGCCGGCCTCCTGATCGGCAGGTTGGCTCGCTCACGCGAGGCAACGCTGGCCGGCGTCGTGATCGTGCTGGCAATGCTCGTCTGGCTAGAGGCACCCAACTTCCTCTCGTCGACCAACCTGATCTCGGTCACGTCCCTCACGGCGATCATTGCCATCGCGGCCGTCGGCGAGGCCCTCGTCATCATCACCAAGAACATCGACCTCTCCGTCGAATCGACTATGGGTCTCGTCGCGTTCGTCGTCGCCGAGGCGCTGAAAGGCCAGAACCTCCCGGTTCCGGCGGCCTGGGCGCTTGGGCTCGGGCTCGGCCTCGCCCTGGGCATGGCCAACGGCGTCGTTATCACCGTCTTCCGAGTGCCGTCGATCGTCGCCACGCTTGGAACACTGAGCATCTATCGCGGTCTGACCTACTGGGTGGCGAATGGCCAGGAGATCACCATCTCGGACCTCCCGACCGGGTATACAGATCCCGCCAGCCAGACCTTCTTCGGTGTCCCGCTCTTCGTCATCCTGGCCATCGCCGTCGTCATCGTGGCGGGCGTCGTTCTTCGGTACACCGTCCTCGGTCGCCAGGTATACGCCGTCGGCAGCAACGCCGAGGCAGCGGCGACCGTCGGGGTGCGCGCTCGATCGACCATCTTCCTGGTGTTTGCCCTGAGCGGGATGCTCGCTGGCGTCGCGGGTGTGTTGTGGGGGATCGAATTCGGGCAGCTCTACGCCTCGTCGGCAAGTGGCGAGTCGCTGGCGGTCATAGCCGCGGTGGTCGTCGGCGGGGTGTCGATCGCCGGCGGCTCGGGGACCGTCGTGGGCGCAGCCATCGGCGCCCTCTTCCTGGGCCTCATCAACAATGCGCTCGTCGTGCTGAACCTTCCGCAGGAGTGGCTCCAGGTGATCTACGGCGCAGTGATCCTGCTCGCCGTGGCCACAGATGCACTCGTCCAGATGCGCGCACAGCGCGCCAAGGCGCGGAGCCGAATGCGATGACAGAAGATCCACGACCCGCTGGTGGGCCAGACGCCCTGCAACCGTCTCCCAAGGTGTCGGTCGCTGCCGGAGGCCACTCGGGCAGCGCCATGAGCCGTCTGCTCGGGTCCCTGGCGGGGGCAGCCCGCCTGGAGCTCTTCCTCGTCGTCATCCTGGCCTTCCTGATCTGGTGGGGCATCCAGCTGTCGCGCTTCTTCCTGACCGGACCGAACTTCGGGTTCTCGATCCAGGCCGTCATGGAGATCTCGATCATGGCCCTGGCCATGACCCCGATCATCATCACCGGCGAAATCGATCTTTCGGTCGAGTCGATGGTTGGCCTGTCGAGCTGCGTCCTGGGGTGGCTGTGGGCTTCGGGCGTTCCCCTCGAAGCGGCCATACCGATCGTGCTCATGGTTGGCGTCGCGGGAGGCCTTTTCAACGGCGTCATCGTTACCCGATGGGGCCTGCCGTCGCTCGTCGTGACCCTCGCGACATACGCTCTGTTCCGGGGGCTCGGCCATGTCGTCCTTGGCTCGACAGTCGTCAGCAACTTCCCCGCAGGTTTCACCAACTTTGGCTTCGGCTACGTGCCGGGCATGTTCGTCCCGTGGACGCTTCTCGTGTTCTTGCTTCTGGCCCTGGTCACGGTCGCCATCGTCCACTGGACTTGGATCGGACGCCAGGTGTTCGCCGCGGGCAAGAACAAGGATGCAGCGCGGTATTCCGGCGTGCGGGTCGGGGCGCTCAAGACGGCGCTGTTCGCCGTCTCGGGTTTGGTGGCCGCGTTTGCGGGCATCATTCTCACGTCGCGAACCTCGACGGCCAGCCCCGACAACGGACTCAACATGACGCTGGCGGTGGTCACGATCGTTGTGCTCGGCGGCGTTGACATCAATGGCGGCAAGGGCACCGTCCCCGGCGTGATCCTGGCCGTCTTCATTCTTGCCACGCTTAAGAGCGCGTTGACCCAGGCCGGCGTCTCGACCGACTACCAGAACGTGGCCATCGGGCTGCTTCTGATCGTTTCCGTGATCACTCCCCAACTTGCTCGCCTGGCACGAGGATTGCTCGATCGCATTCGGCTTGGTCGATCGCGGTCTGCTCCCCATTCAGCGCCTGGTGATGTCATTCGTTAACGCTCGAAGGGAGGAGAGGCTCGATCCAAAACGCCCAAGTGAGTCGTTCAATGTTCCACACTATTCAAAGGAGGAGTCAGTCAATGTTCCATCGCTTGCCGCGAGCGGCCGCTGGAATGGCCCTCGTACTCGTGCTGGCAGGTTGTAGCTCGTCGGCTACTCCGTCGCCGGCGGCTCCGACGACTACAGCCATGTCGGGCAGCGTCGTCATGATCCCGAAGCAGATCAATAACCCATACTTCGACGTCGCCTTCAAGGGCGCCCAGAGTGCGGCGACTGCTCTCGGCGGCACGCTGACCCAGGTTGGGCCGAGCGCCGCTGACGCGACGCAGCAGATCCCGTTCATCCAGACGGCAACCACCCAGGGCGCCAAGGCCATCATCGTCTCAGCGGACGATGCAAACGCGATTGCACCGGCCCTGAAGGCGGCGATGTCCGCCGGCATCAAGGTCGTCGGCTATGACTCGAGCCCTGCGGTTGGTGCCTATAACGTGTTCGTGAACCAGGCGGACACGGCTGGCATCGGCAAGGGCCTCGCCGACATGGCATGCGACGAAGCTCCGAGCTGCACCGGCGAGATCGCAGTTCTCTCAGCGGCCCAGACCGCGACGAACCAGAACGCCTGGATCGCCGCCATGAAGACCACGCTGACGGGCTCCAAGTACGCCGGCCTCAAGTTGGATGGCGTCTACTACGGCAATGACGACCCGACGATCAGCACAACGCAAACCACGGCGATGCTCGCGGCTCACCCGAACCTCAAGGTCATCATCGCCCCGACGACCGTTGGCATCGTCGCAGCAGCTCAGGTCATCACGTCCCAGAACCTGATCGGCAAGGTCTTCGTCACCGGCCTCGGCACGCCGATGGGGATGCAGGCTTTCGTCAAGTCCGGCGTTTCGCCGGAGTTCGCTCTCTGGAACGTCACTGACCTCGGCTACCTCGCCTACGCGGTGGCCGTGGATCTCATCAACGGCACCATCAAGGGCAACCCGGGCGACACGTTTACCGTCCCGAGCCTCAACGGCGGCGCGCCGTACACGATCGGCACGGACAGCGTTGTTGTCCTTGGGCCTCCGTTCGTCTTCAACTCGTCCAACATCGACCAGTACGTCGCGTCCTTCGGGTTCTAGCGACTTCCTCTGGTCACATTCGCCGACCCCGGCCGCTTCGACCGGGGTCGGCGCTTACGAAGGCACCCCAGTGGAACGTATTGCGTTTGTGATGAAGCTCCTCCCCGGAGCGGAGACCGAGTATCGACGGCGTCACGCCGCGGTCTGGCCCGAGATGCTCGAGGCGCTCAAGGCTGCGGGAGCTCGGGACTACTCCATCTACCTGAGCGGAGACAATCTCTTCGGCGTGCTCGAGGTCGACGACTTTGCGCGCTTCCGATCCATGATGGACGGAGCCCCGGTCAACGCTCGCTGGCAGGCGGAGATGACATCTCTCATCGACCCCTGCATCGATCCGGCGACGGGCTTTCATCGTCGCATTGACGAGGTGTTCCGTCTCGATTGAGACTGCGGCAGCCAGGGGATGAACGGCCCTTAGGGCCGGGATCCGGGCGGACTCACCATCTGCGTTCCGGGCACCGCCAACGGCGAGCGGCGTCCACAGCAGGAGGTCATCGGCAAAATGGCGCTAGCGGAACCACTCCCGGACCTAGAGGAGATTCTCGACTCCATCGGCGCGGGCGGCAGCCACGTGGCTGCGATCGAAGCCAGCGAGGGAGCCGCCGGCAACATCTCCGTCTACGTCGGCTGGCCGATCGAGGTGCGTCGGCGCTTTCCGATCACCGAAGAGATCCCGCTTCCGCAGCCCGCACCGCACCTCGCAAGTCACTTCGTCATCGTGACCGGCTCCGGCCGGCGCCTGCGCGAGATCCACGTCGACCCCGCCGCCAATCTCGGGGTCGTGCAAATCTCCCCCGACGGTACCTCCGGCACTCTCCACACCGCGCCCAGCCGGCTCTTTGATAGCGTCACCTCGGAGTGGAATTCACACCTCGCGGTCCACGACGACACGGTCGAGCGCACCGGCACGAACTTCCACGCGGTCGTCCACGCCCAGCCACCGCACCTCACCTATCTGAGCCACATCGCCGACTACCGCGATGAGGACTACCTCAACCGGCGCCTCCTGCGGTGGGAGCCGGAGACGATCATCAACTTGCCGGCCGGAATCGGTGCCCTGCCGTTCATGCTTCCCGGCTCCCCTCCGCTCATGGAGGCGAACGTCGAGAGCCTTCGTGCGCACCGCATCGTCGTGTGGGCAAAGCATGGCGTCATGGCCCGTTCGGACATCTCCGTGAAACGGGCGGTCGATCGAATCGAGTACGCGGAGACGGCCGCAAACTATGAGTACATGGACCTGCTGATCGGTGGGCGAGCGGAAGGCCTGTCGCTCGATGAGCTGCGGGCCGTCGTAGCCGCCTTCGACGTGAAGACCAACCTCGTGTGACTGGTGGCCCCGTGACGAGACGCGAGCCGACGCGCTCACGCCCCGCCAGGACTCCCCGGCAACAGTTCACGCCCACGGACCAGGACGATCCTTGTCGACTCGCGTGCCCATCGCTTGTCCCTGTGATGGGCTACGCGCTCTCGGTCGTAAGCACGGCGGCGCCTCGGATCTTGCCGGCGGCCAGCGCCTGAAGGGCCTCGTTGCCGGCCTCGAGTGGGAATAGCTCGACCGCCGCTCGGACCGGGATCGCCGCGGCCAGCTCCAGGAACTCGGCGGCGTCGCGGCGGGTGACGTTGGCGACACTGCGGAGCTGTCGCTCCCACCACAGCCAGTCGTACGGGAACTCCGGCATGCGGTCGAGGTGGATCGCGTTGACCGCAACGATGCCGCCGCGGTCGACGGCGCGGAGGGCGGCAAGGACAACGTCGCCGGACGGGGCCGTGGTGACGGCTGCGTCCAGGGGATGGGGCGGCGGGTCGTCGTAGCCGCCCACGGAGGCCGCACCCATCTCCAGGGCCCGCTCGCTCTCCGCCTCGGACCTGGTCCGAACGTGGACCTCGCAGCCCCAGTGACGCGCTACCTGAATCGACAGCAGTGCCGAGGCGCCGAAACCGTACAGGCCGAGCCGGCCGCCCGGCCCTATGCCGGAGACGCGCAGTGCGCGATAGCCGATCACTCCGCCGCAGAGCAGGGGGGCGGCGTCGAGGTCGCCGAATCCATCGGGGATCCTGACGGCGACGTCCGCCCGAACGACCATCGCGTCGGCGAAGCCTCCGTCGCGGTCCCAGCCGGTGAAGACCGCCGCCTCGCACAGGTTCTCGCGCTCGGTCCGACAGAAGCGACACGTCCCGTCCGTGCCGAACAGCCAATAGGCGCCGGCCCGATCGCCGACCGACCAGCCTGCGACTCCGTCGCCGATCGCGGCCACTCGCCCAACGGCCTGGTGTCCCGGCACGATCGGCAGGCGCCTGGGCGCCAGGTCGCCTTCGGCCAGCTGCAAGTCGGTCCGGCACAGGGCGCACGCGGTCAGCCGCAGCAGCAGCTCGCCGGGCCCGGGAGTGGGGTCGGGCCGTTCGACGAGCCGAAGCGGACCCTCGGCCGCACGCATCGGTCGCTGGAGTTCAAGAGCTCGCACGGCGTCAGGTTAGCGCGTGTCAGGCGGCTCGCGGACTGGTCAGGTCGACTTCCCGGCAGCCGGCCTTCGAAGCCGCGCGGGCCGAGGACGCCGGTCGACTCTCGGCGATGGTCGCCTGCTGGGCCGCACCGACCAACGCATGGCTCGACTCCGAGGCGACCCTTAGGTCGCCTGGCCACGGCCGGGCCACCGGCCGGGCGACGGACCGGGCGACGGGCCGGGCGACGATGCCGACCACGGGGGCTATCCTCCAGCCTGACGGCCACCCAACCCCCGCCAGAGGTTCGACATGTCTTTCAGCGCAACCGGCCCGACTTACGTTCTGAACCAGAAGCTGATGTCGCTGAGCGGCGATCTCTGGATCGACGATGCCAGCGGAAACCATGCATTCGAGGTCGACGGAAAGGCTCTCGCCCTGCGACGCACGCTGGTGCTCCAGGATCCAGCCGGCAACCAGCTGTACGAGATCAACAAGTCGCTGGCCCACGTGCATCAGACGTTCGAGATCAAACGGGGCGACCAGGTGGTTGCCACGATCCAGAAGGCCATCTTGAACGTCCTCGGGGACCACTTCACCGTGAACCTGGCGAACGGCGACCGGCTGGCCGTGACGGGCGACTGGATCAGCCGCGAATTCCACGTGACCCGAGCCGGTGCCGACGTGATCTTCGCGTCCCGCCGGCTCCTGAGCCTGCGCGACTCCTACGGCGTCCAGATCGCGCCGGACTTCGAGACTCCCCTGGCGCTGGCGATCGTAATCGCCTTCGAGCAGATCGAGCTGGAAGACAACCACCGGTAGGGCATTTGCATGGAGCGGCGCCTCCGAGCGGCGCCGCTCAGGATTCGGACCAGGATCCCTCGATGGCGAGCAGCCGCCGCTTGATGTTGAGGGCCGCCTGGCGGTCGGCGTAGGTCGAGCCGCCGTAGCCACCGAGAGCCCCGTCCGCGCCGACGACGCGGTGGCACGGGATCAGGATCGGGACGGGGTTGCGGCCCATCGCCCCGCCCACGGCCTGCGCTGCGCCGGGTCTGCCGATACGTCGGGCGAGCTCGCCGTAGCTGGCGGTCTCACCGTAGTCGAGGCGCGCAGCGCCGGTCAGGACCAGGCGGTCCCAATCCGAGGCGCGCAGGTCGATCGGCAGATCGAAGGCGTGGCGCTTGCCGGCGAAGTACTCGCCGATCTGACGCACCGCCTCGGCGAGGGTCGCGCGCCACTCCGTCGGAACCGCGCCGTCCTCCGCGGGGAGCACCGTGCCGTGGAGACGCCGGGCGAGCCCATCGACGAAGTCGGGCGTTTCCGCCGCCAGGTCGACGGCCACGATCCCAAGCCCGCTCGTGGCGATGTGCAGCGTTCCCCAGGGCGCGGGGCAAGTGGTGAAGGCGGCGGCAGGAGCGACCATTGCGCCAGTGTGACGGGTGCCCGGTCCGGTGGGAAGCTGGGCGCCGATTGCCGCCAGCCTCGCCCCGTCGTATACTCCCGGGGAGTATGCAGGCGATCGAACCAGTGACCCCAACCGGCCTTCCGGCCCCGTCCGCCGAGATCCAGCTCCCGATCGAGGGAATGAGCTGCGCCTCGTGCGTGAACCGCATCGAGCGCTTCCTGCGCAAGACCCCCGGCGTGGCTGAAGCCAGCGTCAACCTGGCGACCGAGGTTGCGACGGTCCGATACCTGCCGGAGATCGCCGGGCTCGATGAGCTGGCCGGGGCCATCGAAGCGGCCGGCTACGAGGTCCGTCAGCTACCGAAGTCGAACTCGGGTGGGCAGGCGAGCCTGGTCGAGGAGGCGGACGCAGAAGCGGCCGACCGTGCCCGCGAGCAGCGGTCCCTCGGTCTGGCGGCCACTGTTGCGCTCGCCGTCGCGGCAGTGGCGATGACCCTCATGTACGCGCCCAACCTGCCGCTGACCATGGAGCAGCTCGCGTGGGTGCTGATCGCGCCGGCCACGTTCGTCCAGTTCTGGGCCGGCCGTCGCTTCTATCGCGCGGCCTTGCGCGCGGCCAGGCACGGCTCGACCAGCATGGACACACTCGTCGTTGTCGGCACGTCCGCGGCGTGGGCGTACAGCGTGCTGGTGACGGTTGCGCCGGGCATCTTCCGTGCCGCGGGCATCGAGCCGCAGCCGTACTTCGACAGTTCGACGGCAATCGTCGGCCTGGTGCTGATGGGGCGCTGGCTCGAGGCCCGGGCGAAGGCCCAGACCGTCGGTGCCATCAAGGCGCTGCTCGGGCTGCAGGCTCAGTCGGCTCGAATCGTTCGCGGTGGGCGCGAGGTGGACGTGCCGCTTGATGAAGTCCGCGTCGGTGACCTCGTGCGCGTTCGACCGGGTGAGCGCGTGCCGGTTGACGGGCGTCTGGCCGAGGGCAGCTCCGCGGTCGACGAGTCGATGCTCACCGGTGAGCCGATACCGGCGGTGAAGCGGCCCGGCGACGAGGTGATCGGTGGCACGCTGAATCTGAACGGGACGTTCCTGTTCAGGGCGACTCGGGTTGGTCGCGACACGGCGCTGGCCCACATCGTCGAGCTCGTGCGCCGGGCGCAGGGTTCCAAGGCGCCGATCCAGCGTCTGGCCGATCGAATCGGCGGCATCTTCGTGCCGGTCGTTCTCGGCGTCGGCGCGACCACCTTCGGACTCTGGTTCGCCCTCGGACCGGACCCGAAACTGACGCATGCCCTGGTAGCCTTCATCACGGTCGTGGTCATCTCATGCCCTTGCGCCATGGGTCTGGCGACGCCGACGGCGATCATGGTTGGGACGGGCAGGGGCGCCGAGGCAGGAGTGCTGATCCGCGGCGGCGAGGCCCTGGAGATGGCCGCCCAGATCGACGCGGTGGTCTTCGATAAGACGGGTACGCTTACGCGTGGACGACCGTCGCTCGGCACGGTCGCCGCCGCCCCGGGGTTCACGGCCGGCGAGGTGCTGGACATCGCTGCGTCGGTGGAGCGGGGAAGCGAGCATCCGCTGGCCGGGGCGATTCTCGCCCGTGCGGACGAGGCGAGCCTCGGCCGGCGAGCGGTCGAGGGGTTCGAAGCGGTGGCCGGCCGGGGCGTGCGCGGCTTCGTCGAGGGGCGCCAGACGATGGTAGGAACCGTCGCGTTCCTCGAGGCGGGAGGCGTCGACGTGGGACCGCTGGCTGCCGCCGTGGAGGCCGGTTCCGCGGTCACGTACCTCGCTGTCGACGGCCGCCTGGCCGGCGTGCTGCCAACCGTGGACGAAGTCAAGCCCGAGTCGGCCGGCGCGGTTCGGGAGCTCCAGGACGCCGGCCTCGAGGTCTGGCTGGTCACGGGCGACGTGGCTCGGGTCGGACGTTCTGTCGCCCTGGCTGTTGGGATACCGGCGGAACGCGTCATGGCCGACATGCTGCCAGCCGGTAAGGCCGACGCCGTCGCCGCGCTCCAGGCCCGCGGCCTGCGAGTGGCGATGGTCGGCGACGGTATCAACGATGCCCCTGCCCTCGCCCGCGCCGACCTGGGAATCGCGATCGGAACCGGTGCCGACGTGGCCATGGAGGCGTCCGACGTGACATTGGTCGGCGGCGACCCGCGGGCCGTGGCGATGGCAATTCGCCTGTCCCGCCAGACCAGGAGGGTCATCCGCCAGAATCTGTTCTGGGCGTTTGGCTACAACGTCGTTCTGATCCCGGTGGCGATGGGCGCGCTGTTCCCGCTGTTTGGGGTCACGCTGAACCCGGCCCTTGCGGCGGCCGCAATGGCGTTCTCGTCGGTGAGCGTGGTCTCCAACTCGCTGCGCCTGCGGCGGATCTCGTTGGGCGCGAGGCCGGCGACCACCGGCGCCACGGCAGGAGCCGCGGCCGGGGCCACTTAGCCGCGGCCGTCAGATCGTATACGCGGCGAGGAGTACGGCAACCACCGTCAATGCTGCCCCGACCACGGCCGACCGCAATCCGGCCGACCTGCCGAAACCGATCCGTGCAGTGAGCTGCCCGACCAGCAACCCGCCGAGCGCAACGGGAACTGCCAGGCTGGCCGCCACGACCCCGAGCGGCAGGCTGCGGGCCAGCGGATGGACTATCACCTGGTCGCGGGCGGCGAAGGAAACCAGCATGAACGCATCGGCAGCAACCAGGAACGCTGCAACCACGCCGAGTACGGCGTCCTCTCGGGTGGCGGCCAGGAATGTCGGGTAGCTGATCACGAAGATGCCGAGTGCGACCACCGCTGGCGTAAGGATCAACGCGCCGTCGAGGCCGTTCGGGAGGGCCAGGCGCGGAGCCGGTCGGCTGAGCTGGAATGCCACGAGCGTGCCCACCGAGAGCATGGCGCCGATTACGCCGGCCTCGAATCCTCGTCGCAACCAGGGAGGGAGAATTCGGCGGCGCATGACGCCCGAATCGTACACTCCCTGGCCCGATCGGCCGATCCTCTCCGGAAGCGTTCGCGATTACTCCGAGGCGCGGCTCGAAGATGCCCCCGCCCGGTCAGCTCTCTGCGGCGGACTCCCGAGGCGCCGCGGCCCCGTGCCTACGGTCCCGGCCCGCCGCGGCCCTGCGCCTAAGCCTCGAAGCGGCGGAAGACCGCGACCGCGTTCTGGCCGCCGAAGCCGAAGCCGTTGATGATCGCCGTGTCGACCTTCTTGGCCCGCTTCACGTTCGGGATGTAGTCGAGATCGCACTCCGGGTCCGGGTTCTGCAGGTTCATCGTGGGCGGCATCACACTGTCGCGGATGGCCCCGATGGCGGCCAGGGCGCTCACCACTCCGGCGGCTCCGAGCAGGTGGCCGACCATCGACTTCGGCGAGCTGATCGCGACTTTGTAGGCGTGGTCACCGAAGGCGGCCTTGATCGCTCGGGTCTCGGTCATATCGTTCAGCGGGGTGGAGGTCCCGTGGGCGACGATATAGTCGATCTCGTCCGGAGCGACCCCGGCATTGCGGAGGGCTTTGGTCATCGCCGCCGCGGCGCCGCGTCCGGTCGGCTCAGGTGCGCTGATGTGGAACGCGTCGGCCGTCATGCCGCCGCCAAGCACCTCGCACAGGATCTTCGCGCCGCGGGCCATGGCGTGTTCGGCCGACTCGAGGACCACCACCCCCGCACCCTCACCGAAGACGAAGCCATCGCGGTCGCGATCGAACGGTCGAGAGGCATGGGTCGGGTCGTCGTTCCGCCGCGACAGGGCGCCCATGTTGCCCAGTGCGGCAAAGGCGATCGGCAAGAGGGAGCCTTCCGAACCGCCGACGAGCGCGACGTCGACCTCGTCGTCCCTGATCATGCGCATGCCGTCGATGAACGCGTAGACGCTGCTGGCGCAAGCCGCCACCTGGGTGATGACCGGGCCGGTAGTGTGGTACTTCATCGAAACCTGGCAGGCGGCCATCGACCCCGATAGCGCGGGAATGGCAAACGGAGAAACCTGGCCGGGCCCTTTTTCGGCCAGTACCTTGGTGCCCTCCAAGACCTGATCGACCCCGCCGCCGCCGGTGTTGATGGCGACGGCCACGCGGTCGCGGGAGTCCTGGTCGTAGGCCTCGAAGTCGATGCCCGCGTCGTCTACAGCCTCGGTTGCAGCGGCCACTGCCAGGTGGATGAAGCGGCTCATCCGGCGCGCCATCTTGCGGTCCATCGCGATATTGGGATCGAAGTCTTTGACCTCGGCCGCGATTCGAACGTCAAGGCGGACAGGATCGAATTGCGTGATGGGACCCACGCCAGATACGCCCGCCAGGAGACTTTCCCAGTACGCCTTGGCAGTGTTGCCAATGGGGGTGACGGCCCCGAGGCCGGTGACGACTGTGCGACGGGCGGGATCCTTCGTGGGCACGGGCCATCTCCTAGGACGTGTAGCAAGCGGAGGCGGCCACCGCTGGCGGCGCCCAGCTCATCTGGCCCGGCGGAACGGAACGCATCCGCCGGGGGACGGCTGTCGGATAGACCGAGCCTCACGCGGCCTGGCGACATCCGACCTGCGGATTGTACCGGCTCGACGGCTACCCGGCGCCTCGAGACTGTTGGGGCTGGCCCTCGCGCAGTAATCCGGTCAGGCGACGCAGGAATGCGCGGACCGCTTCTCGCTCGGACTCGCTCAGCGGCTCCAGAGCTTCCTCGACGGCGCGGCCTCGCCAGCGGTACGCACGTTCGACGTGTTCGAGCGCATCCGGGTTCAGCCTTACGCGCACGACCCGTCGGTCTTCGGGATCTCTCTCGCGTGTGACGTACCGATACGCCTCCAGTTCTTCCACGACCCGGCTGGCCCAGCCGTAGGAGATGCCGAGGCCTGACGCCAGCTGTCCGACGGTCCTCTCGCCGTGCTGATAGATGTGAATGGCCGCTCGAACGGCGTGGCTCGAGGCGGCTGACGGCGCCGCTCCGTGGGCCGTCCCTGGTGCGCCGGTGATGGTCACCGGGTCGGCGTCGAGACGGCGTGTCGCATAGGCGGCGTGGAGGAATTCCACCAGCAGGCGGCTGGTTTCGAGCGTCCCGTCCGAGACGCGGGCCTCGGGTGCGTCCGCCGCTCTGACCGAACTCTTGTCAGCCATGGCCGGAATATACCATAATCACGCTAGTAATCATTGCCTTAGGCAAGGATCTAGCAGACCGTGAACAACGCGACTCCATCTGCCGACGCCGCCCGACGCCGCCGCTGGCTCGGCCCAGTCATCCTCATAGCCTAGCTCGAAGGGCGTTCTCTACCGGCCCAACGTTGGTGGGTTCCGGTCGTGCCGTGCCGGCTCGGATGAACCCGGTGAGAGCGTTCCGTCTTCGGCCCGCTAGTCGCCCGTGTAGCGCTTGAAGATGACCGCGGCGTTGTGACCGCCCAGGCCGATGTTGTTCGACATGGCGTACCGAAGGGGCTTCTCGATCGTCTCCGTCGCCACGTTGATGTTGCACTCGGGATCGGGCTCCACATAGTTGAGTGTCGCGGGCACGGTCTGGTGGTAGATCGAAAGGACGGTCGCCACCCCTTCGAAGGCGCCGGCGGCGCCCATCATGTGGCCGGTCATCGACTTGGTCGCGGAGATGAGGATGTTCGGCGTGTGGCTGCCGAAAGCGGCCCAGATCGCCTCGCTCTCGCGCTTGTCGCCGACAGGCGTGGAAGTTCCGTGCGGGTTGAGCATGTCGATCTCGTCGGCGGGTACACCGCGCCGCTCCAGGGCCATCTTCATAGCTCGGGCCGAGCCCTCTCCTCCGTCGGCCGGCGCGATCATGTCGAAGCCGTCCGCGGCTGAGCCGTAGCCGACAACCTCGGCGTAGATCGTGGCCCCACGGGCCTTGGCGAGGTCGAGGTCCTCGATGATCAGCGCGCCAGCGCCCTCACCGAGGACGAAGCCGTCGCGAGTTCGGTCGAATGGGCGGCAAACCGACCCGATCGGCTGACCCGGGAGCGGAGTGCCCAGGCCGCGCATGTTGGTGAAGCCGATGTGGACGAGCTCGAGCAGCGGCGACTCGGCGGCGCCGGCGATCACGGCGGTGCAGTCGCCTCGGCGGATCGCCTCGGCGGCCTCGCCGATGGCCGTCGTGCCGGTCGAACAGGCCGACACCGGGCAGAAGTTGTGGCCCTTGGCCCCCGTCTCGATGGCGATCGTGCCGGAGCTTGCGTCGACGAGGCCGTTGGCGATGAAGAACGGGCTGACCGATCGAGCGCCCTTCGAGTGCCAGATCTCCTGATTCGAGATGAAGAGAGCTTGGCCACCACCACCGGACCCGTAGATGACGCCGATGTCGTAGCGGTTGTCGTCGTTGATCTCGAGGCCGGCGTCGGCGACCGCCATCTTCGCCGACGCGACGGCGAAGTGGACGGTGGTGTCGGTCCGCCTGGCGTCTTTGAAGTTCCAGAACTTGGTTACGTCGAAGTCGTGGACCTCGCCACCGGCCTTGTGCTCGTAAGGCGTCGTGTCGAAATGGGTGATCTCACCGATGCCGGACCGACCCGAGACGAGGTTCTCCCAGACGGTGTCCTTGTCGTTGCCGATGGGGCTGACAATCCCCAGCCCGGTGACGGCGATTCGCCTGGTGTAATCGGGTTTTCGCACTGCTCCTCGCTCCTCCCGGGTTCGATTTCGCCGCAGCCTCGCTGCCGGCGGGTGGCTCAATGGGTGATCGTGGCGCGTTCGTCGAAGGGCACCGCGATGCCGCCCGGTGCACCTGCGTCGTCAACCGCGATGGCGTTCGCGTCCGGCGCGATGCGTTTGATCAAGCCGGTCAGAATCTTGCCGGGCCCGATCTCGACGAACGTGGTGACCCCGTCGGCGGTCATACGCCCTACCGCGGCAATCCAATCGACGCCCCGTGTCAGGTGCTCGATGAGTTCGCCACGAGCGCCGTCGGCAGTGGTGATCGGCCGGGCGTCGGCGTTGGCCAGCAGCGGAACCTTCGGGTCGGCGAAGTGGACCGGCGCGAGAACGCGGGTCATCCCTTCGGCAGCCTCGGCCATGAGAGGCGAATGGGCCGCGACGGAGACCGGCAGAAGGATGCCGCGGCGCGCCCCCAACTCCTTGACGCCGGCCAGGGCAGCCTCGACGGCAGCTCGATCGCCGGAGATGACGACCTGGCCGGGAGCGTTTCGGTTGGCCACGGTGAGGCTTCCATGCGACGATCCGAGGGCGATCAGCTCGGGCAGGCGTGAGTCGTCAAGACCGATGATCGCGGCCATAGCGCCAGCTCGGCCCGACCCGGAGGCCTGCATCTGCACCCCGCGCTCGCGGACCAGGCGAACGGCGTCGGCGAGCGAGAGGACGCCGGCGGCGACCATTGCGGTGTACTGACCCATCGAGTGGCCGGCCGAGTACGCCGGCTGAGGCGCGGCGATCCCGGCCGCGGCCCAACGTTCGCGCACGGCGGCGAGATAGGCGATGGAAACAGCCACCAGCGCAGGCTGGGCGTTCACCGTGAGGTCGAGTTCTTCCGCCGGGCCGTCGAACGCCAGGCGGCTCATCGGCTCCCCCAAAGCGTCGTCGGCTTCCGCCAGAACCGCCGCGGCAGCAGGTGAGGCCTCAACCAGAGCCTTGCCCATGCCCACCGACTGGGACCCCTGGCCGGGGAACACAAAAGCGATTCGATCCATTTGCTGTGCCGGGTCTCCTTCGGCTCGCCTGCTCAGGTCGGGGCTGAAGGACCTCGCAGGGCCGTGGCCCTCAATCGATTCCGGCCGACCATCGGGCGGTCGGCCTCCTCCGGAGGTTAACCCAGCTGCCCCGAGCCACGAGGGGAAACGTGTGCAGGTTTGCATAGATCGGGTCCTGCACGTACTCTGCGGCCATGCCGCAGTTCCGACCCAGGCTCCCAAACCTCGACCCGCGGCCGCGGGAAGGCGGACCGGTTCAGCCAACGCGACTCGGGCCGCCCTCGCCGGACGCGTCCGAAACGGCCTGGCCGACGGCACCCGCCGGCGCTCCCGAGGCTGACGCAGGTCCCCTCAAGGGCACGTCGATCGGCCGGCACCAGCCGGCGGATGGGTCCGTGGTGAGAGCGAGCGGGTCGGCGTCGCTGCGCCTGCTCCGCAGCAGTCCACGGCCGTTCCTGCACATGCCTTCTCTTACCGTCCCGAGCCGAGCGGCCGTGGAATCGGCGGCACGGGAGCTGCTGTCGGCGCCGGTGGAGGCGGCTCGTCATCGTCTCCAGAATCCGCGCGAGCTCTCGGACCGGATCGCCATGGGCCGTGCGATCTGGCGCGACCTGGTTATCGGCTTTTCGGCCCAGCTCGGAGAGCTGAACCTGAGCTTCACACAGCTGGCGGCGCTGTACGCGCTGGCGGATAGCGGCACCATGACGGTGGCCGACTTGGCCGACACGCTGGGCCGCTCCCAGTCGGCTGCGAGCCGTCTCGTTGACGGTCTCGTGAAACGGCAGCTGATAGAGCGGAATCAGGACTCGGAGGATCGCCGTCAGCGAACCCTGACCCTGACGGGGCGGGGTCTTGCGCTCCTCGGCCTGGTCGACAGGGCCCGCGCCCAGGAATTCCTGTCGATCGTGCGGCCTCTGCCCACAGCCGAGCGGGCGCTCGTGGCGATGGGCGTGGCGGCCCTATCGACGCACGCAATCTCGCGGCGCGGCAGGCTGATCAAGCAGCGGCCGCGCTAGACGCAATCCCTAGTGGGTGGTTCCGGCCGGGTCGCGCAGGGCCGGCAGGCCCAGGACCTCGCGCGCCAGATCCTCTTTGTCGACGGCCAGTGCCCAGGTCGCGACACCGTGGCCCCGACTGACGACGCAGCAACCCTTCAGCCTGATCCCGGCGTGGTGGAGTCGATCGTTGACCTCGCTGAAGGCGCAGGGCGTGTCCTCGATCTCGACCGTCAGGCTGGAGCCGGGCACGAATGAATAGCCCATGCTCCGGAGCACATCGGTCGTGTCGTCGTCGCAGCAGTCGGTGAAGATGTGCGCGCAAGTGAGATCGCCGACAGTGTTTTGCTGGATCTGGACGATGTTCACGCCCCGGGCGCACAGGGCTCTGGCCAGACGGGAAAGCTCTCCCGGGTGATTTGGCAGCTGGACCACGAACTGCTGGCTCATGTTTCCCTCCCGACTCCGGTGTCCGGCGGTTGGGCATACAACGCGGGCGGAGATTGCTGATTATCCATCGCCCGTTGTGCGTGATTGAGATCGGTGCGGCGCCCCGCCACCGTCGAGGGTCAAGTTATCCGATTGCCACCTCCTGCCCGCTGGCGTTCCTGCCAGGGGCCGGTGCGGCCCGCTCGACGTCTATGGCGGCGAGGCGCAGGCCATCTCCGGGCGTTCTCTCGATGATGAACTCGGCGCCTTCGGCACAGGACCCGACCGACACCTCGCCCCAGGCATAGCGCAGGGCATCTTCGGTGTGCTCGTCGTCTTCGCCGAGCAGAACGTGGACGGCGGCGACCCGAGTCACGCCGAGGGCAGTCGCTCGGTCTACGACCACTTCCAGCACGGCCTGGGCGAGCACAACTTGATGCATGGCCTACCTCGCACCTGCGGCGAGCAGCCCGACGACGGTCTCGGCCGCGGCAGGGACGGCCGCGGAAACCTCGGGGCTCAGCTCTTGGCTGAACTCGTCCGTTCGGTGGGCCTGGACGGTGACCGCATGGATGCTCCGGGGAAGGGTCGCGCCGAGGCGCCGGCCCAGCGCCAGGGCAGTCTTTAGCGAGGCGTCGTGGGCCGAGTCGAGGTGGCCGGCCGTGAAGTCGGCCAGGTCGTCGAACGAACAGGATCGGACTTCGCCGATGGGGCGGTTCGGGAACTCGGCAGCGTCAACCAGGATCGCCGCGTCATAGCCGGTCAGGCACTCCATCAGGCGCAGACCGCCAACGCCCAGCCGTTCGATCGCCACGTCGGGAACGACGCGGCCGGCCTGCCGGGCAGTGCCCAGCAGATCCTCGACCTCGTCCGCGATTCGCCAGCCCACGCCGTCGTCGCCGAGAAGGGGGTTGCCCAACCCGATGACGATCGTTCGAGGCTGCCGGTCGCGGGAAACCTGGTCGGCCACGCTGATGTCCGATCTAGCAGTTCTGAGCGAGGACCTCGATGACCTCGCCGTCCGAGTTGCGAATCGCGACCTGGAGCGGCATCTCACCGGGGAGTGAGTGAGTGGCGCAGCCGAAGCACGGGTCGTAGAGGCGGAATGCCATCTCGACCCGGTTCAGCAGGCCCTGGTGCACGACCGTGCCCTTGTGAATCAAGCTTTGGGCGGCCTTCTTGATCGACATCGCCATCGGTGCGTAGTTGTTGGTCGTGCCAACGACGAGGTTGACCGCGGTCAGGATGCCGCGCTCGTCCGTCCAGTAGTGGTGGGTCAGCGTGCCGCGCGGCGCCTCGACCACCCCGACGCCCTCGGTGGGCATTTCGGTCGGAATCGTGCGGACGTTCGGCGATGTGATCTCCGGATCGGTGGCCAGCTCGACCATGTGCTCGGCCGCGTAGAGGAGCTCGATCAGGCGAGCCCAGTGTGTGGCCAGGCGGTGATGAACGATGCGCTTGCCGCCCGACTCGGGCGTCGGTGCGAGGGTTTCGTAGAAGCGCTCGTAGGCGGCCTGGGCCAGAGGAGTGGCCATTCCGTCGGCGGTGTTGAGACGAGACAGAGGCGTTGCGCAATAGACGCCGGAGTCGGGCCCGTCGACGAACCCCTTCCAGCCGATCTTCTTGAGGTAGGGGAACTTGAGGTAGGTCCACGGCTCGACGTGCTCGGCGATCCAGTCGCGGTAGTCGGCCGGGGCGTAGGTCCCGACGCGGGCCCCGTCGGGCGACATGATGCTGACCTGGCCGTCGTAGAAGTTGACCTTCCCGTTCGGGTCCACCAGGCCCATGTAGTAGGTCCTGTGGGTGTAGCCGTCCGAGAGGATCATCTCCCTGTAAGCGTCGTTGCCGAACACGATCTGGTCGAAGAGCCCGAGGCTGAACTGGGCGAATTCGATGCCCCAGCGCCCGATCTTCTCGATTTCAGCCCGCTGCTCCTCGATGATGCCCTGAGTCATGCCGCCGGGAACGGCCGTCGCCGGATGAATCTTGCGGCCGCCGATCATCTCGATGACGTGGTGGCCGTTCTTGCGGGCCTCGATGACCTGGCCACCGACTTCCATGCCGACCTTGGCCAGGACGCCCAGGATGTTTCGGTCGGTTGCGGGTGCGTCCGGCCCGACCACGAAGTCGGGGCCGCCGAGGGCGTAGAAGTGGGTGGTGTGATCGGTGAAGTAGAAGGCGCTGTAAAGCAGTTCGCGCAGGAGCTTGGCGGGACGCGGCGGATCGACGTGGTAGACGGCGTCGGCTGCCTTGGCGGCGGCCATGTGGTGAGCTTCCGGGCAGACGCCGCAGATGCGGTTGGTCAGCGTCGGCATCTCCTCGACCGGGCGGCCGACGCAGAAGCGCTCGAAGCCGCGCAGCTCGGGGATCTGGAAGTAAGCGTTGGCGACTTCGCCGTCGGGATCGAGGAAGATCTCGATCTTGCCGTGACCCTCGAGCCTGGTGACGGGATCGATGGTGATTCGTTCCATGTCCGGCTACTCTCCGTCGTCCTGCCAGGCCGAGCGGCTGCTGTGGAGCAGAGAGCCGGCCAGACTGAAGCGGTAGAACTGGCCCACGGGGTCGGGGATGCCGTCGAGCACCTTGTCGATCTCCTCGGGCTTGATGGCCTGTACGACCGAGGCGTACGCGGACATCAAGCGGGCGCCGTAGTCGACGACCCCCTCCGCGGCGCCGTAGCAGCCGATGCACGGTGCCGAGACGGCCGGGCACAGGGCGCCGCAGCCGTTGCGCGTCGCCGGGCCGTTGCAGGGCAGGCCCTGCTCCAGGAGGCAGATCTCAGGATCGAACCCGGCCACCTGCTGGATGCGGACGAACTGGTCGATCTTCTTGACGTCGCGCTTGCGGGCGCACTCGTCGCATACGGTCGAGTCTCCGGCGCCGAGGACGGAGCCCTTTGGCGGAAGCGGCCCGGTGCCGTTGAGAGCCTTGACCACCGCCTCCAGGGCCGCCCAGATCTGGTTCGACTCGGGCGGGCAACCAGGGATCGTGTAGTCCACGTCCACCACCTGATCCAGAGTCCGAAGTACCGGCTCGAACTCGGGCAGGTGGAGCACGCCCTCCGGAACTTCGCACTCCCACACCGGGCGGAGGTTCTCTGGGTTGTCCGTGCTGGAGGTCGAGAAGGCCGTGTCGATGATCTGTTTGCGGCTGGTCAGGTTGGCGAGGCCCGGAATGCAGCCCTCGCTGGCGCACGATCCAAACGAAACCATGATCTGCGACTTGCGCCGCAGGAGCCGGGCCAGGTGGACCGTCTCGCTGGTCCGCATGCTGCCGGAAACGAGAGTGACGGTTATCTCGCCGTCGGCCATGGCTTCGATGTCGCTGTACTTGCCGTCCATCACGGTCGGCCACAGAACGATGTCGAAGGCGCCGGCGACATCCACGATGTGCTCGTGGATGTTGATGATGGCGACGTCGCAGCCGCCGCAGGAGGCCGCGCCGAAGATGGCGAGCTTGGGCTTGGCCGACGGTTTGGCCGCGGCCGTGGCGGTGCCGTTGGATCCAGCGGTCGGGCTCATCGGGCTGCCTCCGGCGTGGGCTCCGGGTCGACGCAGTCGGAAGTCTCGGGCGGTCCACCGGCGTCACCGCCTGTGGCCTCCCAGGCCGCCTCCAGGTTCACGCCGTCGATGTCTACGACGTTCCCGACGGGCCAGTTGAGGGGACCGAGAGCCCGTACTTCCTCGGTCACGCGAGCGATCTCGTTGGCCAGGCGGACGCCTTCGGCGGCGCTGGCCCACACGAGCTGAAGCCGCTCCGGCTCGATGCCGAGGGCCTCGATCGTTCGCTGCAGCAGCTTGAACCGGCGCAGGGCCTTGTAGTTCTGCTCGAGGTAGTGGCACTCGCCGGGATGGCAGCCGCTGACCAGGACCGCGTCGGCGCCTTCGGAGAAAGCCTTGAGCACGAACGTCGGATCGAGGCGGCCCGAGCACATCAGCCGGATGAGCCGGACGTTGGGCGGGTACTTGGTCCGGGCCGTGCCGGCCAGGTCGGCGGCCCGGTAGCTGCACCAGTTGCAGGTGAAGCCGATGATCACGGGCTCGAAGGTCCTGGCCGGAGCCGCTCCTTCTGCCGGAGCCGGTGCGACGGGTGCCTGCGCGCTCATGCGAGCACCGCCTCTTCGATCGCTTCGCCGCGAGCCACCGGGAAGGCCGACCGTCTGGGCCGCTCCCCGTCGGCTCCAACTCTGAGCAGACCCTCGATCTGCGCCAGGACCTGCTCGTCGCTGAAGCCCGTCCCGGAGATCGCTCCGGCGGGACAGGCCGCGACGCAGGTTCCGCAGCCCTGGCACATCGCCGCGTTGATGAAGGAGACGCCGTCCGCCTCCAGGAACGAGATGGCGTTGTAGGGGCACATCGTGTTGCAGATCCGGCAGCCGGAGCAGTGCTCGGCGTGAACCGTGGCCTTGATCGGCTCGAGGCTCATCTGCTTCTGCTGGATCCGGCCCAGGACGCGAGCGGCCGCTGCGGCGCCCTGGGCGACCGAGGCCGGGATGTCCTTGGGCCCGCTGACGCAGCCGGCGATGAAGACGCCCTCGGTCATGGTCGCGACCGGGTCGAGCTTGGGGTGCTTCTCGATGGCCCAGCCGTCGAAGCTGCACGAGAGGCCGAACTGGGTGGCCAGCTCCTTGGCGCCGGCGCGCGGCTCGAGACCGGCCGACAGGATGACCATGTCCATCGGAATCCGCCGCTGCTTGCCCGCCAGGGTGTCTTCGACCTGGATGATCAGCTTGCCTTCCTCGCCCGGCAGGCGAGCGGCGTCCGTTATCTCGGCCACTTTGCCACGCACGAAGTGCCCGCCCTCCTCGAGCACTCTCTCGTAGAACTCCTCGTAGCCCTTGCCGGGAGTGCGCATGTCGATGTAGAAGTTCGTGACCTCCGCGTCAGTCCGTTCCTTGACCAGGTGCGCGAACTTGAGACTCTGCATGCAGCAGATGGCCGAGCAGTAGCCGTTGTAGTTCTTGTCTCGGCTGCCCACGCAGTGGACGATGCCAACGGTCTTCGGCGCTGTCTTGCCGTCGCGCAGCACGATGTTGCCGTTCGTCGGTCCGGCCGCGCTGC
The DNA here is from genome assembly GCA_036404515.1 of Candidatus Limnocylindrales bacterium. GTDB lineage: Bacteria > Chloroflexota > Limnocylindria > Limnocylindrales > CSP1-4 > Fen-1039. The sequence goes on from DASWZK010000113.1 coordinate 23,036, forward strand.
ACAAACGCTCGAACTCGAGGCTGGTGAAGACGTTCGGCAGCCGGCCGTAACCGTACTGGGGGATCCTGCGAGCGTCGAAGAGGTCGTAGCCGGTGGCGATGATGATGTTGCCGACCTCCAGCGTCAGGATCTGATCTTCCTGCGTGAAGTCGATCGCGTTCGCGTCGCAGAACTTCTCGCAGGCCCTGCAGGTTCCCTTCTTGAAGTAGGGGCAGTTCGGGCGGTCGATGACCGGAATCCGAGGAACGGCCTGGTCGAACGGCGTGTAGATCACCTTGCGGCGGCCCATCCCGGCCTCGAAGACCTCATCGAGAACCTTCCACGGGCACTTCTCCTGGCAGACGCCACAGCCGTTGCAGAGGTCCTCATCGACGTAGCGGGCCTTCTTGCGGACGGTGACGGTGAAGTTGCCAACGTAACCCTCGACCTTCTCGACCTCGCTCCAGGTCAGGAGCTCGACGTTGGGGTGCGTGCCGGCCGCGACCATCTTGGGGGTCAGAATGCAGGCCGCGCAGTCCAGGGTAGGGAAGGTCTTGTCGAATTGGGCCATGTGGCCGCCGATCGAGGGGTCCTTCTCGACCAGATAGACCTTGAAGCCGGCGTCGGCGATCTCGAGGGTCGCGCTGATGCCGGCGATGCCGCCACCGACAACCAGTGTGGCCGGGTTGATGTCGACCTTGATGGGCTGCATCGGCTCGCTGCGGCGGACCCGCTCGACGCCGCCGGCGAGGATCGCCTTGGCCTTGGCGGTGGCCGCGGCCTTGTCAGTGTGGACCCACGAGTCCTGCTCGCGGATCGAAACCAATTCGCACAGGTACGGGTTCAGACCGCCTCGTGCCGTTGCCGTGCGGAAAGTGTTCTCGTGGAGATGCGGCGAGCAGGCCGCGACCACGATCCGGTTGAGGCCGAGGTTCTTGATATCGTCGGTTACCAGCTCCTGGCCGGGGCTGGAGCACATGAACTTGTAGTCGCGAGCGATGACCACGCCCCGGTCGCGCAGGGTCTCGGCCGCCCACCGGGCGAGTTCGGCGACGTCGACGACGCCGGCGATGTTGCTGCCGCAGTGGCAGACGTAGACGCCGATTCTCTCAGTCATAGCACTCCCCGAAATGGGCGAGTCACCAGCATGGCGCGCGCGAATGTGATGGGTGGCATCTGCGTGGCCCATCTTGACCTCGGGTGTCACGTCTATCCCAGGGCCTCCTCGACCAATTCGATCATGTCCTTGACCTCGATCTTGCTCTCTTGACCAGCGGTCTTGACGGCATCCCGGTACATCGTTACGTCCTTGGGGCAGGCCACGACGAAGTACTGCACGTTGTCGAGGGCAGCGGCCTCGCGGATGCGGTTCTCGCTGGGCCGCTCCTTGACGCCCGCCTCATCCATCCAGATGCGCCCGCCACCGGCTCCGCAGCACAGGCTGCGGTCGCGGTTGCGCGGCATCTCGACCAGGCGGCAGCCAATGGCATCTAAAACACGGCGCGGGGCGTCGTAGACGCCGTTGTACCGGCCCAGGTAGCACGGATCGTGGTAGGTCACCGTGTAGCCCAGCTGCCGCCGGATCGGCAGCTCGCCGGAGGCGATGGCCCGATCGAGCACTTCGGTGTAATGGAAGACTGGCACGGTCGGAGACCCGTCCGCGCTTCCGTTGGACGCGTACTCGTTCTTGAGGGTGTTGTACGTATGGGGGTCGGTGGTGACGATCTCCTGGAACTCGCAGTTGGCGAGAGCCGCCTTGTTCTTCATCGCCAGCAGCTCGAACAGGCCCTCCTCGCCAACCCGCCGGATGTCGTTGCCGGCGTTGCGCTCGGCGTCGTACAGCAGACCGAAGTCGATCCCGGCCTTCTGGAACACCCGGGCCGTGGTTTGAGTGATGGTCGTCAGGGTCGGGCTGTAGGAGGCGTAGTCGCCGACGAACCAGAGCGTATGAGCCGGCTCCTTGCGAATGTCCTTGATAGGAGGCGTCATGTCCGCGGTCCACATGGCGCGCTTCCGGTCCGACTGGCCGAAAGAGTTCCCGTAGCGCCTCAGATTGGCGAGCGCGCTCATCAGCATGGGATCGGCTCGCTGCTGAGTGAGCAGGTAGCGGCGCATGTCCACGATGGGGGAGATGTGCTCGATGAACAGCGGGCACTCCTGGTCGCAGGCGTAGCAGGTCGTGCAGGCCCACAGAACGTCGTCGCTGATCACGTCGCCGGTCAGTCTCTTCTCGAGCACGGCCTGGGCCGAGGGGTTCCCAGAGGCCCCTCCCGAGCTGGCCGCTCGCAGGGCAGTGCCACGCTCGAAGATGTGGGCGCGCAGGCCCATGATGAGCAGCTTGGGTGAGAGCGGCAGCCCGCTGGCATAGGCCGGACAGACTTCCTGGCACCGCCCGCATTCGCTGCAGCTGTACCAGTTCAGCATCTGCAGCCAGGTGAACTGCTCGACGTTCTTGACGCCGGCCTGACCGTCGAATTGGGGGGCGGGAGGCAACCTGCCGGGAGCCCTCAGGTCGCGCAGGAAGACGTTGAACATGGAGGTCACGACGTGGAAGTGCTTGCCCCCGGGCAACATGACGAGGAAGGTCAGGACGACGCCCAGATGGACCCAGTAGGCGACCTGGCCGATGGTGTTCTGCGTGCCTGCGCTCAGCCCGGCCAGGAGGCTGCCGATGAAAGCTGAGACGGGCTGCCAGTAAGCCGGCCCGATCGCGCTATCGCCCTGGTCACGCCGCACGCCATTCATCACCAGCAGACTCACCATGATGGTGAGGATGAAGATCAGCACCAGGATGCCTTCGGCCTGGTGGCTGCCCCTGTAGCGCTCAGGTTTGGCGATGAGACGAAGGTACAGGCCGTACAGGACGGCCACGGCCACGGCGACCGCGATCAGGTCCTGGACCAGTGCCAGCGGCCCAAACGTCCCCAGGAAGGGCAGCACGAAACCTGGGAAGACGCCTTCGATGATCGCCTGGGCAATCGTCGGCAGCAGGAGTAGGAATCCCCAGAAGATGAAGAAATGCGCCACGCCGGGCGTACGGAAGCGGAACAATCGCCGCTGGCCGAAGACGAAGACCAGCAGCGCCTTGATCCGCTGCCCCCACTGGCCGAAGGGCCCGGCCGGCTGCCCCAGGCGCATGTGCTCGAAGCGCCGGTAGACCCGGTAGCCGAACAGGCTCAGCGCCGCCAGGAAGGCGACCAGGACCAGCACGGGCTCGATCGGCATGATCTAGTTGCCCTTCGCCTGCTTGATCTTGGCAGTGAGGACTGGCAAGAGCTTGAGCACGTCGACTGTCGCGCCGTACTGGGCGAAGTCGAAGATCGGCGCCTTCTCATCGGTGTTGACGGCCACGATGCATTCCGCGTCGCGAATGCCCTCGGCGTGTTCGGGCGCGCCGCTGATGCCGAGCGCCAGGTACAGCCTGGGCTTGACCGACTTGCCGGACTTGCCGACCAGACGCGAGGTCGGCAGCCAGCCCTGGTCCACCACCGGGCGCGAGGCCGACACGACGCCACCTAACGTGGCCGCCAGCTCCTCAGCCAGCTTGAGGTTGTCCCGCTGCTGAATGCCGCGCCCAACCGATGCGAGGATGGACTCCTTGGTGATGTCCACGTCGCCGGCTTCGGGCTCGATGTAGCCCTTTAGCCTGACTTTGAGGTCATCCAGCGCGGTGGGCGGTGCGACCCGGGTGACCTCGGGCGCGCCTTCCTTCTTGCCGTCCTGAGGCTTGTATCCACCCGGCACCATCGTGACCAGGCAAGTCGGCTCGGGCAGCTCGCCCTCCGCCAGCACCTTGCCGCCGCAGGTCAGGGAGACGTAGCGGGGCTTGCCAGCTTTGACATCGAGGGTCTGGCACGCGGCGATCACCGGGGTGCCCAGTTCGATGCCGATGCCACACGCCACGTCCATGCCCATGGAGGAATGCCCCAGGAGCACGGCGCGCGGGGCGGCACCTTTGGCCAGCCCGGCAATCGTCCGCTGGTAGGCGTCTGGCGTGAAGTCGGCCACGGCCGCATGGTCCACGTAAGTGACGCTATCGGCCACGCCCAGCGTGCTGGCCAGCGGCACGGCGTTGTGGCCCAGCAGCACGGCCGTCAGTCTGCCGCCCAGCCCGTCGGCCAACCCGCGGCCGGCTGCCAGCATGGTGTAGGTGATCTCCAGTACTTCGCCGCGCAAGGTTTCGACGACAACCCAGACATCTTTGCTCATGGCTCTTCTCCCTACGCCAGCAGCCCGCGTTCACGGAGCAGAGTGACCAGCACATCGGCCACGTGATCGACATTGCCTTCGATCATCTCGGCGCGCTCGCTGGGTTCCGGCAGGTACATGCGCGCCACTTCGGCCGCGCCACTGCTGTCGGCCTCGCCGGCCTCCACCTCCTCGATCTTGGCCGTCTTCATGGCCGCCATCACGAGACTTGTGACCACGTATCGCGGTGGGTTCTCGGCAGCCTGGATACCCAGGACGGCCGGCAATGCGACCTCCATCTCGGCCACCAACCCGCCCGGGTATTCCTTGCGCGCCACAACCCCGCCGTCTTCCTGCTTGACTCCGGTGACATAGCCGACAAAGGGCAGGCCCAGCCGGGCTGCCAGGAGCGGCCCCGTTGAACCGTCCAGGTCGTCTGCCGCCTGCGTGCCGGTGAGGATCAAGTCGAAGGGGATGCCTTCCAGCGCCGCCTGGAGCACGGACGAGGCAGCGTGGTTGTTGACTCCTTCCGCGAAGCCTTCGCCCAGGACCTTGACGACGCGGTCTGCTCCCTTGGCTATGGCTGTGAACAGGGTCTCGTCCACATCGCCTGTGTCCAGCGTCACCACGGTGAGGTTGCCGCCGTAGCGCTCTTTGAGCAGCAGGGCCTGTTCCAGCGCGTGCTCATCTTGCTCGCTGGGGATCAGGCGCATGTAAGTTCGCTCCAGCGCCACCCCGCTCGGGTCAATCTCCAGTTCCTCGACGAGATCGGGCACGAACTTGATTGGAACGACGATATTCATCCGTCCCTCCCCTGGTCAGCAATTGCGTCGGCCAGCAACTCGGCGATGTCTTTGACGATCAGTCCGCCCTCGTGTCCCATGCTCTTGACGGCGTCTTCGAAGCGCGGCGTTTCATAGGGACAGGCCACCGCCAGAATCTGGGCGCCGGCATCCAACGCCTCCTTCACACGCCACTCGGACGTGCGCGTGTGCGCCCGCTCCCACACGAATCCGTCTAGCCAGTTGCCACCACCGCCGCCACCGCAGCAGATGGTGTTCGCGCGGTTGTGGGGCATCTCGATCAACTCGAGGCCGGGGATCGCCTTGAGCAACTGGCGCGGCTCCTCGTAGATGTTGTTGTTGTTGGCCCGACCGATGGCGCAAGGGTCGTGGTAGGCGACCTTGAACTTCTGTTCGTGCCGCAGGAGTGGCTTGAGTTGCTCGAGCCGTTCGGCCAGAAACTGGGTGTAGTGCTTGACCGGGAAGGCGAAGCCGGCCCCGGGGTACTCGTTCTTGAAGACGTTATAGGCGTGGGGATCCGTGGTCACGACTTCGTTGAACTCATACTTGCCGAAGGCCCGGCCGTTCTTCTGGGCCAGCAGCTCGAACAGGCCCCGCTCGCCAGCCAGGCGCTGAACGTCGCCGTCGCTGTTCTCATCCGGTCCGAGAATGCCGAAGCTGATCTCGAGCGCCTGGAAGATGCTGGCCATGGCCCTGCTGACCGCCTGGACCCGCGGGTGATACGAGGCGTAGTCACCCACGAACCACAACACGTCGATCGGTTCCTTGGCCTGAGCCATGATCGGCACCGGCGTGGTGAGGTCGCTTGCCCACGCGGGACGCCGGCGAGGCGATTCCCCCAGCGAGTTGCCATAGCGGCGCGTGTTCTCCAGCGCGGTCCGCAACTCGGACGGGACCTTGCCCTTGAGCAGCATCTCGGTCTTCAGCCTGGTCATGAGCCCGTTGGTTAGAGGGATCTGCGCCGGGCAGACGGTGGTGCAGGCAAAACACGACACGCACAGCCAGATCTCTTCGCTCTCGAAGACCGGCTCGAAGTCATCCGCGCGCAGCGCAGCTATGAGGGCCCGAGGCGGGTATTCCATCGCAAAGCCGTGGGGGCAGATGCCAGTGCACATGCCGCACTGGAGACAGAGCTTCAGTCTGTCGCCCTGGGCCGTGGCTCCAAGGACCTCATCGTAGAAGGAGCGATCGGTAGTTGGAACTGCGGCCGCGGTCACTTCCATGGGACCTGTGTCCCACGTTCCGGCGCCGATGGACACAAGTCTCCGCAGGGGCCGGGCTGCAGCATCTCGAGGCGGGAGACACCCGATGTCCTGGTGCTCACCTCGGCGAGGAAGCGAGCGCCTGCCTCAGCTTCCTCGGGCGATGAGACCTGAGCTACGACCATCCAATCGCTCCTTTGTCTGCTCCAGTTTCGTCCAGCGCCGTGTCGCCTTTGAACGCCACAGCGGACGTCCGCGCCTACCTCGTGCGCGAGCGTCCGATGACAGCGGAACCGTTCAGCCAATGCCGTCCAGCGTTTGGCCGGGGGTTGCGAAGTATTGAGTGGGGACGCCACTGCGCTCTGACCGGGAGCGCTCCGGGCCGGTCCGGGTGGCAACAGACCCGAGATCGACGTTCTAACCGCGAGAGGCGGTGGACCTTTGTTGCCTTGTCTCAGATTCTTCGGTCGCCGCCGGGTCCGAACAAGGGCCGCATGACCCGGCCGATCGGGGGCCAACCCGCCCGCGTTCTTGGGCTTTTGGGGCATCGAATCGAGCTCGCCTAATGCTTCGTGGGCGGCAGGCCGGCTGAGCCTTCGATATGGATGGTGTTCGGCGCGGATCGTCCCAACTTTGTGCCCCGTGACGGAAGCCACCCGCAATCGTTAGGCGGCAAAAGCGGGTTACGCGTCGCGGAGGACGGGCAAGCCCCAACGCAGGGATCCGCAGCGCATCGGCGGCCTGCCGAGCTTGGCCTCGAGGCCGTTCGTGGCGCTTTGGGCCTGGCCGGTTCCGGCTGCGGCCGTGCCCCGGTCAGAGGCGCGGCTGGTTCGAGCTCCGCGTGGGCTCGTGTTCTGCCGCTTTACCAGACGCCGAAGGTCCGCCGATCCCTGCGGCGCCAGAAGCAACGCGGCGCGCCAGGAATGGTCCAGCCTGCTCCGCGATGAGCCTCCAGTGCTCCCGGATCTGCAATACAAGCCGGCCGCAGCCGTCGCGCGTGCGCCTATGCGCGGTCGAGCACCTCGGACTCGACTACCCACACCGCTGGAAGAGGGTGCGCGCGCCCGAAGAGGATCACGATGTTCTGGCCTGGACTTCGCGCCGAGGGCACAATGATTCCGTCGGATTGCAGGAAGGCGGCAGCGCCACCGACCGCTTGGCAGCGGCTGTGGTCATCGCTCGAGAGCGCCTCATCGTCAACGCCTAGCGAGGCGAGCAGCGCGCGATCCGAGAGGTCCAGAACCGACTTGAGTCTGATCTGGAGGCGATGGATCGTCCGCTTGGCCCGTGGGCGAACTGGCTGGATCTCGAGCAGGTAGTCCGCTTCGGCAATTGCTGTGGCTCGATCGAGGCTCGTGTACAGAACCTCCACGCCCGGCGGATTCCGGCGAGCCCATCGGGCGTTGGTCTTCTCCGGCTTGTTGTCGGCGAAGGTGTGCCGCCAGACGGTGCCCGACCAGGCATGCGGTTCGAGCCCCGACAGCCGATCAAGCAGAGCAGGATCCGGCGCTGCCTTCTCCACGTCGTCAGACGTACGCGCCGGTCTTCAGCTGCTCGATGACCGCGAGCACCTCGTCCATCTTGTCTTCCTGGATCAGCTCGGCCGGCGTGGCGCCGTGAAGCAGCCGATTGCGGGAGAAGAGCCAAACTTTGGCATCGCCCGGTTCGTAGAACTCGGAGAGCTCGGAAGCGATCCATTCGAGCGTCAGAAGGCGGATCAAGTGAGACGGCTGGGGGTCGACTCGACCCTGCTGCCATCTCGACACGGTCTGTGGCGTTGTGCCGACGAGGTCAGCCACCTGGCGGCCTCTGATGCCTGTCTTATCCTTGATCGATTCCAGCTTGGCCGCAACCGCTCCGGGCATTAGTTCTCCATTCACCTATACGTGAACATCTAGATGAACATTAGCGTGCACATGACTGGGTGTCAAGGATGCCTGGCCGAGGTCTCCTGACCGACGCGCGACCCCCGTTGGACGATCGACGGCCTATTTGACCACCGCGGACGTCGCCAGGCGTTCGGTCAGGCGCTCTCCGGTGGTGACCGCACCAAGGGAGGCGGACGAAACGAGGGCCGCGTATTTGGCCATGACGCCGCTCTTGTAGCGCGGGGCCGGCGCCGTCCAGCGGGCGCGCCGGGCTGCGAGCTCGTCCGGAGCCACGTTCAAGTCGAGAACGTGGCGGTCGACGTTGATGACGATCTCGTCGCCCTCCTCAACCAGTGCGATCGGGCCGCCCAGCGCTGCCTCCGGCGCCACGTGGCCGATCATCAGCCCGTGGGTGCCGCCGGAGAATCGGCCGTCGGTCAGCAGCGCCACATATTCGCCCATGCCCTCGCCGACCAGCGCCGCGGTAACGGACAGCATCTCCTGCATACCGGGCCCGCCGACCGGACCCTCGTACCGGATCACGATCACGTCGCCCTTCTGGATCTTCTGCTTGCGCACGGCGTCGTAGCAGGCGTTCTCGTTCTCGAAGACCCGAGCCGGGCCCTTGTGGAAGCGCCGCTCGTGGCCGGCCAGTTTGATGACGCAGCCGTCCGGGGCGAGGGAGCCGTGGAGGATCGTCAAACCGCCGGTCTTCTTGAGCGGAGTCTCGATCGGCACGACGACCTTCTGGCCTTCGGTCTCGACGACTGCCGCCGCCGCGCCGGCGATCGTGCCGCCGTCGACGTTCGGGGTTGAGCCGTCGATCAGGCCCTTCTTGAGCAGTTCGCGCGTGACCAGGCCCAGGCCGCCGGCCTCGAACAGGTCGGCTGCCGCGTAGCGGCCGCCGGGCACCAGGTCCCCCACGATCGGCGTCCGATCGGCGATCTCG